>DATEGF010000076.1:0-17441 GCA_035280245.1 Allostellaceae bacterium
TGCCACCGCCTGAGTCCCCCCGACAATCCTCACCCACCTCACCCGTGCCACCCACCCCCTCAACTGCTTCTACGTCGCAAGACGACATAGGCTCACAAGCTCTGAGCAAGCGACCGCAGGGAGCGCGTCGAAGGACGCACCCCGGTCAAAGCACTGCATCGGCCCCTTCGCTACTAACTCGAGCTCGCGCTTCACACCTCGAGCGCCATCCCATCCCGCTGAGGGTCGGCGCCGCCGGACCAGCGGCCGTTCTCGATCTTGATGCCGTGCACGCCCGCGAACGCGTAGCTCATGTAGGAGCGCGCGACGCGATAGCCCATGGCTTCGACCTCGCTGGTGACGAAGCGCGGGATGCGATTGGAGACGTCGATGATGTCGGAGGTCACGGAGATGCGCGGCGCCGACACCGCCTCGACCATCGACATCTCGAAATCGATCACGTTGACGATGCCTTGCGCGACCGAGCCCGAGATATAGGTGCCGCCGGGTGCCCCGATCGCGATCACGGGCTTGTCGTCCTTGAAGACGATGGTGGGCGACATCGAGGAGAACCGCGCCTTGCCGGGCGCCAGCGATCCCGTGCGGCCAGGCCGCGGGTCGAAGACCGACATCGAGCCGTTGTACATGAAGCCGAGCCCTGCGGTGATCACGCCCGAGGGCGCGCCCAGCGTGTGCGTCATGGAGACGACATTGCCCTCCTCGTCAGCGACGGAGATGTGCGTGGTGCCGTGCTTCTCCTGGTTGAGGCGCTCGACATGCGCCTTCTCGCCGCTCTCGATCTTGGCCGCCAGCTCGCGCGCATAGGATTTGGCGAGCAGACGATCGAGCGGCACCTGGACGAAGGCGG
This sequence comes from Allostellaceae bacterium, assembly GCA_035280245.1. Taxonomy (GTDB): domain Bacteria; phylum Pseudomonadota; class Alphaproteobacteria; order ATCC43930; family CGMCC-115725; genus DASZHJ01. The sequence goes on from DATEGF010000076.1 coordinate 848, forward strand.
GGTCGCCGACGTGCTGGTCCTTGTCGATCGTCGCCAATTTCATCGCTTCCGCGAGCACGCGGATGAATGTCGGGCTGTTGTGGCCGAGCTTGCGCACGTCGAAGTTCTCGAGGATCTGCAGCATCTCGACCACCAGCGTGCCGCCCGCGGGCGGCGGCGCGCCGGCGATGCGGTGGCCGCGATAGCTGCCCCAGACCGGCGCGCTCCGCGTGGTCTTGTAATTGCGCAAGTCCTCGAGCGTGACGCGGCCGCCGTTTCTCGCCATGTCAGCCGCGATCTCCTCCGCCATCTCGCCCTTGTAGAAGAGGTCGGCGCCGCCCTGCGCGATGCGCTCGAGGCTCCGCGCCATGTCCGGGTTGGCGATGCGGTCGCCCATGAATTTGAGCGTGCCGTCGGGATGGAAATAGATCTTCCGTCCGGCCTCGGTGGACCGCAGCTTGTCGACGAGGTCGACGCGGCCGAACTTGCTCTCCTTCTGGATCCACATGCCGTAGACGTGCGGCCGGACGATGAAACCTTCGCGCGCCGCCTCGATGGCTGGCCGGATCACATCCGCCCAATCCATGGTGCCGAATTCTTTCAGCGCCTCCTCGTAGCCGCGCAGGTTCCCAGGCACGGCCACCGCCTGGTAGCCGACGTCGTTCACCTTGCCTTTGAGCAGGAAGCCGAAGCCGTCGCGCGCCTCGCCCTCGATCAGGTCCGCCCACATGGTGGGCGTGACCGACGCCGGACAGCGCGCGTGGAAATCCAGATGCAGATGCACGTTGCGCCTGGGCATATAGATCTGCATGACCCCGAAGCCCGCAACCCCCACCATCTGCGGGTCCACCACGCCCTGCATGAAGGCGCAGGCGATGGCGGCATCGATGGCGTTGCCGCCGCGCTTGAGCGCGAGCGCGCCCGCCTCCACGGCCTCGGGCTGCGGCGCCACGATCATCCCGCGCATGGGCTTTGCTCCCTCAAATGGTGCTGGCCGATGGTAGCACGGCCACGCGGTGGGGCGAGACCAGACCCCTTGTGCTAGGCTGCAACGATGACAGCCGGTCAGCGTCTCAAGCAAACAATCTCCGAGCGGCGCGCCCTCCTTGTGCCGGGGGCGGCGAACGCGCTCGCCGCGCGCGTCATCGAGGATCAGGGGTTCGAGGCGGTCTATCTGACCGGCGCGGGCCTCGCGAATACCGGGCTTGGCGTGCCCGACATCGGGCTCGTGACGCTGACAGAGCTTGCGCGAGCGACCGAGGCGATTGCCGGCGCCACCGCGCTGCCGCTCATCGTCGATGCCGACACCGGCTTCGGCAATGCGGTGAACGTGGCGCATACGGTGCGCATCCTCGAGCGCGCGGGCGCCGCCGCGATCCAGCTCGAGGACCAATCCTTTCCCAAGCGCTGCGGCCATTTCGCGGGGAAGGAGCTGATCCCGGCGGCGGAGATGGTCGGCAAGATCGAGGCGGCCGTGGCCGCGCGAGGCTCGGCCGATTGCCTCATCATCGCGCGCACGGACGCGCGAGCGGTCGAGGGGCTGGAGACCGCGATCTCGCGCGCTGAGGCCTACGCTCGGGCCGGCGCCGACGTGACTTTCGTCGAGGCGCCGGAGAGTCCGGCGGAGCTTGCGGAAATCCCACGACGGCTCGGCGTACCCCAGGTCGCCAACATGGTGGTGGGTGGCAAGACACCGCTCGCGACGCAGACGGAGCTTGCGGCCATGGGCTTTGGCCTCGTGCTCTATGCGAACGCGGCGCTGCAGGCCTCGGTGCTGGCGATGCAGGAGGTGCTGGGCGCGCTCCGCCGCGACGGCTCGCTCGCCGCGGTCTCGAACCGTCTCGCGAGTTTTGCCGAGCGCCAGCGCCTGGTCGGCAAACCCGATTGGGATACCCTCGAGGCGCGCTTCGCCACACCGCCAGAGCGGCGTTGAGCGATGGTCTCTGTGCGTCTCATGATTCTGCTCATGACGCTCACACTTGGGGTTGAGCCGGCGACCGCGCTCACGCCCGACGAGGATCAGGAACTGGCGCAGCGCATCGGCGCGGGCGCGCGACCGCAGGCAATCCGTCTCAACGATACCGCGATCGAGGACTACAAGCGCCCGCCCGACGCGCCGAATGGCCATGAATTCATCGTGATCCGGTCGCCATGGGACGAGCCCATCAAGATCGCGGATCACGACTTTGCCATGCGAAACCTGCAAGTCGGTGGCGGCGCCGGTCCCAATGCGATCTACATTGGGTCGAGCGGTGGCGCGCACTGCTGCCGGACCGCCCACCTGATCTGGATCGAGGGCCGCGCGCATCACCAGGAGATTTCGCTCGGAAGTTCCGACCTCAAGGTCGAAGCGCGCGGCGGCCCCCCACGCCTGCGGTTCAATGACGATGCCTTTGCCGACTGGAATGCACCGGCCGAGGTGGCGCCGGCGCCGCCGGTGGTGCTCGCCTATGATCCGCGCGTCGGCGAATATCGCCTGGATCCCGACGCCATGCGCAAGCCGGCGCCGTCCGACGGGGCCCTGGCCGATCAGGCCGCGGACATCCACAAGAAATACGAGGCTCTTCCCGAGGGCGCGCTCGACCCCGCGCTCTGGGCCGCGATGCTCGATTTGATCTATTCCGGGAATGCGCCGTCGGCGCGCGCCTTGCTCGATGCCGCCTGGCCCGAGGCGAAGCCTGGTAAGGACAAATTCGTCGCGGATTTCACGCAGCGGCTGTGGGCGGGCGAGACCTGGCGACGGTTCGAGCTCGGGCGCCTCCTCGAGGTGGATCAGGACTTTCCCCGCCCGTGATCGACCGCGTCAACCGGAAATTACGGCGGGGATTTTCGTCGCCGGATCGGCTACCGCCCCGAGATTCCGCGCGAGGCCGGCGGCAAGTACTTCGTGTTCCGCTCGGAGCTGCCGGCGTGATAGAGAAAGCCTTGATGTCCGAGTCCTCGCTCCCGCTTCGCGGCCTGACCGTTGCCGAGTTCTCCCACGCGATCATGGGACCCTCGGCGGGCATGGTGCTCGCGGACCTCGGCGCCGACGTGATCAAGGTCGAGCCCGCGCCCGAGGGCGACCCGACGCGGCGCCTCAAGGGTTCGGGCGTCGGCTTCTTCGGCTTCTACAACCGGAACAAGAAGAGCCTCGGGATCGACATCAAATCGCCGCGCGCGCGGCCGGTGATCGAGGCGCTCATCCGCAAGAGCGATGTGCTGGTGGAGAATTTTGCCGCCGGCACCATGGAGCGCCTGGGCCTCGGCTACGAGGCGGTGGCGAAGCTCAATCCGCGGCTCGTCTACGCCTCGCTCAAGGGCTTCCTGAGCGGTCCCTACGAGCAGCGCCGGGCGCTCGACGAGGTCGTGCAGATGATGAGCGGGCTTGCCTACATGACGGGGCCGCCGGGCCGGCCGCTGCGCGCGGGCGCCTCGGTGATCGATGTCATGGGCGGCTTCGGCGCGGTGATCGGCGTGCTGGCGGCGCTCCGCGAGCGCGACCGGACGGGGAAGGGCGCGCATATCGCCTCGGGTCTCTACGAGTCCGCGGCCTTCCTCATGGGCCAGCACATGGTGAACTCGGTCTATCTCCCAGGTCCGCTGCAGCCGATGTCGATCCGCAACAGCGCCTGGGGCGTCTACGACATCTTCGAGAGCCGCGAGGGGAAGCCGATCTTCATCGGCATCGTCACCGACACGCAGTGGAAGCGGTTCTGCGCGGTGTTCGCCCGGCCGGACCTGCTGGAGGTGAGAGACTTCGAGAGCAATACGAGCCGCGTGCTCGCGCGCGGGCGGCTCGTGCCTTTGCTCACGGACTTTTTCAAGCAATTCCCTGCGGCCGAGCTGCTCCAGAAATGCGACGAGGCCGAGCTCGCCTTCGCGCCCGTCAACACGCCGGTCGATCTCTTCGACGATCCGCACCTCAACGCCGAGGGACGCCTCCGCGAAAGCCGCATGCCCGACGGCAAGGTGGTGAAAGTGCCGCGTCTCCCTATCGAGATCGACGGCGCCGCCTTCACCGTCCGCAACGACCCACCGCCCGCGGGCGGCGACACGCGCGCCGTGCTGCGCTCGCTCGGCCTCGACGATGGCGCGATCGACGGGCTCGCGCGCGCGGGGGTCGTCACGCTCGGGGGCTAGGGGAGACAAATGTGCCGGACCGAGCTTCACTACTCTCATGGGGGATTGCCGGCGTTTCTGATGTTGTCCGGCTGCGACCAGGGCTTGAGTGCCGGAGGTGACACCGGTCCCGTGTCCGCCAGCACCACCTCCGTGGCCTCGTAATCCATGCCCGAGTATTGAGTCTGTGCGACCGGGTCCCTCGCGTCAGCATCGACAACCTTCACCGTGGACTTCACGAAATAGCCGCTTCGTGGCGCATACCACAAAGTAATGATCGCGTCGGACCGGTAGATCTGACTGAAGCCCGTTTCGTGCCACTCAATGACGAAGGTATCGAAAGTGCCGGCTGGTACTGTGACCGGCTCCTGGCGGACCACGGTGAAGCTCTCGTCGTAGTCACGCCTGGACAAAAAATTCGGTGTATTGGTATCGGCGTTGCGGAACTCGACGCGATTACCCACCCGCAAGGGCCAGAGGCCGTCGAGATCGCGTTTTGCCAGCCGCGAATATCCATCAGCGAAGATCGCATAACGCTCGCGCGCCGTGCCGTCCTGATCGACGTAAGCACAGGTGAAGCCGGTCCCATTCGTGAACTTGAAGGAGCTGTGGGCGGAGGTCCGGATTATCGTGCCGGCGGCCGGGCAGTGGAATTCAGCAACATTGCTCGGGTAGCGTTCGATCCTGGCTACAGCTTGAGGCTGCTGCCCCGTCTCCGATGCTGCCGGGGCGGGCTGCGGTTTGGCCAACGCGGCAGACGCCGGCTCAAGCCTAAGGGTCATTACCTCTTCGTATCTGTTGTTGGCCCCTGATGCCGCATCGACCGCGAGGCCGATTACTCCGCCCAGCACAATGTTGCCCAGCGTCGCCGCCTCGAGCCCGGGTTTGTTGACATAGGTAGCGTCCTGATAGCCGTCCTTGCGGCAAGTCACGCGGATGCTGTCGCTGGCCCGCTTGACCGTGATGGCACCCGGCGTTGGGTTGACGTTGCCGATCGCCGCGTCCTTCACCATGAGCTGGCAATCAGCGCCGGAGGGATCGGTATTGATGGTGAGTTTCTGCGAGGTGCCCGAAGAGATCGAGGCACAGGCGACAAGCGCAGGCAGGCTGGCAATCACGGCTGTCGCTTGGAACGGGGTCATGTTGGTGCTCCCTCCCGGTTCTCGGCTGCCACCTCTGCAATAAAATTGACCGACTGAGTGTGCTCGCTCGCGGTCGGGGTGTCATTCGGTCCTTTATAATTGACCAGTATTGGTGACCGAGTTTGGCGATGGGAAGCTGATTGGAGTGCCGTCCACGCCCTCCCCGGTTGGTGGCTCATGTCCGCTCCGGGAGTACGCGCCCAGGGTACGTCCCACTCGCTGCTCGTCCTCGGTCCTCGGACGGGCGACCCGCGCGATCACAGGATGTCGGCGATCGCCTCCGCGAACCACGGCCAATGGCGCGTCACGTCGGTATTCTCGACCAGGAAGATGGTCTGGCGGAGCACCGGGGAGCCCTTGAGGATGCGCGCCCGCGGGTGCCGCTCGAAGAGGCGCTTGTGGCGGCGCGGCAGATAGCCTGATCCGCCCCAGCGCGCGAGGTAGTCGATCGCCCAGCGCGCCGAGGCCAGCGTGAGGGCCGCAGGCTCCATGGTCGCGAAGGCGACGGCGTGGTCGCGCCGGAATTGCTCGCCGTAGTCGACGAAGACGTAGCCCGCGGCACCGCCTGCGCCGCGCGGCCGTTTGAACTCGACGTGGAGGAACTCGTCGACCCCGATCTCGCGGACCGCGAACCGGCCGCGCGCTTGCGGGCTGTAACAGAAGGCAATGTCGACGAGGCCCGTGTCGAGCCAGCGATCGATGTTGCGCTGGTCGCCCGGCCAGACCGCGACCGCCACGTCGGGGCTCTTTCGATGCAGACGATCCAGAAACGTCTCGCAGAGTCCTTCCCACAGATCGACATAGCAGCCGACGTTGCAGACGCCGGTGAAGCCCTTGGGGAGGCCGATCTCGTAATTGGCCTGGCGCCAGAGCTGAGTCACCAGCTCCGCATAGCGGAGGAACTTGAAGCCGGCCGAGGTGAGCTCGGCGCCGGATTTCCGGCGATGCAACAGCTTCTGTCCGAGCTTTTCCTCGAGGCTGTCGAGGCGCGAGGTGACCGTCGACTGCGTGACATTGAGCCGCTGCGCCGCGCGCGCAAGGCTCCGCAACTCCGCCACGGCGAGGAAGGTCGCGAGCTCGGCCTGGTTCATGGACGTAATTCGACTTTATCGAATTAAATGTCAATTTTAATTCGCTTTCGGGAACTAGCTGCCCGAGGCAAGGTCCTGGCTCGTCAGCCGACGGAGCCCTGACCCATGGAATTCAATCATTTCCTCTCGGCCTATTACCCCGACCCGCGCTACGGCGGCGACCGGCTTTATGCCGACATGGTGGCCCAGGCGAAGCTGGTCGATCGTCTCGGCTACCGCGGCGTGACCATTCCCGAGCATCACCTCCTCAACATCCTGCTGGTGCCCGATCCCCTGCAGATGGCGGTGAAGGTCGCCTCCGTCACCAGGCGGATCGAGATCATCACCTCGGTCTGCGTCCTGCCGCTGCACGACATGCGCACCTTCGCGGGTGCGGCGATCCAGGCCGACATCCTCTGCGAGGGCCGGCTCATCCTCGGCGTCGGCCGCGGCGCCTTCGCCTATGAGATGGCGCGGCTCGACTGCCCGCTCGAGCAGTCGCGCGAGAAGTTCGACGAGTCGCTCGACGTGCTGATGGCGCTGTTCACGCGCGAGGAAGTCTCCTGGGACGGCAAGTACTACAAGTTCGCGCCGCTCACGGTGATGCCGCGCCCAGCGCGCAAGCCCACCATCATGATTGCAACGGTTGCACCCGAAGGCATTTACGCGTCAGCGAAGCGCGGCTTCCACATCCAGACGACACCGCTCAACGCCACCTTTGCCAGGATGCGGGAGCAGGTCGAGGCGTTTCAGCGAGGCAAGTCGGAGCTCGGGCCCGCCGGCGAGCATCTGAGGCTGATCCTGTCGCGGGTTTGCGTCGCCGCCCGCGACGCGCGCCACGCGCGCTCGCTGCTGGAGCGCGCGCATTCCTATTACTGCCGCTTCGATAATGTTTTCACCGGGCCGGGCATCGTGCGGCACGGGCAGATCGCGGAGCTTCCGGGCACCCGCACCATCGATGAGCTCAACGAGAACCTGCTGATCTGCCCGCCCTCGGAGATGGTGGATCGGCTCGGCGCCTACGCCGCATTGGGTATCGATGACTTCATCATGAACATCAACGTGGGCCTCGCCCGCGAGGAGTCCGAGGAGGTGATCGAGCGCTTCGCCGCCGAGGTGATGCCGCACTTCAGCAACCGAGCACGCCCGCCGGTGCCGAGCGCCGAGGCAGCCCGTGCTCACCAGGGCTCGCCATGAGCGAGCCCGTTCGCTCCGCCGTCTCGCTCGAGGGCGACGGCCCGCCGCTCATCCTGATCCACGGCATCGGCGCCTCGCGCCAGTCGTGGGCTGGCGTGGTGCCGTTCATCAAGCATCGCTTCCGGTGTATCTGCTATGACCTCCGCGGCCACGGCGCCTCACCGGTGCCGGCGCCGCCTTACTCGCTGGACGATCTCGTCGAGGACCTGGAGGCGGTTCGGCGCGAGCTCGGGATTGCCCGGGCGCATGTCATGGGTCATTCACTCGGCGGCATGATCGGCCCCGCCTACGCGCGCCGCTATCCCGACCGCGTGCTCTCGCTGGGGCTGCTCAGCACCGCGGCGTTCCGCACCGCCGAGGACAGCGCCAAGGTCAAGGGCGTGGTCGCCGACATGCGCCAGCGTGGCGTCGCGCCCGTGCTGGAGAGCCTGAAAGAGCGCTGGTTCACGCCGGCGTTCGCGGCCCACCGGCCCAACGTGATCCAGCGGCGCATGCAGCAGGTGATCGACACCGACCCGCAGGTCTTTCTGAGCGTGTTCGACATCTACGCCGAGACCGAGATGGCGCCGTGGCTCGACGAGGTGGGGGCGCCCTCGCTGGTGCTGACCGGCGAGCTCGACGGCGGCTGCCCGCCACGGCTCAACGAGCTTATCGCGAAGCAGTTGCCGCGCTCGCAACTCGTGATTCTGCCGAAGCTACGGCACGCCATTCTGCTGGAGGCGCCGGAGCAGGTGGCGCCGCACCTGCTCCGATTCCTGGATGCGCTTTAGCTAGAGCGGTCGTGATCCCATCCAGCCGGGACGCGCTCCGCAATGCTCCTCTCCCCTTGGGGAGAGGCAGGGTGAGGGGGCGTTTCCGCGTCTCCTATGGTGATAAAGTGAGTCGATGGTGCCACCCCCTCACCCCGACCCTCTCCCCGAGGGGAGAGGGAGCTAGGGTCGATCTCATCTAAATGGGACGCTCTAGAGTCTGATCCCCTTGGATTGAACCAATGCGTTCTTCGTGGTTCGGCAGGTTCACCGAGGCCGTTTGTACTCGGGATCGTTCGGGCTCGCGAGCTCGGGGATCGAGATGCGGAACTTGCAGAGATGGTCGCCGCGGGTCTTGAGCTCGTCCCAGCGCACGATCGTGCCGGGATGATAGGTCGTGTACATCGTGGTGTGCAGCTCGATGTCGTAGAGGAGCCCGAGAGCGAGACCCTCCTTGCCGAACTCCGACCAGACGTCGGCATAGGGGCAGTAGCGGCAATCCTGATGCCAGGCGCCCTCCGAGAGGTAGCCCTCGTTGAAGACCCAGGTCGAGACGAGCGGTCCGTCCCAATCTTCCATCAGGGTTTTGAGGTTGAGCGGCTTGCCTTCCCGGATGTGCTTCTCGCGGAGCACGGTGCCGCGCTCGCGCCCGATCGAGCGCACGCCCTCCCGGACCACCTGCTCGCCGGTGGCGTCCCAGACGCGGATCACCTCCCGCGCGATGAACATGTAGAGCGCACCGGCGTTGCGCGAGGTGCCGCGCACCAGTGCCAGCGCGCGGGCAGGTTCCGCAAAGATGTTGCGGATCGCGGCCCGCACCTGGTCGACGCTAATCCTGCCCGCTGGCTTTCCGGCATAGCGCGCGCGGAGGCTCCAGGGTCCCTCGATCGAGGCGCCATCGGCGACGAGCGAGAGCTTGCGCTCATAGCCCGCCGGCATGCCGCCGAGCAGGCCGGACCAGTAGCGCTGGAGCAGCTCCGGTTTGCCGCTCCGCAGCTTGAAATAGGCCTGGCCCGGTATCCCTGGCAATCGAAGCGTCGCGTCCGTCGGGCTGCCGTCGACGCCCACCTCGCCCGCGAGGTTCGCCAGCACGAAATCGCAGCTGTCCCAGTTGGCGAGGAAGGCGAGGGCGTCGTTGCCCGCGACGAGCGAGGCCTGGCTCATGCGGATGGTGTCTCCGCGCCACTGGCCATAATGCCGGAAGGCCGCCTCGAGCGCCGTCATGCCGCGCTCGCCGAACCGCTCGAGGACGGGATCGGCAAGGTTGCGCAGGAACAGGAACTGCTTCAGCGCCACGTCTTCCATCGAAGCGATGATGCCCTCGCGGGCGATGACGTCTTCGCTCAATCCCATGGCTTCCTCCTCAGGAATCATCGCACGAGTGTCGCTAATCTCAGTATAAAGGGCGCCCGACCCCTGTCACTTGGGCGCATCCGATGGACCGACCGAACCTCCATATCTATGCCGCCGACCAGGCGCTGCGGGCGCGCGCTCGCGCCGTCATTCCCGGCGGCATGTACGGGCACCAGAACGCCGGCCGGCTCCCCGACGGCTTTCCGCAATTCCTCGAGCGCGCCAAGGGGTGCCGGCTCTTCGATGTCGACGGCAACGAGTACATCGATTTCATGTGCAGCTATGGGCCGATCGTTTTGGGCCATGGGCATGCCGAGGTCGACGCGGCGGCGGCACGCCAGCAGGCGCTCGGCGACTGCCAGAACGGCCCGTCGCCCCGCATGGTCGAGCTCGCGGAGCTGCTCGTCGACACGATCCCGCACGCGAGCTGGGCGATGTTCGAGAAGAACGGCACCGACGCCACCACCAAGTGTGTGACGATCGCGCGGGCCGCCACGGGCCGGCGCAAGATTCTGGTGGCGACCGGCTCCTATCACGGCTCGGCGCCCTGGTGCACGCCGAACCTCAACGGCATCACCGACGAGAACCGCGCGCACTTGATCCAGTTCGCCTACAACGACATCGCCAGCGTCGAGCGCGCGGTCGAGGCGGCGGGCGACGATCTTGCGGGGATCATCGTGACGGCCTTCCGGCACGACAACCGCGTCGATCAGGAGCTGCCGACGCCGGCCTTCGCGCGGCGGCTTCGCGCGCCGTGCGACGAGCGCGATGCCGCCCTCATCATCGACGACGTGCGCGCGGGCTTTCGCCTGCATCTCGGCGGGAGCTGGGAGGCGCTCGGCGTGCGTCCGGACCTCAGCGCATGGAGCAAGGCGATCGCCAACGGCTATGCGCTCGCGGCCGTGCTCGGCAACGACCGCTTCCGCGAGGGTGCCACAAAAATTTTCGCCACCGGCTCGTTCTGGTTCGCGGCGACCTCGATGGCGGCGGCGATCGCGACGGTGACGATCCTGCGGGAGGGTCACGCGATCCCCACCATGGAGCGTATGGGGCAGATGTTCCGTGACGGCCTGGCGGCGCAGGCGCTGAGCCATGGCGTTCGCATCCGCCAGTCCGGCCCGGTGCAGATGCCGCTGCTGCTCTTCGCGGACGATCCCGAGTTCAAGAAGGCGGCGCGGTTCACCGGCGAGGCGGCGAAGCGCGGCGCCTACCTCCACCCCTGGCACAACATGTTCCTCTCGGCGGCGCATCGCGAGGCGGATATCCGCGACGCGTTGGAGATCACCGACATCGCCTTCGCCAAGGTGAAGCAGGAATTCGGCACCACCGCTTGAGGACTTGGGTCCTGACCTGTTTGGATTGACTCAGTGCGTCCTTCGACGCGCTCGCAATGCTCGCTTGCTCAGGATGAGGGGGTTCTTTGTGCAAGGCTGACTGCCCCTCATCCTGAGCAAGCGAAGCGCGTCGAAGGACGCACCTTGCTGATGCAAGCGGGTCAGACCCTACTTCGTCCCGAACAGCCGATCTCCGGCGTCCCCGAGCCCGGGCACGATGTAGGCGTGGTCGTCGAGGCGCTCGTCCACGGCAGCGGTGTAGATGGTGACGTCCGGGTGCTCGGCGCGCATCAGGTCGAGCCCGGGCGGCGCCGCGACCAGACAAATGAATTTGATCGCCTCGGCGCCGCTCTCCTTGAGTCGACGCACGGCGGCGCTCCCCGAATGGCCGGTCGCCAGCATCGGGTCGACGATCACGACCAGGCGCTTCGAGATGTCCTCGGGCAATTTCAAATAGTATTCGATCGCGGTGAAGGTCGTGGGGTCGCGGTATAGGCCGATGTGACCCACGCGCGCCGAGGGCACGAGCTCGAGCATGGCGTCGATGAAACCGAGACCCGCGCGCAAGACGGGAACGAAACAGAGCTTCTTGCCCGCGAGCATAGGGCCCCGTGTGCGGACCAGCGGCGTCTCGATGTCGCGATCCTCCAGAGGCAGATCCCTGGTCGCCTCGTAGAGCATCAGCAGCCCGATCTCGCGCAGCAGCTGCCGGAATTGCCCCGTCGATGTGTCCTTGCTGCGCATCAGGGTCAGCTTGTGCTGCACCAGCGGGTGTGTGACGACGACGACGTTCCCTTCCATGCCTCGCTGCTCCCTGAATGGTCCTCAGAAGACGGTGCCGTCGCTCTCGACACGGAAGGGCGGCGCGCCGTCCGCGCGTCGGGCCTCGGCGAGCCGCCGTCCGGCGGCCCAAGTCCCGCCCTCCAGCACTTTGGCGAGCGGCAGATCCTCGGCGCTCGAGCCCAGCCGTGTCCGCAGCCCGTCCGCGATGCGATCGAGCAACGCCACGGTGAGCGCGCGCCATTCCACCACCGGCTCCGCGTCGACTGGAACCGAGCGCGACAACAGGCTGGGATCGCGCGGCTCGATCAAGCCGCTGTCGATCATAAGGCCGCCGTTGCGATATTCCGCGAGCCCGGTGAGCGCATCGATCTCGGTGACCCCAAGCCCGGCCTCCTCCAGTGGCTCGATCAGCGAGTAGGCGAGCCACTGCGAGAGTTTGTGGAACGGCACGTATCCGGCGCTTGCGCCCGCGCCGTGCGCGGCTTTGTGGCGCCATACGTCGCCGAGTGGCACTCCCGCCAAGACCAAGCGCCCCGGCCAGATATTTCCGAGTCCGTCGATGAGCGCGTTCAGGATCTGGCGCGCGGAAATCGCGCCACGGTGCGCCGTCGATGCCAGATGATCGAAGAGGTTGCCGAACCGGGCGCCGCGTCCGAACAGATCTGGCCGAGCGGTGAGGGCCTCGCCCGTGCGCTTCAGCAAAGCGAGCCGGCCCTCGAGCCCAGGCATGGGGTTCTCGCGAGACACCTGAAGACCGTCGGCGAGGCCGGCGGGGCCAAGCGCGGTCAAGGTGATGGCATCCGCTCGCCAGGGATGCTGCGGGTCACTTGAAAAAGCGCCCGACCGAAAGAGCTGAAAGCTCGCGACCGCCAAGCCTTCCGATCGTCCATAGGTCGCTCCGCCGGCCTCACGGTACTGCCACCGGGTGCCGGCCCCCGCATCGAGCAGCACGCTGGTCGCCGCCAAATCGAAGCGCACGCGAGCCCGCTCCGCGGGGTCGCGGATGTCGAGGTCGCGCGACAGCTCCATCCATCGGTCCCTGCCGCTCGCCGTGAAGTGCCGCCACCGGCTGTGAAATGGAATGTGCAAGTCCGGATAGCGGGAGCGGATCGTCTCCAAGACATAGTCGATCGCTTGCGGCAAGCGGTCGGCGCGGTAGATGAAATGCTCCAGCGCGTCTCGCTCGGCGAGCTTCAGCAGGCCGTGGGCGCGCTCGCGAACCGCATCCGCCGTCCGAAGATAGGCGACCGCCGCCCTCGCGTCGGTACTCTCCACGCCTTTCCTATTCCTCCAGAAGGCGTCCCTTGCGAGACTTGAGCTCTCCGGAATCGGGTATGCGCTTGGTGAAATAGCCGGCGGCTTTCTTGGCGTCGATTTCGACCCTGGCCTCGCTGCGAATGAGCCCCTCCGGGATCTCGACCCGCTCGATCACCTCGATGCCGCTCTTCACGAGCGGCTGGAACTTCGCGTCGCTCATGGAGACGAAGCGGTCGATCCGCGTGACGCCCAGCCAATGCAAGACGTCGGGCATCAGCTCCTGGAAGCGCATGTCCTGCAGGCCGGCGATGCATTCGGTGCGCTCGAAATAGGTCGCGGCGCGGTCGCCGCCCTCCTGCCGCTTGCGAGCGTTGTAGACCAGGAACTTGGTCACTTCGCCGAGACCGCGGCCCTCTTTGCGATTGTAGACGACGATGCCGACGCCATCTTGCTGCGCCGTCGCGACGCACACTTCGACGCCGTGTGCGAGATAGGGGCGACAGGTGCAAATGTCCGATCCGAACACATCCGATCCGTTGCACTCATCATGCACCCGGCACGCGACCTTGCGCGCGCGGTCGCCAAGCGCGGCAATGTCGCCGATCCAATAGACGGTCGTGCCGCCGATGGGCGGCAGAAAAACTTTGAGGTCCGGCCGCGTCACGAGCTCGGCGAACATGCGGCCGGTATGCTCGAACAGGCCCTGTCGGAGATCGCTCTCGCTGACGCCAAATCGCTGCGCGATCCCAGGCAGGAACCACACCGGCTCGATCGCCGCCTTGGTGACGCGGACGGCCCCGTTGCTCAGCAGAATCTTGTTGTCCGGGACCAGGCGACCCGCATCGATCGCTTGCTTGAGCTCTGGCATCTCGATGTGCGCTTTGGTGATCGCGATGGTGGGCCGGATGTCCCAACCCTCCTTGAGGCGATCGGCGAAAACCTCCGCGATGAGATGACCCCAGGGGTCGAGTGACACGATTTTTTCGGCGCCCGACCATTGAGGGTTGGGTCCGATTTTCTCCGCAGGCGCGGTGTTGGTAAGATCGGGTACATGGATCGGGCTGAGCTTGCCCGCCGTGATCGCCAAAGCGCGGTAGATCGCAAAGGTGCCCGCGTGGGCGCCGATGACATTCCGCCGATCCTTGTCGGACTGAGCGATCAGCGGGCCGCGCTCCGCCGCCGTCGATGCGCCCCAAACCATCGGGGGCGGCATGCGACCCCCGGTCGGATGCGAGGTCAGGATGATGTGTCGTTTCATGGTGAAAGAGCCCGACGTTAATTCAGACTAGCACAACATGCGTTTAGAGGTCGATTTCGCCTCGGAGCCATATTTTGTCGGGAGCGATGCGGCGTAACTGGTCGCCGATCTGGAAGGTGTCGACATGAATGAAGTCATTACCACCGCTCCCGTCTCGCGCGGCACTGCCGTCGAGTCAACCAACAGTGTCGTCCGCGCGATGCTGCTGGGCGAGCGCATCGATACCCGCGGCCTCGATGAGCCCAAGCCGATGGCGACGGCTCCGCTCGCGCTCAAATGCGAGCCCAATGGCATCGCGGTGGTCTTCCGTTACGGCGTCGTGGTTCTGTTCCAGGTGAGCGCGAGCGAGGAGCGCCGACTGATCGACCGCTTGATACCCAGAGTGATCGAACCCTACGAACCCTCGGAGGTTGACGAGCTCCGGGTCGCGATCCGCCCCGATGGCGAGGAGCAGATGGGCCTGGACGGTACGCTCACCTTGCGTGATCTCTCGGTCGAGCGGGCTCAGGTGGTCGCCGATGCCTTGGCCAAGAGTCTCGTGCTGGCTCATTACGAGACTCGTATCGCGTCCGTCTTCGATCGGATCGAGCCGCTCGCGGCGTCGCTCAGCAAGCGCGGGCGGCCTGGAGCGCAAGGCAGGTTCCTGCTGCGCAATATCGGCAATGTGCTCTCCGTCCAGCACAAGATGGTGGGGCGCGTCGAGACAGGCGAGAAGCCCGAAGTGCTGTGGGACCATCCTTCGCTCGAGCGCCTCTACCTGCGGCTTGCCGACGAGTACGAGCTTCCTGAGCGTGACCGCGGGCTCGACCGCAAGCTCGAGGTGATCTCGCGCACCGTCGAGACCCTGCTCGATCTCGTGACTCAGAGCCGCAGTCTTCGGGTCGAGTGGTACATCGTCGGGCTCATCGTGATGGAGCTCGTGCTCTCGGTGTATCTCTCGCTGTTCAAGTAGATTTTGCCGCCAGGATCGCGCGAGCCTGCTCCACCGTGCGCGCGAGATCGCCGGCGGCATCGATCCGTTGCCAGTCGATCGGGCCGGGATCGAGGCCGGTTTGCCGCCGCATCACCGCGACATCGGCGTCTGACGCATCGTCCTTCCGGGCCGCGATGCGCCGCGCCAGGCGATCGGGCGGTGCCTCGAGCCAGAGTCCGTCGAAACGCGCGCCTTTGCCGCGGCCAATCTCCGCGATCGCCTGCCGCTCCTCCAGACGCAGGAACACTGCGTCCACCAGCACCGCATGGCTCCCGTCGAGGGTCTCGGCGGCCTCGTCGTAGAGCGCGCGATAGATCTGCTCGGTCGCCTCGCGCTCGTAGGCTGACGCCGGCAGGCGCGTCTCGGGAGGGACCCCGAAGCTCCGCTTGCGCAGCACGTCGCTGCGGATGATCCGCGCGCCCGGCACGGGACCGAGCTCAGGCGCCAGCGCATGAGCGAGGCTGGTCTTCCCGGTGCCACTCAGACCACCGATGGCGACGAGCCTTGGGGTGCGCGGCTCCAGACCCTCGGTCGCGAGCGCCAGATAGGCGCGGGATTCGCGGGCGAGGCCGGCTTGCTCGGCGGCCGGTTGACGGCCCGCGGCGGCGGCCGTGACGTGGGCGCGGATCGCGGCTCGGAGCGAGAGGAAGAGTGGCAGTGCCGCGAGCCCGCCCCCATCGCCGGTGCGGTCGAGATAGCGATTGAGCACGCGATTGCCGAGCTCGGCGTGGCCGCGGTGATGGAGGTCCATCAGCAAGAACGCAAGATCGTAGAGCACGTCGATGGTGGCGAGCTCGTCGCTGAACTCGATGGGATCGAAGAGCGTGGGCTTGCCGTGAACCAGGCAGATGTTGCGCAGATGCAGGTCGCCATGACAGCGCCGGACCTTACCGGCGGCGCGGCGCCGGTCGAGGAGGGGCGCCAGCCTCTCGAAGGCAGCGAGCTGCATGCGTTTGAGTCCGCGCACGGCATCGCCATCGAGCCGCGCGCCCGCGATTTTCAAGTTGGCCTCGATATCCTCGATCAGCGCGGCGATCGCGGGACTGCCGCCGCGGTCGTAGGCCGGCTCGGCGGTACCATGGAACGCGGCGATCTCGTCGGCGAGATCGCGCATCAGCGCGGGCGTGAGACGCCCACGCTCGGCCATCCGATCGAACAGGTCGGCTTGATCGAAGCGCCGCATCTCCAGGAGCCACTCGACGGGCTCGCCCGCGCCGTCGAGCGCGAGGCGCCCGTTCGCCGCGCGCGTCACCGCGTGGAGCCGGCGATAGAGCGCGGGCGCCAGGCGCCGGCCGAGCTCCAGCTCGCGCTCGCAAAAGCGCTTGCGGTGCGCCAACGTCGAGTAGTCGAGATAGGAGAACGCCACCGCGCGCTTCATCTTGAAGGCGCGCGACCCCA
>DATEGF010000077.1:0-8263 GCA_035280245.1 Allostellaceae bacterium
CATGGGCACGGGCGGGCGCCCGCCGCCCTCGGCGTTGCCGACGGTCAAGTCGCGGATCTGCTGGAGGGTCATGCCGAGGTCGCCCGCCACCGTCTCCGCGCGCCTCCTGAGCTGCGCCAGCGCGTCGGCGGTGAGGCCGTCCTCGGCCTTCCGCAGCGTCTCGTCCTTCACCTCGAAGGTGAGGCCTTGGGTGTTGAGGCCTTGGCCCTGGAGGTCGCCCACGAGCTGCAGCAGATCGGCGGCCGCGTCGCTCTGGAGGTTGAGCGTCTGCAGGCCGTGCCACACCGTGGGCTTGCCGGGGTCGTGTGTGGGATATACGGAGTAGCCGCCGGTCTCGGCCTTCACGGTCGAGACCGACTTCGCCTTGGCGAGTGCGGCTTCCATGCGGCGGTTGATCTCCGCCTGCACCGCCGCCGCCGCAGGCCCCGTCGCCTCGACCGCGAGCCCCGCGCGCAGATGATCGCGCGCCATCATGTGCTCCGCTTTCTCCGTGAGACGAATGACGGTGACGCCGGCCGGGGCCGATGTGTCGGCGGCGAGCGCGGGCACGCTCGTCAAGAGCGCGAGGCCAACGATCGTGCAGAGGACGTATCGCATGCGGGCTCTCCCTTCGCGCGTCACCCTAGCGCGATTCAGGGTCTGTCGGTCCAATCTTTAGAGGCCTTATTCGAAAATGCGATCTTCAACTCCTCCTTTACGGATTCATCGTTATTTCTTGATCCGCCGAGGACCGCCGTTGGCAACGAACGCATAGAACTTTGCGAGGGAACGAGAGATGGCCAAGCACCAGACTGCGCTCGCGCAGGATACGGACGAGCTGCTGCACACGCCGGTGCCGGGGCCGCAGCGCCTCAAGGACCGGCGCCGCCACAAGCGACGCAGCTCGCTGAAGATGAAGCTCACATTCCTCGGCGCCGATCAGGAGGCGATCAACTGGTCCGTCGGCGGCTTCCTGGCGAAGGACGCGCATCCGGAGACGCCGGTCGGCACCGCCACGGCCGGCTTCCTCACCATCGTCGGCGCGCCCGGCCGCTTCGCCGTTCGCCTCGAGCTCGTGCGGCGCGACAAGCGCGCCCGCGAGCTCGCGTGGCGCTTCGTCGACCCGTCGCAAGCCTTGACCGCGGCGCTCACGCGCCTCGCCGAATAAACCGGAGCATCCCATGACCTTCCTCTCCGATCTCTCCGGGCGTTTCTCCAATCTCTCCGAGCGCCCGCGCGCCAACCTCGACCAGGTGAGGCCGGGCGCGAGCTTCCGCCGGCGCCGTGAGACGGCCCCGTCGCAGACCGCGACCGTGGTCGAGCTCCGCGAGGGCCTCTGCGGCATCCCGCACGTCCTCTTCAAGCTCTCGATCGAGTGCTCCAACGCCAGCCGCCGCTTCGAGGACGCCTCGCGCCTGCTCGCGATCGAATCGTTCCTCGACAACTATCCGGAGCACGTGCAGTAGCGCGCCGCGAGGACGCTAGTCGACGCCTTCGACGATGCGGATGTCGCGCACGGCCGCGTCACCCAACAGCTTCAGTGCGTCCTGGTAAGCCGGGCTCTCGTACGCGGCAAGGGCGCTCGCAACGCTCTCGAACTCGGTGATGACCGTGCGCAAGTCGACACCGGCCTCGAGTGTTTTTTCCGGCGTGCCTCGAACCAAGAAGCGTCCACCGGCCGCCGAAATCGCCGGACCTGCCAGCTTCGCATACTCGGCAACGGCCTTGGGTTCATAGATCGCTCGATAGGTTGTGATCCAGTAGGCCTTGGCCATCGCTGCCTCCGTGCTGGGTTCGCAGAGGGAATTCCGTCCGCATTATCCCGCGGGCGAGGCAATGACGCCTTCAAATTCGTGCGCTGGTTCAGAACGAGTGGGGTCGCCCCCCGGTGCGAAGCAGGATAGACTCCCGCGCTCCGGGAGCACATCAGGAGGGGACATGGCTCAGCAGCTATTCGCGGCAATCCGGCGCGGCAAGGTCTAGCCCGGCATGGGCGCCGAGTTCGCCCAACGCGTCAAGGCCGGCGCGCTGCCGGCGATGAAGCAGATGGACGGCTTCAAGGCCTATTACCTCGTCCTCACGCCCGACGACACCGTGATGGCGGTCTCGGTTTTCACCAACAAGGCCACGGCCGAAACCTCGACCCAGAAACTCCTGCCCTGGATCAGGGAGAACCTCGGCCCGCTGCTGACATCGCCGACCGAGGCGACGGAGGGTGAGGTCGCGATCAGCGAGGTTGTGGGCTGAGGTCGCGCGACCGCGTTGCCGAATCAGCTACGGAGTGCTGCATCCGCTGTTGACGCACCACGCACTCAACAGCACCGCCCTCCCCCGCCTGAGATCCCTACCACCCGCTTCCGCCGGCGCCTCGCCGCTCATCGCTCTCCCCGCCCAGAGCGCCGCGTTGAATTTCGTGGTGTCGAGCTGGTCCTCTCGCGAGTAGTCCTGATCGCCCAGCACGCGTTGCCAGTAGGCCTCGTCCTTCGGCGGCGCGCCCGCACAGCCCCAGCGTGAGGGGCGCGAGCCCGCGGGCCCGGCGTCCGCGTGTTTCTTCGGGAGCGGCAGGTCGGTCGTCGCGAGGATCGCGGGGATCGCGGCCTCGTAGGTCCACTCCGCGCCCGCGCGCTCGTCGAAGACGTCGGCCATGGGGTCGGCGAGGCCGTCGTTGAGGCCGAGGGGCGGCAGGGCCAGCACCTCCTCCATGGTGCGCAACAGGCTCACGGTGGTGTAGGGCATCGAGACCACGGCGCGGCGGTGCACGTAGGGGCCGGCGATCAGCAAGAGGCTGCGATGGGCGTCGACGTGGTCGGCGCCGTTCTGGGCGTCGTCCTCGACGATGAAGATGAGCGTCGAGCGCGCGATCGGGCTCCGGGCCACGGTCTCGACCAGCGCCCCCACGGCGTAGTCGTTGTCGGCCATCTGGGTCTCGACGGTGTTCACCTTGTCGAGCGCGTCGGCGAAGCCGCCGAAGTGGTCGCCGGGGAGGCGCACGAGCATCAGATTGGGCACCTGGTCCGCCGCGACGAGCGCCGCGAAGTCGCGCTGCCATTCTTTGAGGCGCCAGAAATCCGGGAGCCGCATGTCGAAGCCGCGGTAGTAGGGATCGCTCACGCCGCGGAGTGCCGCCTTGGTCGGCTCGTAGACCGTGCGGCCCTCGGCGAAGGGATCGCGGAGGAGCGGCGCCGCCGCGGGGTTGCGCGGATCGTAGATCATGAAATCGCCGTAGAAGCCGTAGTTGCGCAGCGTGAGATGCGCGCGCAGCGCCGCGTCCCAGAGGTAGCCCGTGCCCTCGACGTCGGCCGCGTCGCCAGGCGCGTCGGGGGCGGCCACGTCCGCCGGGCCCGGCAGCATGTCGGGATCGGCGACCCGGCCGGGATCGATCGCGTGCCGCTCCGCCTCGGGCCGGCTCACGTTGATGTTCCGGTTGAGGCCCTCGAAATCGTACTGCAGGCCGCGGCCGCTGTAGGTGATGGGGGCGGCCTTCTCGGCGTAGTCCGTGGTGCGCGCGGCGGTCGACCAGATCCAGGCGGTGTTGCTGCTCTCGCCGCTGTCGAGGAAATCGTCGAGCGTCACGAAATCGCGCGCGAGCGCATGGTGATTGGGCGACAGCGCCGCGGGGAAGAGCACGAGGCGCGGATCGCCGTTCCCGACCTCGAGATCGCCCAGCACCTGGTCGTAGCTGCGGTTCTCCTTGAGGACGTAGATCACGTGATGGATGTGCTGGCGCAGGAACGCCATGCGCGCCGCGGCGTCCGCGTGCTGGCGCGCGGCGGGGAAGCCCGCGTTCGCGGCGACCTGCCAGGTCAGGTCCGAGAGCGTCTTGCCGTCGGGCATCGGCATCGAGAGCAGGCCCGCCTGCTCGCGCTGCCATACGTACTGGTTGCGGCCGCGGCAGGGCGGCGGGAAGCCGCCGCCGAGCCTGTCGCGGCAGGCGCCGGGGTTCGGGCCGGCGTTGCTCTTGCCATTGACGACGAAGAGCCGCTTGCCCTCGCGATCGAGCGCCACGGCGTTCGGATACCAGCCGGTGGGGATGAGGCCGATGACGTGGGGGCAGAGCGTGCTCGTGGCTGTACCCTCACCCTTCCGTTGCTGCGCACCCTCACCCTCCCGTTGCTGCGCAACGGGTCCCTCGTCGATCCGCTCTGCGGCTCGACCCCGCCCAAGTGCGGGAGAGGGGCTATTCGTCCCCTCGCCCACAACGTGGGAGAGGGTGGGCGCCGCGTCAGCGGCGGCCGGGTGAGGGTTGCCGCAGGATGAAACTCGATCGGCGTCGCCATCGTCATCGCTCTTGGGCGCTGCCGGCGCCCGCGCGTCGAGCTGCACCACCGCGACGGCGTTGAGGCCGCCCAAGGTCACGAACAGGGTCTTCTCGTCGGGCGAGAGCGCGAGGCCGTTGGGGTTGGCGCCCTTGAGGCCGCGCATCTGTGTCAGCATCGCGGGCGGCGCCGCCACCGCGAATTCCGCGACGAGCTCGTCGCCGGCGGTGTCGACGATCGCCACCGTGTCACTGTTGTCCTCGGCGACGAAGAGGCGGTCGCCCCTGCGCGAGGCGAGGAGCGCCACCGGCTGGCCGCGGAGCTTGATGCGAGCGGTGACGGCGAGGCCCTGCGTGTCTTGGGAGCCCGCGGCTACCCGAAGCACCACTAGCTCGCGGTCGCGCTCACTCGCGACGTAGGCCTTCTCGGGGAGCGGCCAGGCGACCGCCACTGGAAACTCGCCGCCAGGCACGCCACTCTGTTTCGGATCGAGCTTTCCCGGACGCAGGTCGAGCTCCACCGCGACCTGGCGCGCGTCGAGATCGACGAGTGACACGGAGTCGTTCTGGTAATTCGCGACCAGCAGGAAATTCTGTGCCGGGCTCGCGGCGAGGCCCGCGGCCATCGGCTTGGTGAGGGGCCCCGCGCCTTCGGCATGGCCGAGCGGGATCGGCGCCCACTCCTCGACGAAGCCCTTTTCGCTCACGTGGAAGGCATGCACGTCGTCGCTGACGCCGCCGCTCACATAGAAGCCGGTCTCGGCAGGATCCCAGACGATGCCCTCGAAGGTGTTCGGGAGCTCGAGCACCTGGCGCTTCACCGGCGCGCCTTTGCCGATGTCGTAGACGAAGACGTACTGGCTCGAGGCGTCGCGCGCGAGGCGGCCGTCGGCGCCGAAGTTGCGATTGTAGCCGCTGGTGAGCGCCAGCAGCGTGCGACCATCGGGTGCCAACGCCAGCGCCACCGCGCCGCCCGCGCGGAAGTCGGGGAACTCCGGGAGCGCAGGATCGAGACTCTCGAAACGCGCGCCCGGTGCCGCGAGCGGCGTGATGCGCTGACCCGTCGGCAATCGCTCGCCCTCGATGGGCACCGCTGCGTGCGCGATCGCACCGACGAGGCCCAGTGCGAGAATCGCCGCCCGACACAATGCCTTGGCTAAACCCATGACCGCATTCTGCGCCAAAGCTGCGCTCGAAACGATGACGTGGAAGTCACCAAGTTCCTGGTCGACCAGGAACATGCTTGCACCATAAGGATAATTTCGGCCGCGATTAACCACGGCGATGATTCCAATTCGCTCGGCGATGTCTTATCTTGTTGTGGTATTGGGTATGCCAGGCGGCAGCGAGTTTATCGTTTGACCAACGGGACGGCAGGCGCGGAAGACGCCGCCAGCACCGCAACAGAAACAGCCATGGGGATGGAAATGTCGATGAGTGCAAGCGCAGAGCAACCCTCCAATTTCCGTTGGGTGATGCTGGTCCTGGGCATCATCTGCATGACGATGATCGCCAACCTGCAATACGGCTGGACGCTGTTCGTGGGTCCGATGGACACGAAGTACCATTGGGGCCGCGCGGCGATCCAAGTCGCGTTCAGCATCTTCGTGCTGACGGAGACTTGGCTGGTCCCGGTCGAGGGCTGGTTCGTCGACCGCTTCGGACCGAAGATCGTCGTGCTGATCGGCGGCGCGCTTTGCGGCATCGCCTGGGTCATGAACTCGATGGCGGATTCGCTGGGGATGCTCTACGCCGCGGCGGCGGTCGGCGGCATCGGCGCCGGTGCGGTCTACGGCACCTGCGTCGGTAACGCGCTCAAGTGGTTCTCCGACCTGCGTGGGCTTGCCGCCGGCTTGACCGCCGCCGGCTTCGGCGCGGGCTCGGCGCTCACGATCATCCCGATCCAGGGCATGATCGCCTCCTCGGGCTTCGAGCAGGCCTTCCTCTATTTCGGCATCGGCCAGGGCATCGTCGTGGTGGCCGTGTCGCTCTTCCTGCGAGCGCCGCGTGAGGGCGAGGCACCGGTGGCGAAGGCGACGGCCGTGCGGCAGACCGCGCGGCAATACACGCCGATCGAGATGGTACAGTCGCCGATCTTCTGGGTGATGTACCTGATGTTCGTGCTGGTCGGCGCCGGCGGATTGATGGCGACCGCGCAGCTCGCGCCCATCGCGAAGGACTTCAAGGTGGATACCGTGCCGGTGAGCCTGATCGGTCTCACGCTCCCGGCGCTCACCTTCGCGCTCTCGCTCGACCGCATCCTCAACGGCATCACGCGGCCGTTCTTCGGCTGGGTCAGCGACAACATCGGACGCGAGAACACGATGTTCATCGCCTTCGGCATCGAGGCGGTCGGCATCTGGGCGCTCGGCCAGTTCGGCCAGGAACCCGTGACGTTCGTGATCCTGAGCGGGCTCGTGTTCTTCGCCTGGGGCGAGATCTATAGCCTCTTCCCCTCGACCTGCACCGACACCTACGGGACCAAGTACGCGACGACCAACGCCGGCCTCCTCTATACGGCCAAGGGCACGGCCTCCCTGTTGGTGCCGCTCGGGAACGTGCTCGCGTCCTACACCGGAAACTGGCACGCGGTGTTCATGGTGGCGGCGATCATGAACCTGATCGCCTCGCTGGCGGCGCTCATCGTGCTGAAACCGCTGCGCGCGGCTCACGCCAATGCGGCGGTGTCGGCCGGGAGCGCCATGCGCGCCGCTGAATAGCCCAGGCTCCGGTTCGGCTTCAACGGGCGAGAGGAGTCCTCCCTCTCGCCCGTTCCTTTTTGCGTGGGGGTCCTCCGCTGTGCGTGTAGCACTTATGTCACATGACATAGAATTCATAAAATTTCCGTTGGCTTCTGAACGCCGTTCTCTTTCCTGGGCCTTGGTTTTCCCTTATAATTGATCAAGTTATAAATACGGCATCTGGCATACCAGGTGCAAAGCCACGGCGCCGAAGCACCGAAGGGAAGCGGACGTCGGCGCCCCTGCCAATTAGGGGGAATGCCATGACATCGCCCATCGGGCTCGGACTCGCACTCCGTCTCGCGCTTGCCATCATCTTCGTGGTCGCCGCCGCGCCGGCCGCGCGCGCGGACGCGCTCTCGGACATGAAGGCGCAGATACAGCAGATGCAGCAGCAGATGCAGCAACTGCAGAGGCAGCTGCAGGACATGACCCAGAAGGTCCAGCAGCAGCAGCAACAGACCGACAAAGTCCAGGCGGTCCAGCAAGAGCAGCAGCAGCAGATCAAGGCCGCGGTCCCCGAAAAGGGCCACGCCTTCCTGGAGCACAAGCCCGGCACGGCGACCTTCTATACGCCGGGCGGCGAGATCACAGCCTACGGCAACATGGACGTCTCCTTCGACGCGACGACGAAGGGCATCTCGAACAAGACCGTTCCGGGATCGATCCCACCGGAGCACCCGACGGGTCGAGTCGGCTGGCAGCCGGCGATCTCGACCAACCTTTCCTACCTCGGCCTGCGCGGCTTCCAGAGCCTGGGCGATTTCCCCGCCAACTTCGTCTGGCAGCTCGAGACGCAGATCGACATCGCCGCCACGTCCGGCACCGCCGAGACCAACAGCAACAAGAGCAACGTGGTCAAGGGTGGGCTCACGTCGCGCAACAGCTTCATCGGCCTCTCGAGCGAGGACTGGGGCTCGGTCTACATCGGCAAGAGCGACGCGCCCTACAAGCTCTCGACCGGCCGCATGAACCCGTTCTCCGGGATGATCGGCGACTATCAGGTGGTCATGGGCAACTCGGGCGGCGACAACCGCGTCGAGTTCGGAACCCGCCTCGATCACTCGATCTGGTACGAATCGCCGAAGTTCGCCGGCTTCACCTTCAACGCGCTCTATTCGCCGGGGCAGAACCGGGCGAGCAGCAGCGACAACATCGCCTCGGGCGAGTCCGACTGCACCGGCGGCAATATCCCCGGCAGCGGCGGCACCGGCCTCGTCGGCGTGCTACCCGTGCGCTGCAACGACGGCGCCTTCAGCGACGCCGTCAGCGCGGACATCGTCTACTC
>DATEGF010000078.1:0-15803 GCA_035280245.1 Allostellaceae bacterium
GTTGACGTCGAAGGTCCAATCCCAGTCGGCGACCGTGATCTCGGCGAGCGAGCCGTAGCGCCAGCCGCCGGCATTGTTGAGGAGGACGTCGAGCCGCCCCTCCGCCT
Source organism: Allostellaceae bacterium (assembly GCA_035280245.1). Classification (GTDB taxonomy): domain Bacteria; phylum Pseudomonadota; class Alphaproteobacteria; order ATCC43930; family CGMCC-115725; genus DASZHJ01. The sequence continues at coordinate 108 of DATEGF010000078.1, forward strand.
CGGTCTCGATCCGGCGGCGCAGCCCCCGAAGGTCCACCTCGGAGGCCGCGTCGGCGATCACCGCGCTCGCCTTGAAGCCGCGCTCGACTAGTGCGGCAGCGGCGGGCTCGAGGGTCCCTCCGTCGCGGTCAACCATGAACACTCGCGCGCCACGTTCCACCAGGAGAGTCGCCAGCGCGCGGCCGAGACCTCGCGCCGCCCCCGTGACCACCGCAACCTGCCCGTCAAAGCCCTGTGGCGACATCCTGATCCCCGATTTCGGGTGAACCTTCTCATGCGACCCAACGTAAGGCTTACCGGCGTGCTGCAAGGCTGCTACAATTGTTTCACAGGGTCAATCCGAAAGATCATTTGTGCCGCGTGCCGCCGTCTTCCATGAAAATTCCCAAGCCACGCAGCTGGCGATCGCTGCTGGCGATGCGTTGCAAGGCATCCTTCCCGCTCCGCGCGAGCAGCAGTGCCACCAGGGCCTGGGCGACCGAGAGCGCCGGCACGATCGAGGGAAAGACGGAGGGGCCGTTCGCCTTCACCACGAGGGAGAGCTCGGCGGCGCGCGCGAGCGGCGAGATGCTGCTGTCGGTGATCGCGAGAACCTTGCCTCCGAGCTCGGCCGCGAATTCGACCGCGCGCATCATATCGCGCGAATAGGGCTCGTAGCCGATCGCGAGAATGACGTCGCGCTTCTCCACGCGGCGGAGCTCGTCGGCGAAGCTGCCGCCTTGTCCCGTGAGCAGGATCGTGTTGTCGCGGAACATGCGGCAGGCGTAATGGAAGAGAAAAGCCACGGGATAGAGGCTGCGCACGCCCACCACGAAGATCCGCGGCGCCGCGATCAGGAGCCGCTCGGCGGCGGCGAGCTTCGCTTCGCCGAGCGAGGCGTAGGTCTCCTGCAGATCGGCGACGTCCGCGCTCATGATCTCGCTCATGACGGCCGCGGCCTTGCTGCGGCGCGCGCGCTGGCGCAACTCGCGCACGCGCTCCGTGAACGAATGCTGGCGGCCGCGCAACCAGATGCTGAAGGGCGCGCGGAACGCCTCATAGCTCGCGAGCCCGACCTCGCGGGCGAGGCGCACCATGGTCGTGGGCGCGACACCGGCCTTTGCGGCGACGCCGCGCATCGAGTTGAGCGCGATCTCCTCGGGATGCTCGAGCACGTAGCGCGCGGCGCGCTGCAGCTGAGGGCTGAATTTGGGGAAGCGGGCTTCGAGACGCTCCCTGAGCGGAGCAAGGTCCATTCCGATCACCTGCGAGAGGGCGCCACGAAAATTGACACGCGACCTCGATCGAGCGCAAGGCGCGAGCGGAGCGGGAGCCGTGACCGCCGAGGGTGATCTCTCCGACAGAGTTGCGCTGGTGACCGGCTCGGGCGCCGGCATGGGGCGCGCTCACGCGATAGCCCTGGCGATGCGCGGCGCCACCGTCTGCGTCCTCGATATCGACGGGCCGAGCGCCGCGCGCGTGGCGGCAGAGATCGAGCATGCCGGCGGCTCGGCCATGGCGTGGTGCTGCGATGTCGCGGATACGGCCGCGGCGCACCGTTGCATCGAGACGGTGATCAGGCGCTATAGCCGGCTCGATATCCTCGTGAACAACGCCGGCATCGGCGGCGAGAATGCGCGGATCGAGGAGATCGACGAGCGGCGCTTCGATCGCATGTTCTCGATCCATGCGAAGGCGAGCTTCTTCTTCGGCAAGCTCGCGATGGAGCCGATGAAGCGCCAGCACGGAGGCCGGATCATCAATACGGCAACGCGCTGGATCATGACCGGGCACGAGACCTCGTCGCACTACATCGGCGCGAAATCCGCGATCGTCGGCATGACGAAGGCATGGGCGAAGGAGCTCGCATCCTTTGGCATCACGGCCAACGTCGTCGCCCCCGGTGGAGTCTGGACCGACATGGTGCTGAAAGCGCGCGGCGAGGCGTTCATCAGGGCCGAGGAGCGCAAGGTGCCGCTCGGCCGGTGGGCCGAGCCCGACGAATACGCGCAGCTCGTGGCCTATCTCGCCTCCGACGCGGCGAGCTTCATCACGGGTCAGGTGATCTCGCCCAACGGCGGCGCGAGCATCGTGGGGATTTGAGGCGGTCGCGCAGTAGGAGCAGCGCCACAGTCCGACCTCTTCCGATTCACATTTGGCCGATGGAGTGCAGCGTATGCATTCCAGAACGAATGGGGCGAGCGAAAGTCCACCCGCTGGGTTGATGTCGTGTGATTCTGAAACGGCTCGTTCGCGTTCGAAAGATCGGTGATCTGTCGCCGTTTACAGTCAGTCCTCTAGCAGCATTCGCGCCCGTATTCCGTGCGGATCGCGACCCAAGCCTGGGAGTGACTGATGAACTCGATCGACAGGCGCAACCACGGTGACGGCAATCGGCGCGGGTTCTTGAGTGCCGCCGCCACAATCGCATTCGCGCAGCTCGGGCTGCCCATTGCGGCCCAGGTGGCTGTCGCCGCACCGGTGACGCTTCCAACGGTCAAGCCAGGCACGACCACATCGTTCCGCTCGCTCAAGCACATCGATGCGGGCGTCCTGCGCGTCGGCTATGCGGAAGACGGCCCGCCCGGTGGCCCCCCGTGATCCTCCTGCATGGCTGGCCTTATGACATTCACAGCTATGTCGATGTGGCGCCGCTGCTGGCCGCTGCGGGCTACAGGGTGATCGTGCCGCATCTGCGGGGATACGGCACGACGCGGTTTCTGTCCGACGAGAGCCTTCGCAGCGGACAACCCTCGGCGCTGGCGGTCGATGTCATTGCCTTGATGGACGCTCTCAAGATCGAGCGCGCGGTGATCGCCGGATTCGACTGGGGCGGGCGAACCGCCGATATCGTTGCAGCGCTCTGGCCGGAGCGGTGCAAGGCCCTCGTATCGGTGAGCGGCTATTTGATCGGCAGCCAGGCAGCGGGACGCGTTCCGTTGCGGCCGAGCGCCGAGCTCCAGTGGTGGTACCAATTCTATTTCGCGACCGAGCGCGGCCAAGCCGGATACGACAAATATCGGCGCGAGTTTTCGAAGCTCATATGGCGGCTCGCCTCGCCGAAATGGGACTTCGACGACGCGACCTTCGAGCGCACCGCGGCCTCGTTCGACAACCCGGACCACGTCGCGATCGTGATCCACAATTACCGGTGGCGTCTTGGTCTCGCCGAGGGCGAGCCTCAGTACGACGCGCTTGAGAACCGGCTCGCCGAGAGTCCCATTATCTCGGTTCCTACGATTACGCTCGAGGGCGATACGAATGGCGCACCGCATCCGGAGGCGAGCGCCTACGCGAAGAAATTCTCGGGCCGATATTCACATCGGAATCTCGAGGGCATCGGCCACAATCTGCCTCAAGAGGCGCCGCAAGCCTTCGCTCAGGCCATCGCCGAGGTGGATGTGTAGTGAGGTCCTACGCGCCGAGCGAACGGACTGACCTCAGCCGGCGCGCGGTCGGTTCATAGGCGGGGCCACCGGTGCAGGTCCAGGTCGACTGATGATCCGTGACCACGCCGGAGCGCCCGTCGCGACAAGCTCCGCTGGAGCATTCAGGCGTCGCGCGCGCCTCTTCTGCACGATGCTCCGCCGCACTTCACAGCGGCATGAGACCTATACGTTACGTCAGACCGGAACCGGCATGGCCCACAACCTCAGCGGATTCGCCACGCCCCGCAGCGGCTGGAGCCCACAATCCGTCAGTCCGGCGCGGACGCACCGCTCGGTATCTCCGTAAAGGCCGAGGGCGACGGGATCTGCCAGGAGCACCGGCCGGCCGATGCTCTTGGTCAGGCTCTCGATTCGCGCGACTTCATTGACCGCACCGCCGACCAAGCCAAAGGCGAGGCGCTCCTCCGTGCCGACATTGCCGAAAATCACCTCTCCCAGATGCAAGCCGAGACCGAAGGCGAGGTGCTGCCCGACGGCGGGATCGGACTGCTTGAGCACGGCCAATCGGCGATGCGCCTCTGCGGCGGCGCGGCAAGCTTGCGCACACGACTCTTCTTCTTGTTCTGCGACTGGGAAGATGCCGAGAACGGCATCCCCGATGATCTCCAGCACCTGTCCGTCCTGAGCAAGCACGGCCCCGGCGGAACAGTCGAGATAGGCATTGAGCACCGTGAGAAAATTCTCTGTGGAGAGCGAATCCGCCAAAGCCGTCGAGTTGCGGAGGTCGCTGTACCAGATCACCGTATGCAGACGCTCGCCCCAGCCTCGTTTGATCGCGCCGTCCAGAATGCGATCGCCAACCAGGGGACCATGGAAGGTGTGCAGGGCATTACGGGCGATCTGATCTTTGACGTATCCCTTCATGGCGAGCGCGAGTGGCCGAATGATCCAGCGGAGCGCCGCGATCGCGTCCTCGGAAAACCCCTCTGGCTTGCTCGTGGCCCAGGAGCTTGCCATCCCGCTGCTGTTTGCGCTGCCGATCTCTCCCGTGCCAAAGCGCGTCAGCTGCGCGAAATAGTCCGTCGTCCCTGATGCCGCGAGCTCCTCGAGGATCGGGAACTCCTGGCTTCTGCCGGGCTCGATCCGCCGCCGAAACTCGCGCGCGTTGTCGCGGAGCATTTGGTACCAAGGCGTAACCTCAAACCGACTAACCTGCTCGTCGTTGACGCCGGCACTCACGATCGCCCCGGTCTCGCGAGTCCAGGTCGCAGAGAGGAAATCGAACAATGGATGAAGCAGGCGGAAGGCAATTTGGATGCGCGTGACCGGAATGCCCGCGTCCAGCAGCCGATCGGCCAACCCTGCGAGCATTTCAGCGATGGGCCGATCGTCGAGACCGGATTCCACGACCCATCGAGCGGCATCCAGCAAAGACGGTGAACCCGGAACGCGCACGAGAGCAGTCTCCTCAGTCATTTTTGCGGCTCAGACGGGGAATGGCGAGACTCCGACAACAGGTGCATGGGCACCGAGCATCAGCACGTAGACAACGAGCGCGACGGCCCAGCGCCACAGACCGATCTCGCGCGGGATGAATCGATTCCGCCCCGCGGCGATGGCTGCGAACGGAATAATGGAGGTCTGCGCCGCAAATGGCTCCCAGGCGCTGCCCAAGAGCCGTCGACGCTTTGCGTCGATCGATAGGGTGCCAGCGAGAGCGACGATGGCCCAGGTCGCGAAGAAGATCAGGGACGCCACGTCGCCATTGCCGATCAGGTGCACGAGCGCCCAGATGCCGACCCCGGTCAAGAACGGGTGACGCGTGATCCGAACGATCCCTTGCGGCGGCTCGCCGACGCGTCCCTCCTGGGCAACCGAGGTCGGATTTGGCGTCGTCAAGCCGATGACGGCCAGTAGACAGGCCGGCACCATCAGGATGATGGCAATCGGCTTCCACCAGTCGAGCATGCCCCAGGTGGCAAGGTAGGGCGCGCGATTGTAAGCCGTCACGAGCCACGCGAGCCCGATGACATATGAAGCCACCACGAAGGCCACCCGATAGCCGTTTTCGCCCAACATCCGGATCGCACGGTCGCGCACGGCAGTGCCGGCGACGCCTAGATGCATACCGGCAAAGAAGAGCGCGGCCAGAACCAGTGAGAGCACGACGGCTTCTCCGCGATACGAAAGCCAACGTTCGGCTGGCCTTGGTGGAAGGTTGTTTCGCCCCGGCGAGGGGCCTTACTAGAACAAAGTTAGCTCTCGAGGAAGCCCGGACCATGGCACAGGCGTCCAGTCAGCGACGGGGCGCTACCCTGCTCGTCGCCAGTGATCCATCGGGTGTTCGATCAGCCCAACGCTCGATCTGCTTTTCCTTCGAGACCGGAATTCATGCTGCCTTTTCCGGCAGCAACTTCGTGCCAACAGTCGACATTCAAGAGCCAAAGCGAGCGCGAATCGAGCCGCGGGTTCATCAACTCTCGTCGAGGAAAGCGCGAACCAGCGCGACGGTGGCTTTTGGGTTCTCTTCCATGATCCAGTGTCCGGAGTCCGGGACTACCCCTTCCTCCACATCGCTCGCCGCAAAGCGCATCACCGCCGCCATCGTCGTGCCGAATGATTTTTCGCCGCCCAGCGCCAGAACCGGCACGCTCAGCTTGCCGGCCGCGAGGAAGGTCTTGTTGTCTGCGGCATCTTGATCGAAGGCCGCGAATTGCGCGAAACCCGCATGCATGGCGCCCGGGCGCGCGTAAAGCTTTGCGTAGTGCCGGCGGGCTGCCTCGCTGAACCGTTTTGGTTTAGCCGAGAACTTGTTCCAAAACCGGTCTAGGTAGATACGCTCCCGGCCGGCCACGAGGCGCTCCATATCGCGGCCGCCGAAGCGGAAGTGCCACAGCAGCGGATTCTTGAGGATCTCTTCCCATGGACCCACCCCGGGCAACGGCGCGTCGATGACCACGAAGCGAGACACGCGATTGCGGTACTGCGCGGCGAAGGCGTAACCGACCATGTTGCCGATATCATGTGTGACGAGCGCGGCGGTCTCTATCTTAAGTCTATCGAGGACGCCCACGACGTCGCCGCCCTGGGTTTTCTTGTCGTAGCCACCTGCAGGCTTGGCAGAGAGCCCCATTCCACGCAGGTCGGGAATGACCAGCGTGTGATCACGCACCAAGTCCTTGGCGAGCGGCACCCACATGTCACCGGTCTCGCCATACCCGTGCAGCAGCACGACGGCTGGACCCGCACCGCCAACCCGCACATAAAGCTTGGTGCCGTTCGTCGCGATCTGTCGAGCCCGGAACGCCTTGGGGTAAATGAGGCTCTGTGCACTTGTCGTCCGTTTCACTCCCACCATGCCCCCTCACAGAATCAATTGTGAAGGACCCAGTCTCCACTTTTTATGAATTGATGGCGACCCCCAGAGATCTATGGGAACCGCGTGACCGGAATGTCCGGTTTTGGTCAACATGCGCCTTCGGCGGCACTTCGTGTTAGGTCTATTTCAGCTGTGAAGCCTATTGGGTGCTGCTCGCGGATCGTCAGCTGGATTCATGTATTCCAGGCCGAGCGGCCCTATCGCAGTCACCTGCGTGACGTACTCGCCCGATTTGGCCCAATGGAAATGCGCGGTGTCGCCCGGCAGCACGACCACGGATCCCGGAGGAAAGGCTTTGACCTTGTCGCCGTCAAATCGCTCTCCGAGACCGATATAGAAGACGCCGGACATCACCGTGTAGATCCGATCTTCCGGGTGCCGGTGCGGCATCAATTTCGCGCCCGATGGCACCTTGACTCTGATGACATAGGGTCCGGGCTCGCTTGGATCTCCAACCAGCACGGCCAAGCGCACGCTCGGCGGAAAAGTCGTGAACGGTTTCCAATCGATGTCCTCCGGCAGGATCGATCTGAACTTAGATTCTCCGCGCTGGTGCGGTTGAGACATGGTCACGCTCCCTCCTTCGATACGAGCGCGGACCGCTCAACGGGAAGTTTGGTTCCGGAGTTCGGCCACATCCCTCGGGGTGACTTTGGACTGCTCGCTGCCGAACCGCCCCGTGACGTAGTTCGCCACCGCCGCGATCTCGTTGTCCGAATAAGCGCGCCCAAAGCCCGGCATCGACACGACGCCATGAGGGGTCGACCGCGTCGTGCCGGATATCACGATCTGAGCAACATTTGTCGCGCTTCGGTCGTTCACGGCACGCGTGCCGGCAATCGTCGCAAAGGGGGTGATGGCACTCACGCCCGTCCAACCATGACAACTGGCGCAAGCACCTTCGAATACGCTCTTGCCGATCGGGTCGGCGGTACCCCCGCCGTCCTTCGGAGAGGCGGGCGCTAGCGGCGCAAGCGTTGCGGATAGGTTGGCCGACGCGATCGCAGGTATGCTGCGGAGATAGGCGACCAGGGCGTGGATGTCCGAAGCCGACATATGGCTGAAGCTCTGGTCGACCGCTTCGCCCATTGGCCCCGCGGCAGTCCCATGTCCTGGCGCGTAACCGTTGGACAGATAGGCAATCAGATCGTCATCGCTCCATCCACCGATACCCGATCCTTTGTCCGACGTGATGTTGAATGCGTGCCAGCCGGCCGCGACCGCGCCAGTGAATTTCCGGCGATTGTCGAGGGCGAAGGCGAAGTTGCGCGGGGTGTGGCATTCACCGCAATGCGCCAAAGCCTCGGCGAGATAGGCGCCTCTGTTCCATTCCGAGCTTTCCGCCGGGTTGGGCGCGAAGCGACTGCTCGCGTCGAACAGCAGCGACCAAGCGATCATCGACCAGCGCTGGTTGAACGGGAACACCAACGTATCCGCACGATTGTCGGCATGGACGGGCGGCAGGCTGAACAGATAAGCCTTGATCGCCAATGCATCAGCATCGGTCACGTAGCCGTAGGAGGTGAACGGCATGGCGGGATAGAGGCGCGCGCCGTCGCGGCGAATCCCATGCTGCACGGCATTGAGAAAATCCTGGTCGCTGTAGTTGCCGATGCCAGTCTCCTTGTCGGGCGTGATGTTGGTCGAATAAAGGGTTCCTATCGGCAGGGGGATCGCCAGGCCGCCGGCGGACGGCTTTCCGCCCGGAGCGGTGTGGCAAACCACACAGTCCGCGGCACGCGCCAGATACTCACCGCGCTTGACCACATCGGCGCCCGCGAGCTCGGCAGGGACGCCGGTCGGATTGGCGGCACGGTAGTCCGGCAATGCCACCGTCGATCCGCCCGCGAACGCGAGCGGTCCCGCGTAGAAGATCTTCCAACCGAATGCCGCGAAAGCGATCAGCACGAGGATCGCGACGGCGACGATGGCGCGGCGTGGGTATCTCCTGCGCATGGCCGTCACGCCTTATTGGCGACCGCCAGGGCCGCTCTGTCGATCGGCAGGCGGCGCAGCGCCACGCCGGTCGCCGCATAGATGGCATTGCGCAGCGCCGGCGGACCCGCGTTCGCGCCGGTTTCGCCGATGCCGCCGGGGTCCTCGCCGCTCTGAATGAGGTGGACGTCGATCCTCGGCACCTCGTCCATGCGCAGCATGCGGTAGTCGTTGAAATTCGATTGCTGCACGCGGCCCTTCTCGATGGTGATCTCGCCATAGAGCGCGGCGGTCAGTCCGAAGATCAATCCGCCCTGTAGCTGCGCCACGATGGTGTCGGGATTGACCGCGATGCCGGTATCGACTGCTGAGGTGACCCGGCGCATACGCACCTCGCCTCGCTCGTCGACCTCGGCTTCCACGACCGTGGCGATGAAGCTTGCGAAGGACGGCTGCACACACACGCCGCGACCCACGCGCGCCGGCAACGGCTTGCCCCAATCAGATTTTTCCGCGACCAGCTCGAGCGCCGCCTTGAGACGCGGATTTTTCCCCAGCATCCCCAGGCGGAAGGCGATCGGATCCATCTTGGCCTTGCGCGCCAACTCATCCATGAAGCACTCGATGGCGAACACGTTGTTGTTCGGGCCGACGCCGCGCCAGAAGCCGGTGGGCACCGCCGGTGGCTCTGCCCGCACGTATTCGACATGAAGGTTCGGAATGTCGTAGGGAATGTCGACGGCGCTATCGATCGCGTCGATATCGATGCCTTTCTGGAACGCCGGCGGCAGCCAGCGCGCGATCACCGCCGAGCCGGTTACGCGATATTTCCAGCCCACGATCTTGCCATTCGACAGGCTTGCGGAGATGACGTCGCGATAGACTGGCCGATAGATGTCGTGTCGGATGTCCTCCTCGCGCGTCCAGACCACCTTCACCGGCCCGTCGACTTGCTGCGCGATGCGCACGGCGCTTGCCGCCATGTCCGGCTCGAGCCTGCGGCCGAAGCCGCCACCGAGCAGGTGGTTGTGCACCGTCACCTTGTCGATGGGAAGCCCAGCGACCTTCGCCACCGTCTGCTGCACCCGAGCCAGGACCTGGGTCCCGATCCACACCTCGCAAGCGCCAGGCGTGACATGAACCGCGCAGTTCATCGGCTCCATGGTCGCGTGCGCCAGGAATGGCAGTTCGTAGTCACCCTCGACCCGATCGCCTTGCGATAGGCCTTTCGCAACGTCACCGACGGATTTTGCGACGACGCCTTCCTTTCGGCTGGCGGTGCGCAAATCCTCCCAGATGTCGCGCGAGCTGAGGTTGGCGTATTTGCCGTCGTCCCAGGTCACGACGAGGGCGTCGAGACCCTGCTTCGCGGCCCACATGTGATCGCCAACCACCGCCACCAGATCGTCCAGCACGATAATCTGCCGGACGCCGGGGATTGCCCTGGCGGCGCCGTCATCGACGTGACGGACTTTTCCGCCGAAGACCGGCGACTGCGCGAGCGTTGCGAACTTCATGCCCGGCAGCATCGCGTCGATACCATAAACGGCCTTGCCGTCGGTCTTGGCGGGCGTGTCGAGGCGCTTGAGCGGCCTGCCGATCAGCGTGAAGTCCTTAGGATCCTTGAGCGGCGGGTCTTGCGGTACCGGAAGATTGCCCGCTGCATCGATCAAATCCCCGTAACCGATTGTTCTCGCGCTCGCGGCATGTATGACCTTGCCGTTGGACGCCGAACAGCTCGCGGGATCGACCTGCCATTGCTTGGCCGCCGCCTGCACCAGCATCGCTCGCACGGCGGCGCCGGCTTGGCGCAGCGGCTTCCAGAGGGCTCGAACGGAATTGGAATTGCCGGTGACTTGAACCCCGAAGAACGGGTTGGCGTAGAGCTTTTCGTTGGGCGGCGCGTGCACCACCGCCACTTGGGCGAAATCGGCGTCGAGCTCCTCGGCGAGGATCATCGGAATCGACGTGTAGACGCCCTGACCCATCTCCACCTGCGGCATGACCAGCGTGGTCTTGCCGGACCGATCGATGCGGATGAAGGCGTTCGGCGCGAACTGACCCGCCGGGTTGTCGGGGGGTTGCTCCGGCTCATTCACCGCCCTCGCGGGAAGATGAAAAAAGAGCAGGAATCCGCCCGCCAAGCCGGCTTTGAGGACACCGCGGCGCGATCGATCCAATGGCAGATTTTCAGGAGCGTGCATCGCCGCCTCCTATGCCTCCGCGGCGGCGCGCTTGATCGCTTCGCGGATGCGGACGTAGGTGCCGCAGCGGCAGATGTTCCCCGACATCGCCGCGTCAATATCGGCATCGTCGGGATTCGGGTTGGTGGCTAGAAGTGCCGAGGCCGACATGATCTGGCCCGACTGGCAATAGCCGCACTGGATCACCTCGAGATCGAGCCAGGCGCGCTGCACTTTTGCGCCCGCCGCCGTGGCACCGACGCCCTCGATGGTCGTGACCGCGCGATTTCCGACGGCACCGACCGGTAGCAGGCAGGAACGCACGGGGTTGCCGTCGATGTGAACCGTGCACGCGCCGCATTGCGCGATGCCGCAGCCAAACTTCGTGCCGGTCATTCCGAGCACATCGCGCAGCACCCAAAGCAGCGGCATGTCATCTGGCGCTTCGAGATTTTGATCTTCACCATTGATTTTGAGTTTCGCCATAGGAAGCCTCCAGGTTTCATAGGCGCCTCGAACAGTACAGTCGCTCTGGAAAGTGCTTATGCCCGGCTCACACGTCGTCGGGTTGACCGGCCTCTAGCAGGAACCAGGCGCGCCCCTCGGCCTCGTCGATCCACGTCTCGAGCAAGCTCGTGCTCGCGACATCGCCGTATTCGTCGCAAAGCCCATGCGCTTCGCGCAGTCGCGATGCCAATTGGAGATTGTCTTGCCGCAGCTCTGCGAGCATTTCGGCCGAGGAGACAGCATCCGAATCGTTGTCGAGGACTCGTTGCAGGCGCGCAATATGACCGATGGAGCGCAGCGTCTTCCCGCCGAGTTTCCGAACGCGCTCGGCGATGACATCGGTGGTTGCGAAGAGCTGGATCGCTTGATCATCGAGCAACAAGTGATAGTCGCGGAAATGCGGTCCCGAGACGTGCCAGTGGAAGTTCTTCGTCTTCATATGGAGCGCAAACATGTCGGCGAGTAGGCCATTGAGTGCGGCGGAAAGATTGTGCACGGCATTAGGGTCGAGGGTTTTGGGCATGAGCGGTGCTTCCGTCGCCCGTGCTTGTCGGTCAGCAGTCGTCATTAGGGTTCTTGTCTCATGAAGAGCTGAAGCTGCGTCAGCATGGTTGCGCCAACTGACCAGAATAGGAGCGAGAGGGCCGCGGAGCTTCCAGGGCCGCACGACCCTTTCCGAAATCGCACGATTCCGCATCGCCCTGTGCTTGGCGCCAAGCCCGCGGGGGCTGGCCGACCAGGCGCGTGAAGACGCTGGTGAAGTGGGATTGCGTCTGGAAGCCGACCGACAACGCGATGTCCACCAGTGACATGCGGGTTTCCGCGAGCTTCTCCTGAGCGCGCTCAATCCTGCGGCGAAGCAAGTATTCATGCGGTCGCAAGCCCGTCGCGACCCTGAACTGGGCGGCGAAGTGCATGCGCGTAAGGCCGGCCGCTGCTGCGATTTCCCCGAGGCTCACGGACTCAGCAAGGCTCGCCTCGATATACTCCGTTGCCCGCTTGAGCCGCCACTTGGCGAGCTCGGCGACTCTCGACCGCACGGGTGTGTCCGCCTGGCACAAGGCGAGTAGCCGCGTGACGATGGCAATGCCGACGCTGTCGGCGTAGAGCCGCCCGTAGGAGCCACCGACCCTTTCAGCGGCGAGCAGCGCCCGCCCGAGCTGCTCGATCGCTGGATCTCGTGCGAGGGTTGGCTGGGGAGAGAACGGAACCGGCTCGCGATCGAGGGAGTCATCGCAGATCTCGGCAATTGTCCGATTCGGTACGTGGAGGTGAAGAACGTCATAGGGCCCACGGAAGGTGCATCGCGTCGGGACCGCGGGTTCGGTGACGTGAAACGCGCCGGGCGTGACAACGCCGTCGTGGACCGTCCGACCGGCGACCGAGAACCGGACATTCTCGTTGCGCAAGACGATCGCGACGATATGGCTGTCCGGCGGCGTTTCATGAGAGACCTCCCGGGGGCGCTGCTCAAGAGAGCGCCATCGTGTCGCGACCACTCTGGGCGCCGACGGGGCTGCGCCGACCGCGGGCGGCTTGCAACGCCAGCGAGGTTCGTCCTCGATAGCGCTGCCGTCGAGCCTCGGGCCGCGCCCTATGTCAATTGCCGCTGCGAGAGCGATGTTCGCGGAACCATTCAGGGTCTTGGCGGGTGTCATGGCTCACCTCCGAGATAAAGCCTATGCCCGGAGACCTGGAGATTCCTTGGCACTCTTCTGAAGAATTCTGAAGACTGATCTGCAGGTGGTGAGTGCCGACTGAGGGCCGCCCACGACGGGAAGTTACGCGTCTGTGACAAGCGCGAACCCGAATGACCATTTTTTGCCCCGGGCCACGATCCGCGCGGCAGATGGCGGAGCGGTCCGGATAATCCGATCCGGCGCTCACCCGGTCGGTGATACACAGACGCTGTCGATCAACTACTCTATAATCCCGGGAATCGCCGAACGAAGGATCGACGATGAATCCGCGGGACGGATACCCACGCGCGACAACCTTGGCGGCATCCGGCGCGCACGGATCAGGAGATCGGTCGCGCGTTTATGTCTCGGGGGCGTGGGAAATCGATTGCGCACGGCGCGAGCTTAGAGCGCACGGCACTGCTGTCCCGATCGGCAGTCGCGCATTCGAGATCATTGAGGTGCTCGTCCAGTCGCCGGGCGAGCTCGTCAGCAAGGATGATTTGATGGCGCGCGTGTGGTCGAAGGCCATCGTCGAGGACAACACGCTCCAGGTTCACATTTCCGCGATCCGCAGGGCGCTGGGCGACGATCGGGCCATCCTGAAAACGGTCTCGGGTCGTGGCTATCGCTTGTTGGGCACCTGGACGAGCCGGCAGGAAAGCGTGCCAGCGAAGCCGGATACTCTCGAGCGAGCTCGGACGGCCACTCACGCACTCGCGACAAACGTTCCGGTGGCCGCGTCGGCTCTGATCGGGCGAGAAGCTGCCGTGCAGCAGCTGCAGGACCTGCTGTCGGCCTACCGAGTGGTGACACTGACCGGACCCGGCGGCATCGGGAAGACCGTGTTGGCGGCGGAGGTGGCCCGCAGGCTGTTCCCAACTCTCGAGAGCGACGTTCTGCTTGCCGAGTTGGTCTCGCTGTCGGATCCCGGCCTGGTGCCTTCGGCGGTCGCTAGCTCCCTTGGTCTGCAATTGGGGGGCGACGAGATCTCTGCGGAGTCCGTAGGGACGGCCATTGGAAGCAAAAGGGTCCTGCTTGTTCTCGACAATTGCGAGCACGTCATCGACGCAGCAGCGAGAATGGCAGAAACCATCTTGCGACTGTGTCCGCACGCAACAGTTCTTGCGACCAGCCGAGAAGTGCTGCGGATCGATGGCGAATACGTTTATCACGTACCTGCTTTAGATGTGCCAGACCAGCATCAAGAGGAGCTAAGTACCGTTCTCGAGCATAGTGCCGTGCAGCTTTTCGTAGCGAGGACTAAGTCGCTCCGGGCGGATTTCTCGGCATCGACCGAGAACCTCTCGCTCATCGCCGCAATCTGTCGACGCCTCGACGGCATCCCGCTCGCCCTCGAGTTCGCAGCGGCGCGAGCTGCGACCCTTGGCGTTCGGCAGATCGCCGGGCGCCTGGACGATCGCTTTGCCCTACTAACGGGCGGCCGCCGCACGGCGCTGCCGCGCCATCAGACGCTCCGCGCGACCCTTGACTGGAGCTATGAGCTGCTGCCGGAGCCTGAGCGTCGCCTGTTGCGCCACTTGGCGATCTTCACCGCCGGATTCACACTCGAGGCGGCGACCGCGGTCACGAGCGTTGTCGAATCGAGCGTTTCCCTTGGCATCTCAAGCCTCGTCTCGAAATCACTGGTGACATTGGACGGATCGGAGTCCGCACGCCGCTGGCGGCTGCTTGAGACGATCCGCGCGTATGCGCTCGAGAGACTCGCCGACAGCGGGGACCTCGAAAAAGCGGCGCAACGCCATGCAGAGTTCTTTCGCGACCTCTTGGCACCCGCCACCGAGTGGTCTTTCTCCATGGTCGGTGACTCGGCTCAGCTCGCCATCGATCATATGGCCCGCAGCGCCCGGGAGATCGACAATGTGAGGGCGGCCCTCGACTGGTCGTTCTCTGCGGTCGGTAACCCGGCGGTTGGTGTCGTTCTCACGGCCGCTTACGCGCCGGTGTGGTTGCACTCGGGTTTACTCGCCGAGTGCCGTGAGCGCAGCGAGCGCGCGCTGAAGGATCTTGATACCGACATCAGCTTGAGCGCTCCGCTGCGTATGCAGCTGTTTATGGCGCTCGGGTTTGCAGCCATCATGACGATGCGGCCTGTCGAAAGCACCAGGAAGGTCGTGGAGAAAGCACTTGAAGTCGCCGTGACCCTGGATGATCTGGACGCCCAACAGCGAGCGCTTTGGGGTCTGTGGATCTTGTACACGTACTCGGGTCAATGTCGCATTGCGCAGTCCATTGCAGAGCGGCTCGCTCGCGTTGCGGCCCGGAGTGGGAATCCAGCTGTCACCCTGATGGCGGATCGGATCCTTGCCAACACGCTGCAATATGCCGGCGACCAGAGCGAGGCCCGGCTCCGTTTCGAGCGGGTCATCGAGCGATGCACTGAGTCACGCGATCGACAAGGCACGTTCTGGGTCCAATTGGATCAACGGGTGTTGGCTCGAACGACATTGGTACGGTCGCTCTTGCTGCAGGGCTATGTGGATCAGGCGATCGGCCTAGCCCAGGCGAGTTTCGAGGAGGCGCGGGCCACCGATTATAATTTCTCCATCTGTGAGACGCTTCGTTTGGCAGTGTGTCATGTCGCGCTCATGATCGGTGATGTCGCGGGCGCCGGGCGGGCAGTG
>DATEGF010000079.1:0-4720 GCA_035280245.1 Allostellaceae bacterium
GGGGCACCAATGTCCTTGTAGAAGTTCGGCTGAGGTGTCCCATTGGGGCTTCGGCTGATGTGTCTCACAGCTTCGGGTGATGTGTCCCACCTACTTCGGTTGATGGATCTCACTTTCCCGAAGAAGCACGCCGACGGAACCGCGCCGACGAGGGCAAGGGGAGTGAGACAGTACGTGTGCGACAGATCAACCGAAGGTGCTCAGGGGCACGAGCTCAGGGGCAGGAGCTCAGGGCTCCAACTCACTCGAACAATTCGAGTCTTACCGCGACAGACAGCTGTCGCAAGCCGCTGCTAGCGTCCGGGGGGTGAAAACCAAGCCCAAGTCCAAGCAGCGCTCTGTTTTCTCGCTACCCAGAACTGGTTACATCCGTACGACCGATGCGCTGAGAAACCCGAAGCCACCGACGCGGTTGCCGCAACGGAAAGGGGAGAGCGACAAGGATTACGCGGCGCGATTGGACGCCGCGCGAGAGGAAGCCTACGAGCGGTTGCGGCGCCGGCGCTTGGTAATGCGGGCGACTTAGCGGGTCAAGGAAACGTGGTGACGGGCGGGGCTCCTTGGTCTGCCGATACGCGCGCTTTTCCTGGTTAATGTGCGAACAGACGTGCGGGTTCAGGTCAGCGGACTGGACTATTTGCGATAACCATATTGACAAATGCGAACGTCCGAGTAGTGTGGCGAAGTACTGGCGGGCGCGTGGAGGCGAAGAGGGTAGCAGGCAGGACGTGTAGGTAGTAGGCGCAGGCTGCGCGTTTGGCGAAGCCTGCGCAAGCTGGCCCGGCTGCTTGAGGGGAGGCCAGGGTGAAGGAAGGGTCCGCGGCCGTGGTATCAGCGAAGGTGCTGATCCCGCAGGTGTCGTGGCTCGCCCGCGAGCGCGTCGACGCTCTCCTCGCCCGCATCTGGCAGCATCGCGTCGGCCTCGTCGTGGCGCCGGCCGGCTCGGGAAAGAGCACGCTGCTTGCCGGTTTTGCGGCCTCCGCTAATGTTCCCGTCGCCTGGTATCGCGCCGAGAGCTGGGACGCAAAGACGGCCACACTGCTCAGCCACCTGCAGTCGGCGTTCACGGCTGGCCTCGGTCCCATCGCCGACAGCTGGGATTCGGTCGAGACCGCAGCGCGCGCGCTCGAGGCATGGGCTGGACGGCGGGCCGTGCTCATCGTCGATGACCTGCACACCCTGGAGGACAGCCCGGCTGAGCACACGCTCGAGCGGCTCATCGACTACGCCCCACCCAGCATCACGTTCCTCATCGGGTCGCGGGCGCTGCCCGGCTTCAACCTCTCGCGCCTGCGCGTATCGGGATCGCTGCTCGAGATTGGCAGCGAGGATCTCCGGTTTCGCTCCTGGGAAGTCGAGCGGCTGTTCCGCGATTTCTATCGCGCACCCCTGCCGCCGGAAGAGCTCGCGGAACTGGCGCGGCGCACAGAGGGCTGGGCGGCCGGCTTGCAGCTGTTCCACCTCGCGACCCGCGGCAAGTCGCCACAGGAACGGCGGCGCATTCTCACCGCGCTGGGCAGCCGGTCCCGGCTGACGCGCGAGTATCTGACGCGGAACGTCCTCGACCAGCTGCCGGCCGAGCTTCGCTGGTTCCTCGTCCGAACTTGCGCGCTCACGCGTCTCACCGGGCCGGTCTGCGATGCATTCCTCGACCGGAGCGCCAGCCAGCAGGTGCTCGAGGAACTCGAGCGGCGACAGATCTTCACCTATGCCATCGACGATCGCGGCGGCTACCGCTATCACGAAGTGTTGCGGTCGCACCTCGAACAGGTGCTGGTGGAAGAGCTCGGAGAGACCCAGGCGCGCGCCGCCTACCGGCGGGCCGCGAAACTGCTCGAAGGCAGCGGCGCATTTCCTGAGGCGGTGCAGGCGTACTCCCGCGGCGAGGACTGGGAAGCGGTCGATCGGTTGCTCCACCACCAGGGCGGCGAATTGTTGGAAGGACCGGATACCTGGATCGATGCCCTACCGCCCGCCCTTCTCCGCCAGGATCCCTGGTTGATGCTCGGCAGCGCCCGGCGCCACCGCGCCGAGGGGCGATGGCGGGAGGCGATCGATGCCTACCATCGCGCCGAGCGGGTCTTTGGATCGAGCGAGGCCGGGCTGATCTGCGCGTCCGAGCGCAAGGCGCTGGCCGGCTGGCTCGAGCCGGCGCCGATGCCGGGTAATGACTGGGCCGGTCTCTTGCGGAAAGCCGTGGCTCACGACCCGCTCGCCGCCAAACAGTTCGCGAGCCAGCTGCCCGAGGCCACCGGCAAGCTGACCGTCGGCGTGGTGTGCCTGCTAGCCGGACAGATGGACCAGGCGCGCCGCCAGCTGAACGCGGCGGCCGACAGCCGTGACGCAACGGCCACGCTGGCCACCGCGGCCCGCCTCTGGGCCGGCGTCGCCGCGCTACTGAGCGGCGATTTGCAAGGGATGTTCGATGTCGAGGAAGCCGCCGAGCGGGCGGAGTCTCTCGGATTGGGCTGGTTGGCACGACTCGCCCGAGCGGGGTTGGTGCTTGCCCAGCGGCCGGGCAGCGGGCGCGAAGCCGAAGGCCTTCGAGCCGCGTGCGAGCGCGACGGCGATCGGTGGGGGAGTGGGTTGATCGGCCTGATGATCGGCTGGGCCGCGGTCTATGCCGGCGACAACGCGGTGCCGCCGCTCGAGCAGGCGACCGAGATCTTCCATCAACTCGGTGCCGGCGTGCTCGAAGCCTGGTCGCGCGCGCTGCTCTCGCTGAATCTGGCCCGAAACGGCGCCCCAGAGGCGCGCGAGGCGGCGCTGCAGGCGGAGAGTCTCGCGCGCTACAGCGGCACGCCCGGCGCGAGATTTTTCCCCTACCTGGCGCTCGCCGAGACCGAGCCCGAGCGTGCGGCCGAGTATCAGAGCTTGGCGCTGGCTGTGCAGGAGGAATGCTCGCTTGCGCCGCTGGCCGCGCCGGTGCCCGCTGCGGAGAACGTCATCCCCATCGGGGTCAGCCGCATGATGCCGTCGCTGAGCATTCGCTGTTTCGGCGGCTTCAGCATCGCGATCAAGGGGCGCCCCGTGGACCTGACCGCGATCAAGCCGCGCGCTCGTGCGGTCCTTCGCCTGCTCGCTGTCCACGCCGGCAATCCCGTGCATCGGGAGGTCTTGCAGGCGGCGTTCTGGCCGGACGCCGATGCCGACACGGGAGCACGCAACCTGCACGTGGCTGTGTCCTCGCTTCGATCATGGCTCGAACCGGGGGTGGGTCGTGGCGGATCATCGTTGTTGCTTCGCGAGGGTGATGCGTATCGCCTCGCGCTCCACCCCGACGCCGACGTGGACCTCGTGCAATTTTCGAAGGCGCTCGCCGCGGCGCGCGTGGCGCGGCTGCGCGGCGGCGTCGACGACGTGGTCACACACTTTCGGCAAGCGCTCGAGCTGTACGCCGGCGAGCTGCTCCCCGAGGATGGTCCCGCAGAGTGGGCGATCGAGCCACGCGAGCGGTTCCGCGCCGGCGCGCTCGAGGCGGCGCAGGGTCTCGCCGAGCTGCTGCTCAAGCTGGGCGATCCCGCGGCGGCCGCCAACGCCTGCGCGACCGGGCTCTGGGTCGATCGGCTCCACGACCCGCTCTGGAAACTGCTGATCCAGGCGCGCGAACAGGCCGGGGATCCGGGCGCGGCCAGCCGAGCCCGCCGCGATTACGCGCGCGTGCTCGAGGAGCTGGGCCTCACCGCGACGCGCGCCTAGCCGTCAGTCCTTCACGCGAAATTCGACTTCAGCGATCGCCACCGATGACGGT
The DNA here is from genome assembly GCA_035280245.1 of Allostellaceae bacterium. Lineage (GTDB taxonomy): Bacteria > Pseudomonadota > Alphaproteobacteria > ATCC43930 > CGMCC-115725 > DASZHJ01. The sequence goes on from DATEGF010000079.1 coordinate 3,752, forward strand.
GAGGCGCCGGCGGGCGCGAAGACCGACATGATGTGGATTTCCACGAAGGTCACGTTCTTGGCGTCGATCGGGTAGAATTGCGCGTTCTTCGCGACCTTGGGGTCCTCATCCTTCAGGGTGAGGTCGGTCGTCGTGCCGTTGGAGAACACGAGGTGGACGACGTGCGGGCGTGGCTGGGCGAGGAAATCGTCCGCCGGAGTCGCTCCCGCCGCACCCGAGTCGAAACCGATCTGCGCCAGGTCGACCGGTTCCGCGAAGGTCAACTTCAGGTATGGCGCGGGGTCCCCGGCCCGCGCCGCCCAGTAGGTGTTGACGAACTTGTCGATCGCGAGGTTCGGCAGATGCCCCGCGATCGAGCTGCTGGCTGACGCGCCCGTGGGGTAGACGGGGTCGTAGTGCGGCAAGACCGCCTTACGAACGGTGGTCACCGCGCTCGTCACACGGTTGACGACGGCGCTGTGGAATGACGGAACCAGGAGGAATGCGAGCACCGCGATCACGATGATGGCGGCAATCGTGAGGCGGATGATCCGCCATACCATTCCCATGACATTCGGCGGTCCAACGCGATGCGGCCGCCACCCGGCTTCGCGCGTCCGGATGCCAAAGAGCCGATTGAAAAACCGGCGGTACCAGGGAAGCCGAACCGCGACGGCCTCATCCAGTGAATTGCCGCAGCGGCGGCAGAAGTGGCGCGTTGGATCGTTCCCCTCGCCGCACTGTCCACAGATGAGGTCGCCGGGGTGCCGTCGCGTCGGCGGTTCGAGCGTGCGCGGCGCCGGTCGAGGCCGGGTGATCGAGGGCGCGACGGAGGTCGGACGGCGCGAGAGCGGTTCGTCGACCTGGGCGACCGGCGCAGGAGGTGGGGCAACTGGTGTAGCCGCCGGAGAGGCGACGCCCGCCAGCACAGGCTCCGGCCCGCGGGCGGGAGGCGCGGGAGCCGCGGGCGCGGGCGCAGCCGCAGCGGGA
>DATEGF010000080.1:0-14096 GCA_035280245.1 Allostellaceae bacterium
AATGGGCAAGCGCATTCTATTGGTGGACGACGATCCGGCCGTTCGCGATTCCGTCGCGATGGTGCTGGAGGGCGCCGGTTTCGTGGTCGATCAGGCGGAGCAGGGTGCCACCGCGCTCCGCCTGCTGCAGGCCCAGGCGCCCGACCTCGTCATCACCGACATCCTCATGCCGCAGAAGGAGGGCATCGAGACCATCCGGGAAATCCGCGCGATCTTGCCCAACGCGCCGATCATCGCGATGTCCGGCAGCGCCGATACGGGCGCGAATTATCTGAAGATGGCGGAGAGTCTCGGCGCCACTGCGACGCTGGCGAAGCCCTTCGGGGCCAAGGCGATACTCGAGCTGGTGAGCCGCCTCCTGGGTTGCGGCGCGAGCGCCCCGGGATAGCCGGCGCGTCGTCCCTCAATCGCGTCGGCGGCGTCGCTCGCGGAATGCGATGTAGATCCCCGACGCGACGATCAGGCCCGCGCCGATCCAGGTCCAGGAATCCGGGAAATTGTTGAACACGAGATAGCCCAGCGTCGTGGTGCCGACGAGCTCCAGATAGCCGAAGGGCGCGATGAGCGCGGCCGGACCGAGCCGGAAGGCGCGGATGACAAAGTAGTGGCCGACGCCGCCGAACACGCCAAGGCTCGCTAGCAGTACGGCATCGAACGCCGTGTGCGGTGCCTCGAACCCGAATGGCACCACCATGCTCGTCACGACCGTGCCCACGAGGGCCGCGTAGATGATGCCGGTTTCGGCACTGTCGTGCTGGCTGCTGCGGCGGGTGGCGATCTGGTAGAGCGCGTAGCACGACGATGCGCAGAGCAGCAGGAGGGTCGCCGACGTCAGCTGTCCGCTGCCCGGCCGCACCACGATCAGCACGCCGATGAAGCCGATGAGGACCGCGCTCCAGCGCCTTGGGCCGACGCTCTCACCGAGCAACGGCACCGAGAGCGCCGTGACGATGATGGGCGATGCGAAGCCGATCGCCGAGGCGGTGGCGAGCGGGACGTAGCCAATCCCGCTTACCGAGAACACCGTCGAGCCCAGCAGCAGGAAGGAGCGGATGATCTGGATCGCGAGCCGGTTCGCGCGGAAGACCCGCCAGCCCTGGCTCGGCAGGAACACCGCGATCATCGTGATGAAATGCCCGATGAACCGCGCCCACACGATCTCGATGATGCTGTAGTGCGGCGTCAGCAGCTTGAGGCACGTGTTGAGGAAGGGAAACATGCTGACGCCCAGGCACATCAGCAGGAGGGCCCGCAGCGTGTCGCTCTGCCGCGGGCCCGGCGTCTCAGCAATCATTGCCGTGATCGCCCGGAGTCACACACGAAAAAAGCCAGGAACCCGAGGGTTCCGGTAGTTGAACAGGGAGGCTTCACGACCAGAGCGAGTGTTACACGCTCTTCGCAAGCTCTGAAGTGCCCCGGTGGGCGCGAGTTTTATTGCCGCGCTGGAAATCATCCGGAAGGCTGGGAGTACCGGTCCGACCAAAATCACGACGGCTTTAGATCCTGAGGACCAGGCCCAAGGAACCTCGTCACCGGATCATATGTCAGAATACCTGTTAGGAGAACCACCGCGATCGTCAAGATCACCAAGACCCATGTGAGGCGCCCCAGTGACTTTTGAAGCTTAATATTCTCCCTGGCCGCCAGTACCCCACTATATTGGACCATCAAATCTCGCACCGATTTATCCAACTTTCCAAGCGCGCCTGCACGCGTAGTGGTCTCTTCGCGCAATCTCTCACCGAGGGCAATTTTCCGACCCCCATATAGTTTTTCATCTACAGCCCGAAAGGGATGAACCTCGTATAAGAAAGAAGAAGGTCTGTTCGCAAAACTGGATAGTTCGGAAGCCACAGCTGCAATATTAACGCCCCGAGATACCAAACTGCTAACTGCATTTAATAGAGGAAGTAAGTTTCGCTTTTGAGACTGTTGAAACACGCCCGAGTCTCGGACTCTATTTAGGCCACGTTCAAGAGATGTAATCAGAGAGACCAATGCCCATCTACTGAGCAATCCTTTGATACGAGCGTCAATAAACCCGAAAAGACGAGATCTAATTGTGCTGCCATATGCTTTGATCTGCTCGTCTGCGAATGCATCTTCTTTAGACACAAGCACAGAATGAAAGACATCGTTGTCCGAACTCCTGAGAAGTGGCCACGCAAACTTCAGCCCATCGACATCCTCTGACCGCCATATTTCGTAAGCGTCTCGCATGTCCAAGATATGCAGATACAGTTGTGGTTTAACTTGCGATCCTCGGTGCGGGAAAGGAGAGCCACTACGAAGAGTCACGAACTCGCAAATGGGAAGTTCGCCTTCACCCGCGCTAGATGAGAAGAGGCCGGGTAGATTCAAACGGAACCAGTTGTAAGCGTCGGTTCTAAACGACGCACGAGCCGACTTGATCGCTTCAATTTTCTGATTTTCCGGCTGATGTATGGAATAACCGCGACCGTGCCTTTCGAAATATGTTTCACGAGGTTCCCTGATGGCGCGGTCGAACAATTTCGATCGGTGCTCATCGAACACAAAACCAATTACAATGCACGTCAGCGATGACGTCAGACTAAATATCTCTCCAGTCGCATAGTCTATTCCGAATGGGAGAGAAGCTTGGCGGGCGGAACTCAAAAATCGTCTGTCTCCGGGCCGGACGATGGGGCCGAGATTGAGCCAACCGCCGCCGTGTGACCGCTCACGTAGACCCCGTATCCAAGAGATCGGGTCTGAGCCTACGCGATCATCATCTTTGTCCCATCCCAGCTTCGACAGCCCGTCCAAAAGTGACGCGATGTGAGCAGGGGTATAAAACTCCACGGCCCAGATGCAATGCAGATCGATAAACTCTCCATCCGGAGGTGAGCTTTCCAGATTTTTTTCTTTGTCCTTTGATTGCCAAAATGCCAGGTCCCTCGCCTGGCTCGGATCGGGGATTATCTCGGGCCACACGCGACGCGCACGTGCCCATAGCCTCCGAATCGGCGCCGAATTCCTCATCCCCCTAGGCTCGCTCACCGTCAATCCCTTTAGGATGCACATAGGCATACCCGATCGATCTAGTCATCGAGGGGCTTACCCCCGATGCCGATATAAATCTCCATTTCCTGCATCCCATTAGTCGTGGCATCGGTTGTAGGACTGACTGTGACGCCCGCCAACTTTGCGGCGTTTTCCAATGCACCTTTAATGAGTTTCGCCGTCTCATCACCGGGCGCGAGGAAAATTCCCGTACCCGATGATCCCATACCGGTGACCTTGGATCGCGTTACCTTCCAGCCGCCAACGGCTCTGAACGCTACCACAAGGCTATCGGCAAGGTCGTTACAGCTGCGCAGCGCGCACTGAATCGTGACAGAGCGTCGAGGAACGCTTCTCAGTTTGGCGATGAGCGCATCCTGTTGCGTGACTGTCAGAGGCGTCCAGTAGTCCGCGCGGAAATCGTTCCCTGCGGGAGGCGGCCACAACTTCAACCCAATATTGATTGTCAGAAGCAGCCAAGTTGCCAGGCTCACCGCCCACAGCGCGGGGCGACCGGAAAGCCAGTGAATATTTGCGCGCACAAATGGACTGATGGGCGCCATAACCAAGAGGCCGCTAAGAACGAAGATCGTCCCCAGGATCGGATGATCTTCGTAGAAGCCGAAGAGTCCTGCGCAGAACGCACTGCCACCAATCGCAACGATGATCGCGATATCTGTGGCGTGGAGCTCTCGGCGCTCTGGCGGCCCAGAAGGCGGCTGACCTGCTTCGGCGAACGCGGGAAACGCGCTGCGTAAATTGTCCCCTGGCCTCTTAGCCATAACTTGCCCCCGACAATGCACTGATAGTCTATCCCTGTACGCGGCGCCTCGGTACGAGCCTCAGCGGCCTCAATGCCCGAATTTCCCCATACGCGCGAGCCGTCCATGAAGGCAGCGGCGCGGTGGGTCGATAAGCCCTGAAAAAGAAAGGCCCCGGCGTGAACCGGGGCCAAGTTGAACAGGGAGGCTTCACGTCTGGGAGACGTAAGGGTCCGAAGACCCTCTTTCCGGGTTTGGGGGCCCGGAAACCCGATACCGCGCGACGCGCGCGGTGAAACTGGTGCGATCCACACTCGCTGTATACACAAGATGCTGCACCGCACGCCGGTGCGCCAGGGCCAATAGCGGGATTCTCCTTTGCAAAAACCGCAAACCTCGAAAGCCGCTCGTTTCTGCGGTTTCTCGAGGGTCACTCCACACGTCTCGACACGTGTTTTTGCCGCGCGCGGACGGTCACGCGCGCGGGCTCAGCTGTTCCGCGACTCCGCGACCTTGCGCAGCAGGAAATCGCGGAACACCGCGATGCGTTTCGAGCTTCTGAGTTCCTCGGGATAGACGAAGTAGGCCTCGACCTCGGGTCCCGCGAGATCCGGCAGCACGCGCACGAAATCGGCGGCCTCGTGCGCCATATAGTCGGGCAGTGCGGCGATGCCGAGCCCGCTCGCGACCGCGCGGAAGATCGCGGGCGTGTTGTTGACCGAGAGGATCGGCCGGCGCTCGGACCCGGGCCGCACGCCCGCTTCCAGGAGCCAGTTGGTGTTGCGCGTCGGCGGCCGCGCGTCGGTCCCGTAGATGATCACGCGGTGCCGGTCGAGTTCCTCGGCCTTCTGCGGCGTGCCGTACTTCTTGAGGTACTCGGGCGCGGCGTAGATGTGATAGCGCACGGTGAGCAGGTGACGCTGCACCAGGTCGGGCTGGCGTGGCGCCGACATGCGGATTGCCACGTCCGCCTCGCGCATGGAGAGGTCGAGCTCGCTGTCGTCCACCACGACGCTGAGCTGGATCTCCGGATAGAGCTCGAGGAACTCGCGGATGCGCGGTACCAGCCAGCCGGTGCCAAAGGCCACCGTCGTCGTGACCTTGAGCGGCCCCCGCGGCCGGTCCTTCGACTCCGAAAGCATCGCCTCGGTCATCGCGAGCTTCGCGAACACCTCGCGCGCGGTGCGATAGAGCAGGTCGCCCTGCTCGGTGAGGATGAGGCCGCGGGCGTGCCGGTGGAACAGCGGCACCGAGAGGCTCTCCTCGAGCGCGCTGATCTGGCGGCTCACCGCGGACTGACTCAGGTTCAGCGCTTCGCCCGCGTGGGTGAAGCTGCCGGCCTCGGCCACCGCGTGGAACACGCGCAGCTTGTCCCAATCCATCCCCTTGCCCTGTGGCATGGGCGTAGGGGCCGGTGGGCGCGGCTTTCTCTGTTCGCTCATTCGGCTGCCTTCAGGGCGGCGGTGGCTTCCTCGGCGGCGAGGAATTTCTCCGCCTCGAGCGCCGCCATGCAGCCCATGCCGGCGGCGGTGACCGCCTGCCGGAAGATCTTGTCCTTGACGTCGCCAGCCGCGTAGACGCCGGGGATCTCCGTCGCGGTCGAGTCCGGGCGCGTCACGATGTAGCCGCCCGAGTCCAGGGTGAGCTGGCCCTTGAAGATCTCGGTCACGGGCGTATGGCCGATGGCCACGAAGAAGCCCGAGGCGGGGATCACGCGCGCGGCGCCGGTGGTGATGTCGCGGACGCGCACGCCGGTGACCCGCGGCGGCGGGCCATCGCCGAGGACCTCCTCGACCACGCTGTTCCAGCACACGTCGATCTTCGGATTGGCGAAGAGCCGCGCCTGCGCGATTTTCTCGGCACGCAGACGATCGCGCCGATGGATCAGGGTCACGCGCGTCGCGAGATTGGCGAGGTAGAGAGCCTCCTCGACCGCGGTGTTGCCGCCGCCAACGATCACGACCTCCTTGCCGCGGAAGAAGAAGCCGTCACAGGTCGCGCAAGCGGAGACGCCGCCACCGCGATACTTGTCCTCGCTCGGCAAGCCGAGCCAACGCGCCTGCGCGCCGGTGCAGATCAGCAGCGTCTCGGCGACGTAGGTGTCGCCGGAATCGCCGACGCAGACGAATGGCCGCTTGGAGAGATCGGCCTTCACGATGATGTCCGAGATCATGCGCGTGCCGACGTGCTCGGCCTGTTTGCGCATCTGCTCCATGAGCCAGGGGCCCTGGACCACCTCGGCGAAGCCCGGGTAATTCTCGACGTCGGTGGTGATGGTCATCTGGCCGCCGGGCTGCAGGCCCTGGACCAGCAGCGGGCTCAGGTTCGCCCGCGCAGCATAGACGGCGGCCGTGTAGCCCGCCGGTCCCGATCCGACGATGAGCAACTTCGTATGGTAGCGCTCAGACATAATTGTCTCGCAACAAAGGAGCCGTGCTGACGGCTCAAAACCCGAACATGTGATCGAGGCTGAAAGCGCCGTCGCGACCGACCAGTCCATGATAGCCGAAAAGTCGGCACGTCGTGTCGCGAATCACGATATGGGCACGCTCGCCCGCGCGTGCCCGAGTCGCGGCGGAAAACGTCTCGTGATAGCGCCAGAACAACGAGCCCGAGCATGGGATGCGCACGCGCTCGCACGCGATTTCCTGGCCGGCGCCGTCATGCAGGATGAGATCGGTCTCGCTCCGGGCGTGCCATGGCGTCGATGCCGGATAGATCAAGTGGCAGAGCGTGTCATAAGGCGCCTGGCCGACCCGAAGGAAGAGACGCGTCGAGAGCCCCGGCGGCCGCCCCGCATAGGACTGTGGCTCGCTCTTGTAGGTGAGCACCGTATTGAACACATGGGCGCCGAAGCTGGTCTCCGCAGCGTGGCCACTCGCGCGGTGCTCGTATCGAAACAATCCGTGCAGCCAGCCATCGGCGACTCCGCCGTCGGTGAGGTCGTAGACCAGCTCCATGTGGCCGAAGCCGGAGCCGAGCGCGTGGCCGTTGAGCCAGTGATCGACGTCGAGCGCCACCGACTCGTGGCGCTGCACGCGGCCGAAGCGGTGCCGTGCGGTTTCCTTCCCGCTGCCGTCATAGAGGATCGCGCTCACCGGCAATTCGGTCTGGCAGGTCGCCATCGGAGTCGGCAGCGCGAGCGAGCGCCAGGTCTCCCGCGGCAGCACCGGCGCCGGCAGCAGGAAGCCCTTCCCGATGAGATTGCCGAGCTCGCCGATGCGGGCGTCCGGCTTCAAATCCGCGCGCTCGACATTGACGTGCGCGATGCGAGTCTGACCGCCGCGCACCACCTCGTAGCGCGGGCGCACCATGTGCTTGCCGGCCTGCACCTCGATTTGCTGCGGCCAGCGTGCGTTCGGAAGCAGCACGCCCACGTCGATCGCGACGCTGGCGAAAGGCGCGATCGGCTGGTCCCAATGGTTGATCTCGCTCCGCCCCATGAGGTTGAGGCCGACGGACCGCGCCGGGATCGGGCAGGGATGGCTGTTCTGCACCCAGAGCCGCACGCGCTCGTCCTCGCGTGGCGCCGGCAATCCCGCGTAGAGGTCGGCCGGCCAGGAGTTGGCGTCGTGCGTGCACGAGAGCGGCGCGTCGCTGTCGTCGCCGAAGGTGTCGAGCGCGTATTTCACGACGTCGTGGCCGGCGGCGCCGACCGCATGCACGAAGAGCTGGCCGGTGAAGGCCGGAAGATCGAAGCGCTTTCGGATCTCACGACTATCGATCACGATCGCGCCAAGGCCCGACGGGACCGGCTCGCGCCATTCGGCGAGCGCATTGCCGTTCGCGTCGAAAAGAAGGAGCCAAAGGCTCACCGCTTGCGCGCCGTAGCCGGACCAGTAGTTGGCGGTGACGAGCCGCGTGTGGTGCCGGTCATCGTCGCGGAAGAACACGAAGTTGGTGGCGAAGTTGAGGGGGTCGAGATAGGCCCGCCGGTTGGTCACGAGTTCGTCCGGCAGACGCAGCGCGTCGAGGCTCAGGATCTCGGCGCCCCTCGGCAGGAGGTGACGGATGTGCGCGACCAAGCGCTCGGCGTCGAAGGCCGCGATCAGCACGATCTCGGCGCCGCTCTCGCCGATCTCGGTGACCGGCTGAGCCGCGTGGCCAAGCACGGATTTTCCGAGCGCCGCCACGTCCTGCACATAGCCGCCGACCAGCTGGAGCTCGCGCAGTCCATAAAACTCCGCAAACCCATTGGCGAGACCCTGGGGGTCATAAAGCGCGACCTTGCGCCGGCCGATCCGGGCGAGCAGGCGCGGCACCGCACGCGCCGCGAGCGGATGCGTCACCGCCTTGTAAAAACTGTTGCCGCCCTTGACGTTACTGAACGTCTCGATATCGAGTCTCATGGTCCCCGCCGCGGCATCGCCCGGCCGCCTTTCACTTAGCAAGCGTGTGGGCCAAATGCTACACCTGGGCCCCACCCCAAGAAGAGCAATCCCCTCAGGACGATGGCGGTCGTGCAGCGGTCAGTGCCGGAGATGAGCGCCGACGAGCGCGCGCTGCGTCGGACCTTGCTCGTGCTGCTGGCGGTGACGGTCGCCCGGCTGGTCTGGCTCCGGGTCGGCGGCCTCGACCTCTATCCCGACGAGGCGCAGTACTGGCTTTGGTCGCTGACGCCGGATTGGGGCTATTTCTCCAAGCCGCCCCTGATCGCCTGGGTGATACGCGTCACCACCCTGCTGGCGGGCGATGACGAGACCGGTATCCGGCTGGCCTCGCCGCTGCTCCACTTCGGCACCGCGCTGGTGATGTTCTTCACGGCGCGCCGGCTCTACGACGCGCGCGTGGCGAGCTGGTCGGCGATCGCCTATGTGACGCTGCCCGGCGTCTCCGCCTCCTCGCTGCTGATCTCGACCGACGTACCGCTGCTGTTCTGCTGGGCAGTGGCGCTCCACGCTTTCGTGCGTGCTCGAGAGCCGAAAGCCGCGCGTTGGTGGATCGCGGTCGGCGTCGCCGCGGGCGTCGGGCTGCTCGCGAAGTACGCGATGGCCTATTGGCTGCTGTCGGCGCTGTTGTTCCTGATCGTGGTGAAGGACGAGCGTCGCCATCTGCCGCGCTTTCTGGTCGCCACCACGATCGCGCTGGTGATCTACGCGCCGAATTTCCTCTGGAACCTCGGTCATGGCTTCGTCAGCTATCGGCACACCGAGGCGAATGCCGGCATCTCCGGCTTCGCGCTGCACCCAGGCGCTTTCGCGGAGTTCCTCGGCTCGCAATTCGGTGTGTTCGGGCCGGTATTCTTCGCGACGCTGCTGGTGATCGTGGCGCTGCTTCGACGGGCGCTCAGGGATCCGCGCGCCCAGCTGCTCGCGGTCTTCGCGCTGCCGACGCTCGCCATGATGATGGCGGTGAGCCTGCTGTCGCGCGCGCACCCCAATTGGTCGGCGCCGACCTATATCTCCGCGACGATCCTGGTCGTGGCATTCCTGATCGAGCATGGCCGCTCGGTCCTGGTCTTGGGCTCCGTGATCCTTCACGTGGCGGGGATGGTGATCCTCCTGCCGGCGCGAGATATTGCGCACGTCGTCGGGTGGAACATGCCCGGACGCCTGGACCCCCTGCACCGCTTGCGCGGCTGGGCGCTGCTCGGGAATTCCGTGTCGGCGGTGCTGCGGCAGCAGCCCGACGCCGCCGTCGTGTCGGACAACCGCGAGGTGCTTGCGGCGCTCAGCTATTACATGGCGCCGCGTCCGTTCCCCGTGCTGAAATGGAATCCCGGCGGCGCGGTCCACGACCAGTTCGACATTGCCGACGACGCCAGGACGCATGTCGGCGAGAATTTCCTCTACGTCGGCCCGCGCCACGAGGTCGGCAACCTCGCGGATTACTTCGCCAGGGTAAGCTCCGTCGGCCGGATCACGATCCCGCTCGGCGGCACCACCACGCGCGAGTTCCTGGTGGTGCGCCTCGAGGGTTTCAAGGGCTATTAGGGCCTGGACTCATAAGCGCGCATAGCCAAAATCCGGATGGATGCGAGTTAGAAAAAGGCGCGGTAGTTGACCGCAAGCTTGTCTTAGCGGGTAGCTATGCGCCGACATCGCTTGATCTTATTGAAGAACCGTTCGACCAAATTGCGCAGTCGGCCCGCGGATCAACGTCGAGGTGGAGCGCGACCGGCTCGACCTCGCCCTCCACGGTGCGACCGTTCAGTAAAGTCCCTTTTGCTCCTCCGAGTGGCGCCTTCGGCGCTCTTTTTTGTTGCAGATGGGGAACTTAGCGTGTTTCGCCGATTGCGTTAGGCAAGCCCTTCGCTAATATGCGTATCGCGTCCGTTGGGGATCTGCATCCGGGGGAACCATGCAGCCTGACCCGTCTGGCATCCGTCGCTTCCTCCTGGCCACGAGTTCGGCGCTTGCGCTCATGGCTGGGCTCAATGCCGGTGCCGAGGCCGCTTGCACGGCCGTCGTCGTGCCCTCCGGCGGCACGAGCAACGCGGCGAGCATCGACTGCATCGTCCTCTCGGGCGGCGTCGGTAATTACTCGAACTCCGGCAGCATCAGCAATTCCATCAGCGGCGGCGGCACGTCGACCGCGGCCATCATGGTGGTCACGACCCTGAGCGGTGCGATCCAGAACACCGGCACAATCGGCGCGACCATCCCCGGCACCACCGGCATCCGCAACGCGATCAAGATCACCGGCATCCTCACCGGCGGCATCACCAGCAGCGGCACGATCGCCGCGAGCGGCGGCACCGAGGCCGCCGGCATCTACATCTCGGCGCCCACGAGCTTCGGCGGCGGCATCACGAACAGCGGCCTCGTCAGCGCAGGCGCGCAAGGCGCCCTCGGCATCGACATCCTCACTGTCAGCACCTTCCTGGGCGGCATCGCGAATAGCGGAACCATCTCGGCGATCGCCACCACGAAGAGCGCCATCGGCATCTACCTGAACATCATCTCGACTTTCTCCGGCGGGATCACGAACAGCGGGACGATCCAGGCGAGCTCGACCGGGGTCGGGTTCGGCGCTGTCGGCATCGAGGCCACGAGCATCACGACCTTCTCGGGCGCGATCACGAACAGCGGCCTGATCAGCGCGAGCGGCAATGGCGGGGTCTTCGGTATCAAGGCCAGCAACAACCTGGCTTTCTCGAGCAACATCCTGAACAGCGGCACGATCATCGCTTCGTCGTCGGGCATGACCGCGGGCGGCATCCAGGCCAATGCCTCGACCTTCGCGGGCGGGATCACGAACAGCGGGCTGATCAGCGCGAGCGGCAAGACCGGGGCGCTCGGTATTGGCGGCGGCGGCCACACTTTCTTGGGCAACATCCTGAACAGCGGCACGATCATCGCGGCGTCGGTCAGCGGCGGGGCGAGCGGCATCGAGGGCAATGCCTCGACCTTCGTGGGCGGGATCACGAACAGCGGCCTGATCAACGCGACCGGCAAGCTCGGGGTCTTCGGTATCCGGGCCAGCAGCAGCCCCACCTTCGTGGGCAACATCCTCAACATCGGCACCATCATCGCTTCGTCGTCGAGCGCGGGCGCGGTCGGCATCCAGGCCGAATTCGCCTCGACCTTCGTGGGCGGGATCACGAACAGCGGGCTGATCACCGCAAACGGCAAGACCGGGGCCTTCGGCATCCAGGCCAGCGGCAACCACACCTTCGTGGGCAACATCCTGAACATCGGCACCATCATCGCGTCGTCGTCGAGCGCGGGCGCCTTCGGCATCCAGGCCAATGCCTCGACCTTCCTGGGCGGGATCACGAACAGCGGGCTGATCAACGCGAGCGGCAAGACCGGGGCCTTCGGCATCCAGGCCAGCGGCAACCACACCTTCGTGGGCAACATCCTGAACAGCGGCACCATCATCGCGTCGTCGTCGGGCGCGGGCGCCTTTGGCATCCAGGCCGGTGCCGCCTCGACCTTCCTGGGTGGGATCACGAACAGCGGGCTGATCACCGCAACTGGCAAGACCGTGGCGGGCGGCATCTCCGCCGGCGGCAACCACACCTTCGTGGGCAACATCCTGAACAGCGGCACCATCATCGCGTCGTCGTCGGGCGCGGGCGCCTTCGGCATCCAGACGGATGCCACCTCGACCTTCCTTGGCGGGATCACGAACAGCGGGCTGATCACCGCAAACGGCAAGACCGGGGCCTTCGGCATCCAGGCCAGCGGCAACCACACCTTCGTGGGCAACATCCTGAACAGCGGCACCATCATCGCGTCGTCGTCGAGCGCGGGCGCCTTCGGCATCGCCGCCAGTGGCGGCTCGACCTTCCTTGGCGGGATCACGAACAGCGGCCTGATCACCACAACTGGCAAGACCGGGGCCTTCGGCATCTCGGCCGGCAGCAACCACACCTTCCTGGGCAACATCCTGAACAGCGGCACCATCATCGCGTCGTCGTCGAGCGCGGGCGCCTTTGGCATCCAGGCCAATGGCGCCTCGACCTTCCTGGGCGGGATCACGAACAGCGGGCTGATCAGCGCGAGCGGCAAGACCGGGGCCTTCGGCATCCAGGCCAGCGGCAACCACACCTTCGTGGGCAACATCCTGAACAGCGGCACCATCATCGCGTCGTCGGTCAGCGCAGGCGCCTTCGGCATCCAGACGGATGCCACCTCGACCTTCCTGGGCGGGATCACGAACAGCGGGCTGATCAGTGCGAGCGGCAAGACCGGGGTCTTCGGCATCCAGGCCGGCGGCAACCCCACTTTCTCGGGCAACATCCTGAACACCGGCACCATCATCGCGTCGTCGTCGAGCGCGGGCGCCTTCGGCATCCAGGCCAATGGTGCCTCGACCTTCCTGGGCGGGATCACCAACAGCGGGCTGATCAGCGCGAGCGGCAAGACCGGGGTCTTTGGCATCCAAGCCGGCGGCAACCACACCTTCGTGGGCAACATCCTGAACAGCGGCACCATCATCGCCACGTCGGTGAGCGCGGGCGCCTTCGGCATCCAGGCCAATGGCGCCTCGACCTTCTCGGGCGGGATCACGAACGTCGGGTTGATCAGTGCGAGCGCGCATACGAATGCCTTTGGCATTTACGCGGTCGGCATCGGCACGTTCCTGGGCGGAATCACGAACAGCGGGACGGTGCAAGCGACTGCGGCTGTGGGCTCGGCGGTGGGGATTCTCGCCGCGGGTATCCCGACCTTCTCCGGCGGGATCGCGAGCAGCGGGCTGATCAGCGTGAGGGGTCACGGGCTGGTGGAGGGGATCAGCGCCGGCGGCATCGCGACCTTCGCGGGCGGCATCGCCAACAATCGGGGGACGATCCAGGCGACCTCGACCGGCGGCACGGCCTTCGGGATCACCGCCTTGAGTATTGTGAGCTTCGGAGGCGGAATCACGAACAGCGGCGTGATCGGCACGAGCGCGTCCGGCTCGGTGGGGGGCATCATCGCCGCCGTGGTCTCGACCTTCTTGGGTGGCATCACCAATAGCGGGACGGTCACGGGAGCGGGGAGCGTGGGCGGCGCCGAGGGCATTGGCATTGGCACGATCAGCATATTCGCGGGCGGGATCACGAACAGCGGCCTGCTCAGCCTGACCGGGCACGTAACGGCGGCAGGCATGGCGGCGGCGCACGTCAGCACGTTCTCGGGCGGCATCGCCAACAGCGGCACGGTCCAGGCGACCTCGGCGACCAAGAACGCGCTCGGCATCTATCTGCTCGATGTCGGCACTTTCTTCGGGGGCATCACCAATAGCGGGACGATCACGGCTGCCGGCAAGACCGGCTTCGGCATCTTTACGTCCGTGTCGACCTTTGTGGGCGGTATTACCAACAGCGGGCTGCTCTCGGGCTCGGGCACCGCGCTCGGCCGCGGCTTCGGGATCTACCTCGATCCGCCGACGTTCCTGGGCAACATCGCGAACACCGGCACGATCATCGGCATCGGCGGCAGCACGCTCTCCGCCGCAATCGATGGTCACCTCATCGGGAACCCCTTCGAGATCGACAATGCCGGCGGCACGATCCTCGGCGGGATCGTGCTCTCCGACACGGTGGCGGATACGGTGAACGTCACGGGCGGCCTGGTGAAGGGCCGGATCTTCGGCGCACTCGGTTCCGTCAGTCTCTCGGGGGGCACCGTCGAGGTACCCGTGGGCGCCGCGATCGGCGCAGGCCCGGCGGACGGCGGCGCGCCCATCGCCGCGCTCAACATGACCGGCGGCAATCTGCAGCTCGACGTGACCCCGACGCCGCAGTCGCCCACGGTCGACCCCGCGGGCACCACCAACAATGGCCACATCACGGCCGCCACCATCAACGTCACCGGCGGCAACTTCGTGGTGGGCGTGACACCCGGTCTCTATGCCAAGAAAACGACCTACGAGGACGTG
>DATEGF010000081.1:0-4231 GCA_035280245.1 Allostellaceae bacterium
TCCTTTCGAAGACGTCAGCGCCCGGCGAGGCTCTGCCACATGCCGAGCTCGAACACGGCGAGGTTCGCCGACTTCAAGAGCGCGGACGCCATGATCATGACGTCCGTGTTCGAGGCGGCGTTGCGGTCACGGAGCGGCGTGTGCGTGTGGCCGGCCTCGAGCTGCGCCACATAGGTCCGGCACATCGCCGCCATCAGATCCTGGAATTGCGCGGGCGAGAGCGCATCGCCGCGGCCTTCGGCGGATGCCCGCTCGAGAGCGCCGGTGAGGTGCTCCGCCGCGGCGCCGAGACCGACGCCGGCGCGCGCCGTCGGGTCAGCCACGGACATAGAGATCCTCTCCCTTCTGGACCACCTCGTAGCGCCGGAGCTTGAGTTTGCGGTCGCCGACGCACTCGCCCGTCTTGAGATCGTACTCGTAGCCATGCCATGGGCAGACGAAATGCGCCTCGGTGTCCGAGAAGTAGAGGCCGCGCGAGGTCTGGTCCGGCATGATCTTCTCCTCGACCTTGGCGATGATCAGGCCCTCGCAGGCCGGGCCGCCCTGGTGCACGCAGGTGTTCGAGTAGGCAAAGAACTCGTCGTTGTCCTTGAACACACCCACCTCGGTCTCACCCAAGAACACGATGCGGCGATCGCCATTCTTGAACTCGCTGGTGCGACCGATCTTCTGCTCTCTCATCTGCTCATGACCTCCAAGACCACGGGCGTCGAGCATCGCCGCGCCCGCTTGCGTTGAGTATCCCTTCGACAATCGGCCAGCTCCGGTGAGCGGCCGGTCCCATGTTAGTCGAACAGCCGTGTTTCTGCTATGGGCGGAAATCCCGCTAATGGAACTAGACATCATATGCAAAACAAGGGAAGCTCCGCGCCCATAGGGCCATGGAGGGCGGGAAGAGGGCAGCGAGATGCGATTCAGAACGACGTTCCTGTGCGCGGCGGTCGCGGTGCTGACGACCGCGCTGTTGGGTAGCCCGGCCGCGGCCGGTCCCACTCTCGACGCGGTGCGCGCGCGGGGCAGCGTGAAATGCGGCGTCAACATGGGTGCCGTCGGCTTCGCCGCAGCGGACTCCGCGGGCGCGGTGAAAGGCTTCGACGCCGACTTCTGCCGCACGGTCGCGGCGGCGGTGTTCGGCGACGCGAGCAAGGTCACCTACCTCGCGATCACCGCGGCGAGCCGGTTTCCGATGCTGCAGTCGGGCGAGGTGGATCTGCTGTTCAGCCAGAACTCCCTCACCTTCACGCGCGATACCGCGCTGGGCCTGACCGCTGGCCCCGTCTATCTCTACGACGGCCAGGGTGCGATGGTGTCGGCAAAATCCGGCATCAAGAGCATCAAGGATATGGACGGCGCATCGTTCTGCCTGGCGCCCGGCGGCCAGTCCGAGCTCAACCTCAACGACTGGTTCAACGCGCACAAGATGACCTTCAAGCCGATCGTCATCGACAACTCCGAGGCCGCGCGCCGCGCGTTCTTCGCGGGACGCTGCGATTCCTACAGCGGCGACCAGTCGGACCTCGCCTCCAAGCGCGCGCTGACGCCGAATCCGCAGGACTACATCATCCTGCCCGAGATCATCGCGAAGTCGCCGATCGCTCCGCTGGTGCGCCAAGGCGACGATCAGTGGCTCGAGATCGTCAAATGGGCCGTCTACGCCGTGATCCTCGCCGAGGAGCACGGCATCACCCAGGCCAATGTCGACGACCAGCTCGCGCACGCGTCGTCGCCCGAGATACAGCGCCTCCTCGGCAAGCAGCCCGAGTTCTCGAAGGCGATCGGGCTGCAGCCCGACTGGGCCTATCAGCTCATCAAGCAGGTCGGCAACTACGGCGAGATCTTCGAGCGCAACCTCGGCAAGGACTCTGCGCTGCACTTGCCGCGCGCGCTCAACCGCTTGTGGAATGACGGCGGGCTGATCTACGCGCCGCTGATGATCTAGGCCGGACCGTCAGGCCCGGCCCGGGATCCTCCGGGAGGACGAGCTCAAGTGACCGGTGGCGCGCCACGGATGTTCCTCGGGCGGTGGTGGTATGACCGCCGCGCGCGGGCGCTGCTCTTGCAGGTCGCGGCGGCAGCCGCCATCGCCGCCGTCGCCGCGTGGATCGTGGAGACCACGACAGCTCATCTCGCCGAGCGGAACATGTCCGCCGGGTTCGGTTTCCTCCGCCAGCACGCGGGCTTCGTCATCGGCGAGACGCTGATCCCGTTCGACTCTCAGGACAGCTACTGGCGCGCTGTGCTGGTCTGCGGGCTCAACACGGTCTTCGTCTCGCTGCTCTCCTGCGTCGCTGCCACTGTCCTCGGCGCAGTCATTGGGCTCGGGCGCCTGGCGGCGAATCCGGTCCTTCACCGGCTCGCCTCGCTCTATGTACTCGCCTTCCGCAACACGCCGCTGCTCCTTCAGATGATCCTCTGGTACGCGCTGCTGCAGGCCCTGCCGCCGGTGCGCCAGGCGCTCTCGATCGCGGGCACGATCTTCCTCTCGCAGCGGGGTCTGCGCCTGCCCGCCCCCGAGGCCGAGCCCGGCGTCCTGATCGCGGCACTCGGCGCCTTCGTAGCAATCGCCATGCTGGTGTCGCGCGTCGGTCCGCGCTGGCGGTTCCCCGTGTCGGTCGTATCGTTGCTGGTCGGCGCCGCTGCGCTCTCGAGCCGCGTCGGTGTCGACATCCCCGTCCGCCGCGGGTTCAATTTCGCGGGCGGACTCGAGATGACGCCGGAGTTCACCGCGCTCTTCGCGGGCCTCACGCTCTACTACGCGGCCTACATCGCCGAGATCGTGCGCGGCGGCATCCTCGCGGTGCCTCGGGGTCAGTGGGAGGCGGCGCGTGCGCTCGGCCTCTCTGCGTGGCACGTGATGCGGCACGTCGTCGTGCCCCAGGCGCTGCGGGTGATCACGCCGCCGCTCGCCATGGAGTATGTCGGGCTCATCAAGAGCTCGAGCCTCGGCATCCTCGTGGGCTATCCCGAGCTCTTCTGGTCGGTGAGCGCCATGATCGGCCAGACCGGGCACGCGATCGAGGGCATCGCGCTCCTGGCGCTGGCCTACCTGGTCCCGAGCCTCTCGGCTGCCGCAGCGATGAACGCCTTCAACCGCCGCCTGCTTCGGACCTCCGCGGCATGACCAGCCACGCGCTCTCCGGCGCACCGCCGCAATCGCGCCCGCCGTCGCTGCGCTGGCGCCTCATCGCGCCGCTCTTCGGCACGCGCGGAAACACCGCGCTGAGCCTCGTCGGCCTCGCGGGGATCGCGGCGCTCGCGCCCGCGGTGCTGCGCTGGGCCGTGCTCGACGCGGTGTTCACGGGATCGCGGGACGATTGTCAGGCGGCCGCGGGAGCCTGCTGGGCCTTCGTCGGTGAGAAGCTCTCGTTCTTCCTGTTCGGCTTCTATCCGCCGGAGTTGCGCTGGCGGCCGGCATTGGCGGTGCTGGTGATCGCGGCGCTGATCGGTGTGAGCTTATTGCCGCGCTTCTGGCGCCCTGCCCTGCTGCTTGCCTGGCTTGCGGGTGCCGCGATCGCGATCGTGCTGATGATCGGCGCCCCCACCAACCAATGGGGCGGACTGCCGGTCTCGTTGATGGTGACGCTCACCGGCGTGCTCGGCGGCATGCCGCTCGGCGTGCTGCTGGCACTTGGCCGGCGCTCCCGCGAGCTGCCGTTCATCCGGCTCGCTTGCGTGGTGTGGATCGAGGTGGTCCGCGGCATTCCGCTGATCGCCATCCTCTTCATCGTGAACGTGATGGTGCCGCTGTTCCTGCCGGAGGCGCTGACACCTGAGAAGCTCTCCCGCGCGCTCATCGCCTACGCGCTCGCCGCCAGCGCATATTTCGCCGAGGCCGTGCGCGGCGGTCTGCAGGGGTTGCCGGCCACCCAGGAAGAAGCCGCCCGCGCGCTGGGCTTGAGCTATTGGAAAGCTATGTGGCTCGTGATCCTGCCGCAGGCGCTGCGCACCGCCATCCCGCCGCTCGCCAATACCGTGATCTCCTTCATCAAGGAGACCTCGCTGGTGATGGCGATCGGCTTGTTCGATCTCCTGGGCGCCATCCAGCTCGCCGCGCGCGATCCGCAATGGCTGGTCACGGGGACCGAGGGATATCTGTTCGCGGGCGTGGTCTACCTCGGGCTCTGCGCGGCCACGTCCACCTATGCGGCTTGGCTCGAACGCCGCTCGTTTCGTACTGTCTGAGAAGGAGACTCCATGGCTGCCCTCGCGCAACGCACTTCCGGCCTCGCCG
>DATEGF010000082.1:0-2897 GCA_035280245.1 Allostellaceae bacterium
GATCCGGCACTGGCGCTGGCGGTGTTTCCGTTCGGCACCGAGAACGTGCTCGCGCGCGAGATCGGCCTCACACGCAACCCTGAGCGGGTGGCTGAGATTGCCGCGCGCGGGCCCGCGCGGCCGATCTCCGTGGGTGAGGTCGTCTTCACGGATCGCACGGCGCCGCGCCGGTTCCTGCTGATGACCGGTGTCGGTTTCGACGCCGAGGTGGTGAGCGGCCTCGACCTCGCCCTCAAGCGCCGGATCGGCAAATTCGCCTTCGTCTGGAGCATTCTGCAGCGGCTCTGGCGCTACCGCGCGGTCGAGTACGCGGTCTCGGTGCAAAGCGCCGGCGGCTCCGCGCGCTATCGCGCTGCCTCGGCCATCGCGGCCAAGGCGCGTTTCTACGCCGGACCCTTCGTGCTGGCGCCAGCGGCGGGGCTTGCGCGTCCGACCTTCGAGTTGGCGCTCCTCAAGCGGCCGGGACGCGGGGCCGCGCTCACCTGTCTCGTGGCGCTCGCGGGCGGATTCATCCATCGACTGCGCCAGGTGGAGATCGCCACCGTTACCTCCGCCACCTTCAGCGCTCCCGCGGGCGCTCCCGTGCAGATTGACGGCGATCCGCTGGGCCGGCTCCCCATCACCGTGCGCATCGCCGACCGGCCGCTCCTGCTGGTCCATCCGTAGAGGCGGCGTCGAGTCGGCGGCGATTTCATCGACCCCGACAGGCTATGCGTCTCCGCGACCCGCGATGGTTCAACGAGTCGCACGACATAATAAATCTGTCATCGCTCGTCGCTACACGTCACCGGATAACGTCCTGCCGGAGGAGCGATGAGCGCTGCAGCAGGTATCCTCGATCCGATGTCCCTCGCCATGGGTCCTGACGAGGCGTCCGTGGGCGATGCCGGGCTCGACCTGGTGACGATCTGCATTCTCGCGGTCAATCGCCTGGCACCCGCGACGCTCCGCTCCGCCGTCTCGGGTAAGGCCCTCAAGGTCGTGGTGCCGGACCCGCAAGTGGGCGCTGTGTTCCGTGAGGCCCTCGACCGCATGGGCGCCACGCGGACCACCGACCGCCTCATCGAGATCGTGGTCGACGGAAAGGCTCGAGCGGGCTGAGCCCCGTCAGCGGGCGCCGGCGCGCTTCCGCTTCGTCACGCCCGACGCCGAGATCACTTCAGGGATCGCCGACGGATTCTGTGGCGCCATGACATGGGCGCCGGCGATGCCCGGAATCTCCGCGAGCTCCTGCAGCAACTCGACGCAGATCGCGCGGCCTTCGCGGGCTTGGTCCGCGGCGCCCTCGAGCCGCGCCACGATCGCGTCGGAGATCACCGTGCCGAAAAGCCTCTCGCGCATCCAGCGCGCGGAGCGGACCGACGGGATCGGCGCCACGCCGATGAGGATGCCGAGTTTGGGCGCGATACCGAGCTCGATGAGCCGCGCCGCGTAGCGGCGGACGATCGCCGTGTCCATGCAGAACTGCGTCTGCGCGAAATCGGCGCCGGCCGCGGCCTTCGCCAGCAGTCCTTTTGGCTCCCAGCCGGGCGGCGGATCGATCGGCACGTCGGTCGCGCCCAGCACCAGACCGATCGGTCCCTTGATCTCGTGGCCCGAGGGGAGCGTGCGCTCGGTGCGCATGCGATGGGCGATGGTGAGCAGGCCGCGGCTGTCGAGGTCGAACACGGGCTTGGTCTCGGGTTGATCGCCACTCTTGGGATCGTCGCCGCCGATCGCCAAGATGTTGCGGATGCCGAGCGCCATGGCGCCGAGAACATCCGCTTGGAGTGCGAGGCGGTTCCGGTCGCGGCAGGTCATCTGCAGGATCGGCTCCACGCCCGTCTGCAGGATCAGGTGGGCCGCGACGAGGCTCGAGAGATGCGTCTTGGCGCCGGCACCGTCGGTGACATTGATGGCGGTGGCGAGGCCTTTGAGCTGGCGGGCGCGCTCTTGCAGCATGGGCGCCTCGGTCGCCACCGGCGGCGTCAGCTCGGCGGTCACGACGAAACCGCCGGCGAGGAGCCTGGCCTGCAGATCGCTCGCGCTGGGGCTCGAAGGGATAGCGTCGGTCACGAGGGGTGATCCTGCATTAGGCGCGCAGGCGGCGCCACCGGAATCCCGCGGCGCCGCGGCTCTTTTCTCGGCCATGCATATCTTCTATAGGAAATCCATGCGGCGTCTCGCGATCGCTTCCGCGCTGATGGCTGGTTGCATGCTGGCGATGCCTGCGGCCGAGGCGCGGCAGGACGACCCACGCCTCAAGGATCTCTTCGCCGAGCTCAAGACCGCGACCTCCTCGCTGGAGGCGCGGGTGATCGAGACCAAGGTCTGGAAGATCTGGATCGAGAACGGCGATCCCCGCGTCGACGCGCTGATGGACCGCGGCATGGACGCCATGTCGATCGACGATACCGAGACCGCGCTCGCTGCCTTCTCCCAGGTGGTGAAGCTCGACAGTACGTTCGCCGAGGGCTTCAACAAGCGCGCGACTGTCGAGTTCATGCTGCACGACTACGACGCCAGCATCGCGGACATCCAACGCACCCTCGCATTGGAGCCGCGCCACTTCGGCGCCCTCGCGGGCTTGGGCCAGGTCTATCTGGCGATGAACAAAAAGGCCGCGGCGCTCAAGGCTTTCCAGGCGGCGCTGGCAATCGATCCCAGGCTCGAGCACGTGCAGGACGCCGTGAAAGAGCTCAAGCAGGAGCTCGAAGGCAACCCGACTTAATTGTCCGTGCGCGGCGAGCCGCCACACCAACCCTCGCCGCGCGCGTAAGCGGTTGGTTTTTCCGCGCGGCGCGAGCCGTCACACTCGCTATTCGCGCCACGAGGGTTGGTGTGGCGGCTCGTGGCGCGAGGAAAACTAAAGAAAGACGTTGCCGAGGACGGCGCCGAGCGCACACGCCCAGGCGCTG
>DATEGF010000083.1:0-2992 GCA_035280245.1 Allostellaceae bacterium
GCGCATAAAGCATCGCGATCAGATGCGCCTTGGCCTCCAGGGCGCGCGGATCGCGGCGGGGATCGTGCTTCTCCACAGCCCGTTCGACAATCGCCCAAGCAACATGCTTCAAAACTCCATGAAGAACGATATTCTGGTGGAGCACGGCGTTGGTCCTTTCTCGTGTCCAGTTGATTCGCAACTCACTGGAATCGAGTAGAATCAATGCCGTGCACCTCTTCAAGCACAAACCGTGCCGGACAGCCGTGGGACAAGCCCGGCCATGACGTGGAGAGAGCGTCGATCACTACCACGGTTGGTATAATATCACGTCCGGAAATGCTTCGACAGCTTCAGGCTCTGCGCCTGGTAGTTGGAGCCGATGCCCAGCCCGTAGAGCGCCTTCGGCCGCTCCAGCATCTTCTCATAGACGAGGCGGCCGACGATCTGGCCGTGTTCGAGGATGAAGGGCACCTCGCGCGAGCGCACTTCCAGCACCGCCCGAGCCCCGCGCCCGCCCGCGCCCGCGTAGCCGAAGCCCGGATCGAAGAAGCCCGCGTAGTGCACGCGGAACTCGCCGACCAGCGGATCGAACGGCACCATCTCGGCGGCGTGGTCGGGCGGCACCTGCACGGCTTCTTTCGACGCAAGGATATAGAACTCGCCGGGGTCGAGGATCAGGGTCTCGTCGGCGCGCGCCTTGATCGGCTCCCAGAATTCGGCGACCTCGTAGCCGCCGCGGCGCTCGACGTCGATGACGGCGGTGTGGCGCTTGGCGCGGTAGCCGATGATGCTTTCCTTGCCGCCCGCCATCGAGGGCGCCGCGTAAGGACCCGTCAAATCCACGCTCACTGCGACGCCCTCGCTCACGTCGACATCGTCGTCGTCGACCAGCCGCTCGCGTGCGTGCAGCGCGCGCAGCGCTTCCCGGTCGAGCAGGGCGTTGCCGCGGCGGAAGCGGATCTGCGAGAGCCGCGAGCCCTCGCGCACCAGCACCGGAAAGGTCTTCGGGCTGATCTCGGCATAGAGCGGACCGTGGTAGCCGGCCTTGATGCGGTCGAAGCCGCGGGTCTTGTCCGCGATCACGCGGGTGAAGACGTCGAGCCGGCCGGTCGAGCTTTTCGGATTGGCGGAGGCGGCGAGGTCGTCGGGCAGCGCGAGGCTCTCGATGAGCGGGACGATGTAGACGCAGCCGGTCTCCAGCACGGCGCCGTCGGCGAGCGAAATCTCGTGCAGCTTGAGGTCGTCGATGCGCTCGGCGACCGTGGTGCGCGGGCCGGGCAGGAAGCTCGCCCGCACGCGACAGGCAATCTCCCCGAGCCGCAGGTCGAGGCTCGCCGGCTGAATCTGGTCGGAGTCGAGCGCGTAGGCCGGAATGACCGCGCCGCTCTTGGCGAGCGCCGCGATCATGTGATCGGGCAGGATGCCTCGCTGATCCACTGCAAAGGCGAGCGGCACGGTCGCGGCCTCCGTCAGCGGATCGTCTACCCGATAGGTGCCTTGACGGGAAGGTTCCGGCCGCGTAAGACCACCCTTATCCCGTGGTGATTTGAGCCGGCCGGCTTGCAGCCACGTTAAACAAGTCGCTAAAAGGGCCGGGGACGCGTGGACCCGGCGGAATGACTTTCCGGCCGGGTTTTCTGTTGGGCAAAGGAGGCCCCTCATGACCGCGTCCCCCGCCAAGCGTTACCGTCCCGAAACTCGTCTCGTCCAATCCGGCACGCTGCGCTCGTCCTTCGGCGAGACCTGCGAGGCGCTGTTTCTTACCCAGGGCTACGTCTACGAGACGGCGCTTTCCGCCGAAAAGCGTTTCAAGAACGAGGAGCCCGGCTATCAATATTCGCGCTTCTCGAACCCGACCGTGACCATGTTCGAGCAGCGCATGGCTGCGCTCGAAGGCGCGGAGGCCGCGCGCGCGACCGCGACCGGAATGGCGGCCGTCACCACCGCGCTGATGGGGCAGCTGCGCGCCGGTGACCATATCGTGGCTTCGAAGGCGCTGTTCGGGTCCTGCCGCTACGTGGTCGAGGATCACTGCCCGCGCTACGGCATCACCTCGACGCTGGTCGACGGCACCGATCTCGACCAATGGAAGAAGGCGGTCAAGCCGAACACCAAGACGTTCTTCCTGGAAAGCCCGACCAACCCGACGCTGGAGGTCCTCGACATCAAGGCGATCGCCAAGATCGCGCATGACGCGGGCGCAACGCTGGTGGTCGACAACGTGTTCTCCACGCCGCTCTATCAGCGCCCGCTCGAGCTCGGCGCCGACTGCGTCGTGTACTCCGCCACCAAGCACATCGACGGCCAGGGGCGCTGTCTCGGCGGCGTCATCCTGGCCTCGGAAAAATTCATCCAGGACCACATCCACCAGCTCATCCGGCAGACCGGCCCGTCGCTGTCGCCGTTCAACGCCTGGGTGCTGCTCAAGGGGCTGGAGACGCTGGCGGTGCGCGTGCAGCGGCAGACCGACACCGCCGCGACGGTGGCGGTTGCGCTCGCCGAGCATCCCAAGGTCGCGCGCCTGATCTATCCGGGAAGGCCCGATCACCCGCAGGCGGAGGTCGTGCGGCGGCAGATGCGGGCAGGCTCGACGCTGGTCGCCTTCGAGATCAAGGGAGGCAAGGCGGCGGCGTTCCGGTTCCAGGATGCGCTCAAGCTCGTGCGGATCAGCAACAATCTCGGCGATGCCAAGAGCCTGATCACCCATCCGGCGACGACCACGCACCAGCGGCTCACGCCCGCGGCGCGCGCCGAGCTTGGCATCACCGACGGGCTCGTGCGGCTCTCCTGCGGCCTCGAACATCCGGACGACCTGATCGAGGACCTCACCACCGCGCTGGCCGCCGTTTAGATTTAGCCCAACTTGCGTAGAATCGACCATGCGCTCAAGGCAAATCAATAGCTTAGCCGAAAAGTTGGCACTACATTTTTGGTGATGTGTGGTCAGGCGCTGGCAGCGAGTGCCGGCAGCTCGTGCTCGGCGAGGCGCATGCGCTTTGGCAGGACGATG
>DATEGF010000084.1:0-20577 GCA_035280245.1 Allostellaceae bacterium
TCAAGAATGCCGTCGCTCACCGGTACCAGAAGATCCGCCGACAGCTCCCCGACGCCCTCGACTTGCTGGTGATCTGCGCGGAGGCCGGCCTGAGCCTCGACGCCGCCCTGACCCGCGTCGCCCGCGAGATGGGCAGCTCAGCCCCCGAACTCTCGGACGAGGTGGGCCTGACCGCGATCGAGCTCGGCTTCCTGCCAAACCGGCGCCAGGCGCTGCTCAACCTGATCCGCCGCGCCGACCTGCCGCCGATCCGGGCCGTGATCAACACGCTGATGCAGACCGAGCGCTACGGCACGCCCCTCGCTCACTCGCTCCGCGTGCTCGCGGCGGAGTTCCGCGACGACCGCATGATGAAGGCCGAGGAGAAAGCCGCGCGGCTCCCCGCGATCATGACCGTGCCGCTGATCCTCTTCATTCTGCCCTGCCTCTTCGTGGTGCTGATCGGGCCGGCGATCATCTCCGTGATGGAGACCTTCAAGTAGTCCACCGGCGCGGCTACGCCTCGCGCGTCTCTGCGTGCTAGTGTCCGTCGCCAGGAGGCGACGTGGACAAGGCGGAGCGTCTCGCGGCCGTGGCCGCTCATGGCACCATTCGGCCGCTCTCGGTCGAGCAGGAGCTGGGTGCTATCACCCATCTCATGCTGCCCAGGGGCATTGCGCCGCCGCCGACCGAAGGCGCGCGGTATCTCCGCGAGATTGCCGAGCGCGCCCGGAAGCTGGTGCAGCAATCCTTGATCGAGGCGAGCGCCGGCGGAAAAGCTGGAGCGGTTCTGGCCGCGATCGACGCGATCGGCACCAGTCTCGTCGGACTCTACGAGGCTGAGTTCGCGCATCAACGCGGGATCGATGCAACTTTCGAGCGCGGGCTCGCCGCGGTCGAATGTCGGAGGGGCTGCAGCTTTTGCTGCCAACTGCGGGTCACGGCGACGGTGCTCGAGGTGACTCGCATCGCCGTTACTCTCGATGACGAGCGCCGCTCGCTCGTGGCATCGGCGGCGGACGCCGTCTCGGGCCTCGATGAGAAACAGCGGCTCGCGCGCAGTGTCCCCTGCCCACTCCTGCTCGAGGGCGCCTGCTCGGCCTACGAGGTAAGGCCCCTCACCTGCCGGGCGCTGCTGTCGCGGAGCGCGAGCCTTTGCGCGCGGCAGTTCGACGGCGGCACCATGGCCGACAAGAGCGCGCTCGTGCCGAGCCCCGTCACGCCGCGCCTCCTCTCCGCGAGCCTGATCAACGGCCAGATCGCGGCGCTTCGCGATCTCGGCCTGGCAAGCCATCCGGTCGAGCTGATCTCGGCGCTGGCGGCACTGGAGCGTGAGCCGACGCTATTCCTCCGCTGGCTCAGCCGCGAGGACGTCTTCGCCCGCGCCTAGCCGCCATTCTCGGCCTGTGCGAGCGCCGCCCACTGGCCAGGGGTCACGCCGTGGCGTGCTTTGAAGTGCCGCGTCAGATGACTCTGGTCGACGAAGCCCGCCGCCGCGGCCGCCGCTTCGGCGAGGCCCGTGCCTGAGATGATGAGCGCTCGCGCGAGATCGAGGCGGCGGCCGACCAGATAGCGGTGCGGCGAGGTTCCAAGAACCGCGCGGAATTCCCGCGCGAGGGCGAACCGGTCGAGGCCGGTGACCGCCTCGAGGTCGCTCGAGGCGATGGCGCGGCCGCACTCCGCTGCCAGAAACGCGCGTGCCATCTCGACGCGCGCACGGGCTCGCGAGCCGCGGGCCCGACCTCGTCCGCAATCCCCGCGTCGCGCCAGGCCATCGGCGAGCCGCGCGGCGATGCCGTCCGCCGCGAGCGGATCGAGCGGCGCCGGAAATCCGCGAAGGCTTCCGCGAGGATGGCGGTCGTCTCGGCATCGTCCGCCACGGCATCCGGCACGAACGGCGGAGCTCCGGTATTCCCGAGTGCCCGTTGCACCAGCGAGGGATCGAGGTAGAGCATTCGATAGGCGAAGCCCGACGGCACGCCCGCGTGCCCGTCGTGCGGCTCGTCGGGGTGGATCACGATGATCTGGCCCCGCAAGCTCGCGCGCTCGGCGCAGCGGTAGCGGAATGACTGCACGCCCCCATCGGTGATCCCGATCGCGCAGCACTCGTGCCGGTGCGGGTCATAGGCGTGGCCGCGAAAACTCGCGGTCAGCCGTTGCCCGCCCGCGGCTCGTCGAGCGCCAAATGGTCGCCGGTTCCGGTCAATGCACGATCATCCAAGACGGCGGTGTCCTCGGCATCATATTCGGGCGGTATGAGATACGAAACCAAGACGGCGCTCGTCCTGCACCGGGATCTGCTGGCCTGGCAGATCGCCAATGTCGCGGGCTTCCTTGCAGGCGGATTGGCTGGGGCCTATCCCGAGATGGCGGGCGAGCCCTGTGCGGATGCGACTGGCCGGCTCTATACGCCGCTGGTGTGCGAGCCGATCTTCATTTACGGCGCGGAATCCACCGAGCTCACGCGCACCCATCAGCGCGCGATTTCACGGAACCTGCGGTTCGCGATCTATACCGACGCTCTCTTCAAAACGAACAACGATCATGACAACCGCGCGGCGGTGGCGGTTTGCGCGACCGACCAGCTCGACCTGGTCGGCATCGGTCTTCACGCCGATCGCAAGACGATCGACAAGGTCGTCAATGGCCTGAGGTTCCTGAGCTGATCCCCCGGCCGGGGACAGCGCGCTCGCGTCAGCGGCGGATGGTCGCCGCGGACTGACCAAACAGCAGCCGCTTCTCCTCCTCGGTCCGGATGCCCGGGTTGGGATTGACCTTCGGGCCGTGCTCGTAAGCGCGCACCGTGGCGGGCCGCGCCTTGATCGCCTCGAACCATCGCTTCAGGTTCGGGAAATCCTCGAGCTTCTGGCCCTGTCGCTCGTACGGAACCGTCCAGGGATAGCACGCCATATCCGCGATCGAATACGGCCCCGCCAGGAACTCGCGGTCGGCGAGCCGCTTGTCCATCACGGCGTAGAGCCGGTTCGTCTCGCGGACGTAACGGTCGATCGCGTAGGGGATCTTCTCGGGCGCGTATTGCGCGAAATGATGATTCTGGCCCGCCATGGGGCCGAGCCCGCCCATCTGCCAGAACAACCACTGCAGAGTCTCGACCCGCCCGCGCAGGTCCTTGGCGATGAACTTGCCGGTCTTGTCTGCGAGATAGAGCAGGATCGCGCCAGACTCGAAGACGCTGATCGGCGCACCCTTCTCCGCGGGCTCGTGATCGACGATCGCGGGCATGCGGTTGTTCGGGCCGATCTTGAGGAAGTCCGGCTTGAACTGGTCGCCTTTGCCGATGTTGACCGGAATGATCTTGTAGGGGAGCCCGGTCTCCTCGAGAAACATGGTGATCTTGTGCCCGTTGGGCGTCGGCCAGTAGTAGAGGTCGATCACGGCGACTGTCTCCTTGGCTTGCTCCATCCTCACGCGCTCGCGGCCCTCTGGGGTCGCGGCGATGGGCCAACTATGGCTAGCGTGGCTGGGGGCGGCAAGGCGGGCCCATTCGGGGCACCCGCACGGGAGACCTGCGAATCCGGAATGGGGCGCGTCCCGCGCGCCCCATCCGCTCTCTACTCCGTGATCAGCGGTTTAGTTGGCAGCCGAGGCGATGTGAATGATCCGCGCGTCGGCGTCGCCGGCGTCGCGAATGCTCTGCACCACCGCCTGCGCGGCTTCCTCGGTCGCGAAGTCGGACGTGCGCACGACGTACCAGTCGCGGCCCTGGCGATCGCGTTCATGAGTGACCACGAGGTCCGCGATGCCCTTGGCCTTGAGCTTGCTGGTGAGCTTGTTGGCGTTCGCCTCTTCCTGGAACGAGCCGAGCTGGACGACGAGCCGCTTGCCGCCGGCCGATGCCTTGTGCGCCGTCACGACCGGGGTGGTCGTCGCGGGCGCCGAGACCGGCGTCGGAGACGGAGCGGGCGCGGACGGGGGCTCGGTTGATGCAAGCTGCGCCTTTTGGTGCTTCGCCGGCTTCATCGCGAGCGGCGCCATGTCGATGGGCGCGGCCGCGGCGAGCTGCGTCGCCGAGGCGTCATCGGCGGGCGGCGGCGTCTCTATCCCACGCTGGGATTTCGGGATCGCCGCTTCGAGATTGGCCGACGGAGTCGGCTCGGCGCGCTCGAGCGAGGTGCCGGGGGTCGGCTCCGGCACGACTTGCGCGACCGCCCGTTTCGGCGATTTGACCGGCGCGGGCAAGACGGAGGCCGCAGTCCTTGGCATGATCGAACCTTGGGACGCGGGAACTCCCCGGGGCATCCCCGCGAGGCTCGGATCCTTCGTGCCGGCAGGCAGGGCTTCGGCCCGCGCGGCCCGCACGTCGGCACCGAGGATGGCTGCGGTGCGGCCGACATCGTCGAGGCTGCGCAGCAGCGTGAAATAGGCGAGGTTGTTCTTGACCGCGGCCTCGTCGAGGTCGCTGCGTGCCACAAGTGCCGCATGCGCGTCGTCGCCGGCGAGGCCATAAACCAGCGCCAGGTTCTGCCGGTTGCGAGCCGTGGCGCCCGGACGCGAGACCAGCTCGCTCAAGGTCGCGATGCCGCCCTTGAAGTCGCCCGAGAGCGCCTGGGACAGGCCGAGGTTGTTGCGCAAGCTCACTTGATCCGGCGCGATCGCGAGGCCCTTGCGATAATCCTCCTGCGCGAGGTCGTGGCGACCCGCGAGATCATGGGCGACACCGAGCGCATTGTAGATCCGCGCGTCGCCACTGTTCTTGGAGACCGCAATCTCCAGATGCGCGAGCGCGAGCTGCGGCTTGCCGAGTGCAAGGAGCACATTGGCGAACCCACGGTGGATGTCAGGATCGTCCGGCGCGACCGAGAGCGCCGCCTGGTAAGCGTCAGCGGCCTCGGTGTAGGCCTGCATCTGGGCGAGCGTGTCGCCGGCGCGCGCAAGCGGCACCGGATCGCGCGGATCCATCTCGTGGGCGCGTCGATAGAGTCCGATGGCATTGCTGAGATCGCCGCCGGCGCGGGTCTCGTCGGCGACCTTGAGCATTGTCGCTTCGTTCTGCTCAGGGGCCAGATTGCCTGCCGTGGCGCCCGAGGCCCGGGTGCCCAGCGTGTCCTTGCCGGTCAAGTAACTGCACGCGCTCAAGGCCAGGAAGACCGTGAGCATGAGCGGTCGGACGATGGTGTGCCGCGCGGGGCGGCGCTCGCGGATGGCTTTGGTCATGGTACGGTTAATCTCCCTCTTGACCAGTCTCGGCGAACTTCCCTACCGATTGGTTAAGACCGCCGGGCCATCCCACTGAAAGCGCGTTGTATTTTCGGTGTTTTCCGCGCAGGTCCAAATCCTTAGCGAGACCCCTGTCACCGCGACGGGGAGCGGGCGCGACTTGAGAGGGAAGGCGCCTGTCTCGGGCGAGCGCTACCGAGGAGCTATTGAAACGCGCTCACCAGGAAGTTGATGGTGAGCGCGAGGATCACGGTGTTGAAGAAGAACGAGAGCGCGCCGTGCACGGATGCCAGGCGGCGCATGTGCTTTCCGGTGATCTGCACGTCCGACACCTGGCAGGTCATCCCGAGCACCAGCGAGAAATAGAAGAAGTCCCAGAAGTCCGGAGCCTGGTCCCCGCCCGGGAACAGCAGTCCGCCAGCGTCGTCCGGCCCCGGCAACGGGCCGTCGCCGTAGAACGCGTGCGCATAGTGCACGGCGAAGACCGTGTGGATCAGAGTCCACGACAGCACGACCACGGCACCCGCCAGCGCGACGCGCGATGCCAGCATGGCGGTCGTCTCGCCGTCCACTTTCTTCAAGAGCGCGATCACTGCCGCGAGGCTCGCCACCGCCGCCAGCACGATGAGCACCTGGATCACCCAGCGCGACGCGTCCTGGATGCGGGCGCGCGTACGCAATCGCTCTGGCGATGCGATACCGACCGCCAGCGTTGCGAGCACGAGGAATAGGAGCACGGCGACGATCCACCCGAAGGCTGCGGCCGGGGCAATCCCCCAATCGCCGCGCAGCAGGTAGAACAAGAGGCCACCCGCGATCGCGCAGATCAGGAGCCGGAGCCCCGGATGGGTGTCCCGTATGCTGACATGCAGACGCGCGACCAGCATGAGCGACTCACTCGAGGGCTGGAAGTCGTACGACGCGCATCAAGACGGTTCCGGGATGCTATCGCTTCAGCATCCGCTCGACCTGCTCCCAGCCGAGGCGCGCCAGTACCTTTGCGCGCTCGCCGGACTCGCGGGCCCTGTGGCTCGCGGCGGTGCCATCCCGCACGCGGCCCATGATGCCCTGCAGGATCGCCGCCAGGCGGAACATGTTGTATGCCATGTAGAAGTCCCAATTCGGAATGTCGGCTCGCCCGGTGCGGCCGCAGTAGGCGGCGCGATAGGCGTCCTCGCCGGGAATTCCGAGCACCGCGAGATCGGCGCCGCCGAGTCCGCGGAAGGATCCCGGCGGCAGCCGCCAGCTCATGGCGTGATAGGCGAAATCGCCGAGCGGACTGCCGAGCGTCGAGAGCTCCCAGTCGAGCACTGCCAGCACCCGCGGCTCGCTCGGGTGGAAGATCATGTTGTCGAGGCGGTAATCGCCGTGGACGATCGAGGTGCTGTCGTCGACCGGTACGTTCGCCGGGAGCCAATCGATGAGCCGGTCCATCGCGTCCAGCCGCTCGGTCTCCGACGCGCGATACTGCTTGGTCCAGCGGTCGATCTGGCGCGCGACGTAGTTGCCGGGCTTGCCGTAGTCGCCGAGGCCGATCGCGGCGTAGCCGATCGTGTGCAGCCGCGCCATCACGGCGTTCATGGCGTCATAGATGCGCCCGCGATCGTTGCGACCGAGATCGGGCAGCTCGGGATCCCAGAACACCCGGCCTTCGACATACTCCATCACGAAAAAGGCCGTGCCGATCACGGCCTCGTCGAGACAGAGCCCGTAGGTCCGCGGCACGGGAAACCCGACGCCGCCGAGCGCCGTCATGACGCGATACTCGCGGTCGACCGCGTGCGCCGACGGCAACAGCTTCCCCGGCGGCTTGCGCCGGAGCACGTAGCGTCCATTCGGCGCCTTCAAGCGATAGGTCGGGTTCGACTGGCCGCCGCGGAATTGCTCGACCTCGAGGGGACCGCGGAAGCCCGGAACTTGGGGACGCATCCACGCCTCGAGCGCGGCCACATCGAAGCGAAGCCGCTCGACCACCGGCATGGTGCCGACGAAACTCTCCGCCTCGCTCATCCCGCGGGACGACCTCGTACCTGATCCTCGCTCCATAGATATCGGAAGCGGTGGACTTGGCAAATCCGTTTCCCGCCTGCGATGCTGCAGCCATTCAAGGAACTGGGGAGACCGTCGGTGAGCACGGACGCGCAAAAGACCCTCGGGGTGGGGATTGGTGGGTTGGGTACGATCGGCCTGCCGGTCGCTCGTTGGCTCGCGACCGAGCCGCACGGCTTGAGGCTCGTCGCCGTCTCCGCACGCAATCGTGATCGAGCAACCGAGCGGCTTTCGGCGCATGGGATCGCGGTGCCAGTGGTGGCCGCGGGCGAGCTCGCGGAGCGGGCCGACATCGTGATCGAGTGCATGCCGGCCGCCGCCTTCGACACGGTTGCCATGCCGGCCGTCGAGGCCGGCCGCATTTTTGTCGCGCTGAGCGCTGGCGCACTCCTCGACCGGCTACACCTCGCCGAGACCGCGCGCCGCACCGGCGCCCGGATCATCGTGCCCTCGGGCGCCATCCTGGGGCTTGACGCGGTGCGCGGCGCCGCCCAGGGCACCATCCGGTCGGTCAAGATGATCACGCGCAAGCCGCCACAAGGCCTTGCGGGCTCGCCTTATCTCGAGCAGAACCGCATTTCGCTCGAGGGCCTCACCGAGCCTCTCAGGGTATTCGCGGGAACGGCGCGTGAGGGCGCGCGCGGGTTTCCGGCGAACGTCAATGTCGCGGCCGCGCTCGGCATGGCGGGTATCGGCCCCGACGAGACGATGCTCGAGGTCTGGGCCGACCCTGCGCTCACCCGAAACACCCACCGGATCGAGGTCGAGGCCGACAGTGCGCGCTTCTCGATGACCATCGAGGGTGTGCCCTCCGAGGAGAATCCGCGCACCGGCAAGCTCACCGCGCTGAGTGTCATCGCCTGCCTCAAGGGCCTGGTCGCGCCGCTGCGCGTCGGCACCTGAGCGCTATCCAAAACCCCTCGACGGCGGAGCGACCGCGAGGCATATAGGTGCGTCGCCAGACCGCCCTGCTAAGAAGGTGGGCTGGTCCAAGAATTAACCGTCTGGGGAGGAAGTACATGAACAAAATTTCAGCATTCGGCCGGATTCCGCGTCGCTCGATCTTGCGAGCAGGCGTAGCCGCCGGCGCGCTTCAAGTCGCATCGCCATTCATCCTGACCGCGCGCGGCGAGACGCCGGTCAAGATCGGCATGGTGAACCCGCTGACGGGTGTGCTCTCGGCCTTGGCGCAGAGCGAGGTCGACGGCGCGAAATACGCCGAGGCCGAGATCAACAAGAAGGGCGGCATCCTCGGGCGCCCGGTGCAGCTCCTCATCGAGGACTCCGCGAACGACGTCGGCACCGGCGTGCAGAAGACGCGCAAGCTGATCGACCGCGACCAGGTCGACGCCATCCTCGGCGACGTGAACTCCGGCATCGCCGCCGCCATGGGCCAGGTTACGAACGAGAAGAAGGTCTTCCATATCGTACCGGGCGGCCACACCGACACGATCACGGGCGTGGACTGCCATTGGAACGTGTTCCGCGTCTGCAACAACACGACGATGGACACCGCCGCGATCACGCCCGAGCTGGTGAAGCGGTTCGGCAAGAAATGGTTCTTCATCACGCCCGACTACGCCTACGGCCACTCGCTGCAGGACGGCTTCATCAAGGCGCTCAAGAAGCTCGGCGGCAGCTATGATGGCGACTATCTGCCGATCAACAATCAGGATTTCTCCGCCACGCTAATCAAGGCGAAGGCCTACAAGCCTGACGTCCTCATGAACAACATGGGTGGCCTCACGCAGATCAACTGCATGAAGCAGATCTTGCAATTCGGGCTGCAGAAGGAGATGGCGCTTGGCGGCGCGCTGTTCGAGTTCGAGACCGTGAAGGCGCTCCCGCCGGACGCGCAGGCGGGCTGGTGGGACATGGAGTGGTGGTGGGACCAACCGAAGGTGCCGGAGGTGGTCAAGTTCGTCGCCGACTACCGGGCCGCCACCAAGAAGACACCCTCGGCGCGCGACTGGTTCGGCTACGTCTCCATGCATTCCGTGCGCGTCGCGGCGGAGAAGGCCAAGTCGCTCGAGGGCCCGAAGGTCTCGCTCGCCATGGAGGACATGGAACTGCCACCCGATGTCGCGTTGCAGGCGGGCAAGGTGATCTACCGCAAAGGCGATCACGAGCTCATGCCGTCGATCTTCGTGGGCCAGGTGCATCCGCCGAAGAACGGACCAGACGATGTCTTCACGATCGAGACAGCGGTGCCGGGCGCCGAGGCGGCGGGACCGGTCGAGGAGACCGGCTGCAAGATGACGCATCCGGCCTGACGTGGGTTTCGTGGCCGCACCTCCCGCGCGCGGCCACCAGCCGCGGTGGGAGGGCGGGCACGGAAATATCAGGTCCACGCGCGACCCGCCTCGATGATTCAACTCGTCCTGTTCAACGTCACCAACGGGCTGATGATCGGCGCATTCTACGTGCTGATGGCGCTCGGCCTGGCGCTGATCCTCAATCTCAGCAACGTCATCAACTTCGCGCACGGAAACTTCCTCGCACTCGGCGCCTACATGGCGTTCATGCTGACGCCAGTGGTCGGCTTCTGGGGTGCGCTGCTGATCTCGCCCGTGCTGACCGCCTTAGTGGGCGTGCTGGTCGAATTGCTGATGCGCTTCGTCTACCGCAGGGATCCCGTCTACAGCCTGCTGCTTACCTTTGGGCTCGCTTTCGTCATGCAGGACGCGGCGCGCTGGTGGTGGGGTCCGAATCCCCTGCAGATTGACATGCCGGAGATTCTGCGCGCGCCACTCAGCTCGGACTTCTTCTTCATCACTTGGTATCGCGTCTTCATGGTGACCATCGTGGTCGCCACGGTGATCGGCGTATTCGCGTTCCTGCGCTACACGCGGGTGGGCGTGCGCATCCGCGCCGGCACATTGGACCTCGACACCGTCTCCGCGCTCGGCGTCAACGTCAGACTGCTGCGGACGCTGAACTTCGCCGTCGGCTGCCTGCTCGCGGGCCTGAGCGGCGTGCTCGCGACCGGACAGATCGGACTGAACCCGAACATGGGCGACGACCTGCTGATGCCGAGCTTCATCGCCATCATCGTCGGCGGGGTCGGCAGCCTGACGGGAACCTTGTTCGGTGGCCTGCTCATCGGCGTGGCAGCGGCGGTCACCGCGGCCGTCTATCCGGCCGCCAGTGAGGTCGTGATCTTCGTGATCATGCTGGTGGTGCTGCTGATCCGGCCGCGCGGCCTCATGGGCGAGGAAGGGATGCTGTCATGAGCAGCACTGCCACCGTCGTCGGCGCGACCGAGCGACCGACACAGAGACGGTGGCTGTCGATCGCGGTGATTTGGCTGGCGTTGGCCACGGCGCCGACCTGGCTGCCTTTCCTCGGGGGCTATACGGCGCTCGCCTCGAAAGTTCTGGTGTTCGGGCTCGCGGCTATGGGCCTGAACCTGCTGCTCGGCTTCACGGGCGTCCTGAGTTTCGGGCACGCGGCCTATTTCGGTCTTGGCGCCTATGGCGCCGGGCTCGTGCTGAAGTACGTCATGCCCAGCACGTCGCTCGCCATCCTCGCGGGCATTCTGTTCGGTGGGCTCGCTGGCACGCTCTTCGGGGCGCTGATCATGCGGCGCAGGGGCGTCTACTTCGCCATGTGCACCATCGCCTTCGGTCAGATCTTTTACTACATCGCCTACAGCTGGAACGATTTCACCGGCGGCTTCGACGGGTTGCGGGGCTTCCATCGGGAGCCGATCGGGTTTGCGCCGGTCGATTTCGACATCACGGACGGGACCCGGTTCTACTATTTCACCCTGGTGGTGTTCGCGATGGCCGTGGCGCTGATGGGGCTTCTGGTCCGCTCGCCGTTCGGCCGCAGCTTGCGCGCGATCCGCGAGAACGAGCGCCGCGCGCGTTTCCTCGGCATTCCCGTCGAGCAGCACATCTGGCTGTCGTTCTCGATCTCGTGCTTCTTCACGGCGCTCGCCGGCGCGCTCTATGCGCTCCTCAACAACTTTGCCGATCCGCTGGCCCTGCACTACTCGCTCTCAGGCTATTTCGTGATCATGGCGGTGATGGGCGGCATGCGCTCGTTCTGGGGACCATTGGTCGGGGCCGTCGTGTTCGTCGTGCTGCAGGACTACATCTCCTCGATGACCGTGAACTGGATGTCGTTCGTCGGGCTGATCTTCATGCTGGTGGTGCTGTTCTTCCCTCGCGGCATGCTGGGGATGTTGAAGCGGCGGGGCGTCGAGTGACCATGCTCGAGGTTCGTAGCGTCTCGAAAAATTTCGGCAGCCTGGTGGCCGTGCAGAACGTGTCGCTGTTGGTCGAGCCTGGAGAGCTGCGCGCGATCATCGGCCCCAATGGCGCCGGCAAGACCACGTTCTTCAACATGATCAGCGGGTATTTCCCGCCAAGCGCCGGATCGATCGTGTTCGACGGACGAGACGTGACCAGGATCCCCGCGCACGGGCGCGTCGGCCTCGGCATGGCGCGCACCTTCCAGATCACCGAGATCTTCCCGGAGCTCACGGTGCACGAGAACGTGCTGAGCTCGGCCGAGGTGGCGGCGGGCCAGCGCCTGCGCATGTGGACCGCGCGGGCCGACGCAGGCCGCGCCGAGCGGGTGGTCGCGGAGATGCTGGCCCTGGTCGGTCTCTCCGCGAAGGCGAACCGGCTCGTGGGCGAGCTCGCGCACGGCGACCAGCGCGCGACCGAGATCGCGATGGCGCTGGCGCTCCGGCCGAAGCTCTTGCTGCTGGACGAGCCCACCGCCGGCATGGGTGACCAGGAGACCTACGAGATCACCGGCTTGATCCGCCGGCTGCATCGCGACAGCAAGTTCACCATCGTGCTGATCGAGCACGACATGCGCGTCGTGTTCCACCTCGCCGACCGCATCACCGTCCTCGACCAGGGCAAGCTCCTCGCGGAAGGCACGCCGAGCGACATCGCGGCGTCGAAAGCGGTCCAGGCGGCCTATCTGGGCGAGGCCGCATGAAGCCCCTCGAGGCCTCGGGCCTGCACACCTTCTACGGCAAGAGCCACATCCTCCACGACGTGGGCCTGGAGGTGAACGAGGGGGAGATCGTGACGCTGCTCGGCCGGAACGGCGCCGGCAAGACCACCACGCTCCGCAGCATCATGGGCCTCACGCCGCCGCGCGAGGGCAGCATCAAGATATTCGGCCGCGAGGCGAGCCGCATTCCGACCTTCGAGATCGCCGAGCTTGGCGTCGGTTACGTGCCGGAAGGACGGAAGATCTTCGCCAATCTCTCGGTCGAGGAAAATCTGAAAGTACCCCGCGCGCGGCCGGGCTCCTGGACGATCGAGCGGGTCTTCGAGAGCTTCCCCCGGCTAAGGGAGCGACGGAGCAACCGCGGCCGTCAGCTTTCGGGTGGCGAGCAGGAGATGCTCTCGATCGCGCGCGCGCTGGTGCTCAATCCCAAGCTCCTCCTGCTGGACGAGCCGAGCCAGGGTCTGGCGCCGCTCATCGTCAAGGAAGTGTTCCGCATCATCGAGTCCATGCGCGCCGAAGGCATCGCGGTGCTGCTCGTCGAGCAGAACGTACGTGTGAGCCTCGCGATCGCCGACCGCGCCTACGTCCTCGACAACGGCGAGATCGTCTACCAGGGCGGCGCCAAGGAGCTCGCCGAGGACGAGGCGCGCGTCCAGGCGCTGGCGGGTGCCAGTGCCGAAAAGTGGGCGGACGAGGCGCGACCCGCCGCATCCACCTGAGGGTGATTTAGGCGCGACTCGTCTTCGAGTCGCGGTCGAGTCGCGCCCTTAAGTTCGCAACTGCCCACAGATGCGGCAGGCCCGCGATTGAAAATAGGAGCTCTCGATCTCAACGCACGGGCGAGCGACTCGCGCCTTGCGAAAACCTCGTTTGCGTCGATGGCGATGACGGAGTGCCACGCAGCCTGCACTCGCGACTCGTTGATGCTCCGCGCTTATTTCGCGGCTGTCATGCGGTGGGCCGAGCGACCTTGAGGGTCGCTAAAGCGGACCCCACCGTTCAAGTCAGTGTGGTCGCTCGGCCACAGTGCCGACGTATTAGGGTAGTCAGTCGCTGTAACACCTTGAGATCGCCACTTTTCGTGACGATTATAAGTACTTCGGTCTGACCGACGAGGTTCGCGAGCTCTGGTGGAGTTCGCGGCCCCGCCGGATGGCCAGCGGTTCTTGCCAGCGGAGCCGGCAGGAGCCCAGGTCGAGGGCACGATGGGTC
Source organism: Allostellaceae bacterium (assembly GCA_035280245.1). GTDB lineage: Bacteria > Pseudomonadota > Alphaproteobacteria > ATCC43930 > CGMCC-115725 > DASZHJ01. The sequence goes on from DATEGF010000084.1 coordinate 13,396, forward strand.
TTTGCGCGCGGGCTCAACAGCTTGAGCGGCACGACCGGACCGGGGACAGCGCGGTGGCAGTGGTACGCGCGCCCGCGCGGATCTTGTGCGGAAGCGAACCCAAGGACATTTCGGCGGGACTCGATCGCGGCCGGCACAGCGCTTGCACCGCAACGGCCGTTGGCGAGCTTGAGTCCTGGTGTTGGATGGGATGCGGCGTAGGCAAAAATATGGGCCAAACAATGTCCATCGGTGGAAGCCCTGCCGCGCTGGAGACGGGTTGGCGGCCACGTGAAATCTCTTACATCAAAGGAAATCTTCGGTCGGAGATTCCGTTCTATTTTAAGAGTGAGTTAAGTGGCCCGTCCTAGAATCTCGGTTAACGCCAAGTAAATGCAGGGCGTCGATGGGCCAGAACGGCGAGGTCGATCATGAACGCGCACGATGAGCTCTCCAGTCTCTTTGCTCGGCTCTACGAGAGCGAGAAGGAAACGGAGATGTCCCTCGAGGATTATCTGAAGGCTTGCGCGCGCGAGCCGATGGCGTACGCGAGCGCGGCCGAGCGCATGCTGGCCGCGATCGGCGAGCCGCAGCTCATCGACACCAGCCAGGAGACGCGCATTGGCCGGATCTTCATGAATCGGACGATCCGGGTTTACCCGTCGTTCCAGGATTTCTACGGCATGGAGGAGACGATCGAGCGAATCGTCGGATTCCTCCGCCACGCCGCACAGGGCCTCGAGGAGCGCAAGCAAGTCCTCTACCTGCTGGGCCCCGTGGGCGGCGGCAAGTCCTCGCTCGCAGAGCGCCTTAAGCAGCTCATGGAGCGCATGCCGATCTACGTGCTCAAGGCGGGCAAGGACATGAGCCCGATCTTCGAGAACCCGCTCGGCCTCTTCGACATCGAGCGCATGGGCGACCTGCTGGAGCGGCGCTACAAGATTCCGCGGCGGCGCCTGACCGGCCTGACCTCGCCCTGGGCCTTGAAGCGCCTCGACGAGTTCGGTGGCGATGTCAACAAGTTCACCGTGGTGAAGCTCCACCCGTCGCGGCTCCGCCAGATTTGCGTCGCCAAGACCGAACCCGGCGACGAGAACAACCAGGACATCGCGAGCCTGGTCGGCAAGGTCGACATCCGCAAGCTCGAGTTCTTCAGCCAGAACGACGCCGACGCGTATTCCTTCTCCGGCGGCCTCAACCGCACCACCCAGGGCATCCTCGAGTTCGTCGAGATGTTCAAGGCGCCGATCAAGATGCTGCATCCGCTGCTGACGGCGACGCAGGAGAACAACTACATCGGCTCCGAGAACATCGGCGCCATCCCCTTCCACGGCATCATCCTCGCGCACTCCAACGAGGCGGAGTGGCAGGCCTTCAAGAACAACCGTACCAACGAGGCCTTCATCGACCGCGTTTGCGTGATCAAGGTGCCCTACTGCGTGCGCGTCGCCGAGGAAGCGAAGATCTATCAGAAGCTGCTCACCGGAAGCGAGCTCGCCGCCGCCCCTTGCGCGCCCGGCACCCTCGACATGCTCGCCAAGTTCTGCGTGCTCTCGCGCCTCAAGGCGCACGAGAACTCGAACCTCTACTCGAAGATGCGCGCCTATGACGGCGAGAGCCTCAAGGACAGCGATCCGCGCGCCCGCACCGTGCAGGAATATCGCGACGCCGCCGGAGTCGACGAGGGCATGGACGGCCTCTCCACCCGCTTCGCCTTCAAATCGCTCTCGAACACCTTCAACTTCGACACCCAGGAGGTGGCGGCCGATCCCGTGCACCTCATGTACGTGATCGAGCAGTCGGTCCGGCGCGAGCAGTTCCCCGAGGAGACCGAGAAGAAGCTCCTGAGCTTCATCAAAGGCGAGCTGGCGCCGCGCTATGCCGAGTTCATCGGCAACGAGATCCAGAAGGCCTATCTCGAGTCCTATGGCGACTACGGCCAGAACCTGTTCGACCGCTACGTCGCCTATGCCGACGCCTGGATCGAGGATCAGGACTTCAAGGATCCCGACACCGCCCAGTTGATGGATCGCGAGATCCTGAACCAGGAACTCTCGAAGATCGAGAAGCCCGCTGGCATCGCCAATCCCAAGGACTTCCGCAACGAGGTGGTGAAGTTCGCGCTGCGCGCCCGGGCGCAGAACGCGGGGAAGAACCCTGCCTGGACATCCTACGAGAAGCTGCGGGAAGTCATCGAGAAGCGCATGTTCTCGCAGGTCGAGGACCTGCTGCCGGTGATCAGCTTCAGCTCGAAGCGCGATTCCGAGACCGAGAAGAAGCACAGCGATTTCGTCGAGCGCATGACCTCTCGCGGCTACACGTCGCGCCAGGTGCGGCGCCTCGTCGAGTGGTACATGCGGGTCAATAAAGCCGGGTAACGCGAGAACCTGGAGTTCAGTGGGCAAATGAACATCATCGACCGCCGTCCCAACCCCAAGGGCAAGAGCCTGCCGAACCGGCAGCGCTTCCTCGAGCGTGCCAAGCACGAGATCAAGGACGCGATGACCGAGGCGCTGAAGCGCCGCAAGGTCGGCCAGAACGCGAGCGGCGAGAAGGTGAGCATCCCCTCCCACCGCATCAACGAGCCGAGCTTCCACAAGGCAACGCAGGGCGGCACGCGCGACTACGTCGTACCCGGCAACAAGGAGTTCGTGGCGGGCGACCGGATCAAGCGGCCGCCAACCGGCGACGCCGCGCGCGGCGGCGAGGCCAGCCCCGAGGACGGCGGCGAGCAGGATTCCTTCGAGTTCGTGCTGTCGAAGGAGGAGTTCCTCAACCTGTTCTTCGATGATCTGGAGCTCCCGGACCTGATCAAGACCAAGATCACCGACATGGAGTCGACACAGCCCGTGCGCGCCGGCTACTCGGTCGCCGGCAACCCCTCCGCGCTCAACGTCAAGCGCACCATGCGCAACAGCTTCGCGCGCCGCATCTCGCTGAGCCGGCCGACGCTCCAGGACATCGCGGCGCTCGAGCTGCAGATGCAGACCGCGATCGATGCCGATGACCCCGAGGCGGCGGAGCAGACCAAGCTCGAGCTCGAGGCCATGATCCGCAAGAGCCGTCGGGTGCCCTACATCGACCCCGTCGACGTCCGCTACAACCGTTTCGAGCGCATCCCGAAGCCCAACACGCAGGCGGTCATGTTCTGCCTGATGGACGTGTCGGGCTCGATGACCGAGCAGATGAAGGACCTTGCCAAGCGGTTCTTCATGCTGCTGCACGTGTTCCTGACCCGGCGCTACAAGCACGTCGACATCGTGTTCATCCGCCACACGTCGAGCGCCCAGGAGGTGGACGAGGAGACCTTCTTCCACAGCCGCGAGACCGGCGGCACCATCGTCTCCACGGCTCTCGAGGAGATGATGCGCGTGGTGCGCGCGCGCTACAGCCCCGAGAACTGGAACATCTACGCGGCGCAGGCCTCCGACGGCGACAACTATACCGAGGACAGCGATCGCTGCGCCTCGCTGATGTCGCACGAGATCCTGCCGATCAGCCAGTATTTCGCCTACATCGAGGTGGGCGCCGAGGCGACGCTGCGGCACGGCTATCCGAGCGCGCCGACCGATCTCTGGCGCACCTATGAGGCGATCGCCGCGCCCAATCCCAATTTCGCCATGCGCAAGGTGGCCGACCCCGGGCAGATCTTCCCGGTCTTCCACGAGCTCTTCTCGAAGCAGCGGGAACACGCGGCATGAGCGACGCGGTCGCCACGCTCGACAAGACACCTCTCTTCCAGGGCGCCGAATGGGACTTCGAGAAGATTCGCCGCGTCCATGACGCGATCTCGGAGATCGCGCTCGGCGAGCTCGGCCTCGACATCTACCCGAACCAGATCGAGGTGATCACCTCCGAGCAGATGCTGGACGCCTACGCCTCGGTCGGCCTGCCGCTGATGTACCGGCACTGGAGCTTCGGCAAGCGCTTCGCGCGCGAGGAGGCGCTCTACCGGCATGGCCTCCAGGGCCTCGCCTACGAGATCGTCATCAACTCGAGCCCCTGCATCAGCTACATCATGGAGGAGAACTCCATGGCGATGCAGACGCTGGTGATCGCCCACGCCGCCTTCGGGCACAATCACTTCTTCAAGAACAATTATCTCTTCAAGCAGTGGACGGATGCCGACGGCATCCTCGACTACCTCACCTTCGCGCGGGATTTCGTGGCGCGCTGCGAGGATTCCCACGGCGTCGCCGACGTCGAGCGCGTGCTGGACGCCGCACATGCCCTGATGAACCAGGGTGTTCATCGCTACGCGCGTCGCGCCAAGGAGAACCTTGCCGAGGAGCGCCGGCGCGCCGAGGAGCGCCGGGTCTACGACGAGCGCACCTACGACGACCTCTGGGAGCGCGTGGTGCCAAAGCGCCAGGCCGAGAGCGTCGACGAGGCCGAGCTCGCCAGGGAGCGTGCTGAGACTCGGCGCAAGCTCGGGCTCCCCGAGGAGAATCTGCTCTATTTCCTCGAAAAGCGCGCGCCGCGGCTTCAGGGTTGGCAGCGCGAGCTCGTGCGCATCACTCGCCACATCAGCCAATACTTCTACCCGCAGAAACAGACGCGCATGATGAACGAGGGCTGCGCCACCTTCGTCCACTACGAGATCCTCAATCGGCTGCACGAGCGCGGGCTGATCACCGACGGCGCCTTCCTCGAGGCGATGCACTCGCACACCAACGTGATCTTCCAGCCGGACTTCGACGACCGCCGCTACAACGGCGTCAATCCCTATGCACTGGGATTCGCGATGATGCAGGACGTGAAGCGGATCTGCACCAACCCGACCGACGAGGACCGCGAGTGGTTCCCCGACATGGCCGGCAACGGCGACCCCTATGGGACGCTCCGCGACGCCTGGGCGAATTATCGCGACGAGAGCTTCGTCCTGCAGTATCTGAGCCCCCGGCTCATGCGGCAGTTCCGCCTATTCAAGGTGCTGGACGAGGCGAGCCAGGACGCGCTGGTGGTGGACGCGATCCACGACGAGCGCGGGTATCGCGAGATCCGCAGCGCGCTTGCGCGCCACTACGACCTCGCGCGCCAGGAGCCGGACATCCAGATCGTCGACCTCGATCTCGCGGGCGACCGGCGCTTGATCCTCCGGCACGCCGTGCACGAGGGCGTGCTCCTCGACGAGCCCACCTGTAAGGCGGTGCTCGACCATCTCTCGACCCTCTGGCACTACGGCGTCGTGCTCGAGGAAGCCGAAGCCAGCACCGACAAGGTGCTCAAGACCCACGAGGTCGCGGCCCACAACCACTGAGGCGCGAGCCTCTCCTCAGCTCGCGATCGCATAGCGCCGATTGAGCCAGCGGCCGATCAGCGAAAGCGCATAGCACGCGACGAAATACGCCAGCGCCAGGGCTGCGAGCAGCGGCAGCGGCTGGAACGCGCGGGCATTGACGGCAAGCGTCGCGCCTGTGAGCTCGGTCACACCGATCACCGACGCGACCGAGGTGAACTTCAAAAGCCGGACGAATTGGTTGAAGAGCGCTGGGATCATCCGGCGGATCGCCTGCGGCAGGACCACCAGCCGCAGGGTCTGCCCTCGCGACAAGCCGCTCGCGAGCGCCGCCTCCATCTGTCCGCCCGGCACCGACAGGATCCCCGACCGCACGTCCTCGGCAATATAGGCCGCGATGAAGGCGATGAAGCCGATGACCGCCGCCTCATAGGCCGTGAACCGGTGCCCGATCAGCGGCGGCAGCGCGAAATAGACCACGAACAGCACCACCAGCAGCGGCGTCCCGCGAATGAGCCCGATATAGAGCGCGGCGGCGCCGCGCAACAGGCGCGCGCTCGCCCCGCGCGCGAGCCCCAGCAGCACGCCCGCGACGGTTCCCCCCGCAATCACCAGTACCGCTGTCTCCAGCGTCAACCAGAAGGCCGCCGAGAGGTAGGGCAGATTGCGCACGACGACGGAGAAATCCACGGATCGCCCCTAATACCGCATCGCCGGCTCCACGATCCGGCTGCGGAGCGTTCGCAAGGTGATCTGGGAGACCGCGGTCACCGCCACGAGGTAGAGCCCGGTGATCCCGATATAGGCCTCGAAGGTGCGGAACGTGTCGCCCTCGATGGCGCCCGCAACGAAAGTGAGCTCGGCCACGGAGATGACCGAGGCGAGCGAGGAGTCCTTGATGAGCTGCGAGAACAATCCAGCAAGCGACGGCGCCACGATCCGGAGCGCTTGGGGATAAACGACGTGGCGCAGGATCTGGCGTGGCGAGAGGCCCGATGCCGAGCCCGCCGCGCGCTGGCCCGCGGGCACGCCTTGCAACCCCGAGCGCACGATCTCCGCCACATAGGCGCCGGAATAGAGGCTCAAGCCCAGCACGCCGCACCAGAATGCCGGCAGCTTCAAGGCAGTCAGGCCTAGATACCAGACATAGAGATGCACCAGGAGCGGCACGTTGCGCGCGATCTCGACGTAGGCGCCGGCGATCGCGCGCGGCCACCGGCGCTCGCTCTCGGCGGTCGCTCCTGCCAACACGCCCACGCCGAGCGCCGCGACGAGACTCACGATCGAGAGCGCCAGCGTGAGCGCGAACCCCTCCAGGAGCTGCTCGCGATAACGCCAGAGCACGCTCCAGTCGAAGCTGTAGCTCAACCGCTCAGCCCTTGGGCCAGGTCTCGATGGGAACGTCGGACTCGATCTGGAACCACTTCAGATAGAGCTCTCGGTAGCGCCCACTGGTCCAGAGGTCCTGCAAGACGGCGTTGATCACATCGCGGAGCCGCCAGTCGCCGTGACGCACGCCGATCCCAAAGGGCTCCAGGCTGAATTTGCCGCCGACCAGCTGGAAACCCGGCGCCTCGCGGGCGAAGCCGCGCAGCACGTCGGAGCTGCCGGTGAAGGCGTCGGCGCGCCCCTGACGGAGGGCCAGCCACGCGGTGGTGTAGTCGCGGAAAGATTGGATCGTCGCGTCGGGCGCCAGCGTCGCGAGGTTCTTCTCGAGGGTCGTCCCTTGCTGCACCGCCACGGTCTTTCCCGCGAGATCGCCGAGGCCCTTGATCGGACTCTCAGCCGGCACCAACAAACTCTGAGCGCCCGTGTAGTAGGTGATGCTGAAATCGATCGCGCCCTCGCGCTCGCGCGTGTGCGTCATCGAGGCTACCGAGAGATCAACATTGCCGCTCACCAGCAGCGGAATGCGCGTGGGCGAGGTCACCTTCACGAGCTCGAGATCGACGTCGAGCGCTCTC
>DATEGF010000085.1:0-4254 GCA_035280245.1 Allostellaceae bacterium
CGAGCGGCAGGTCGAGGCGGGCGCGAAAGATCACGCGGTGCTCCGCTTGCGCGCGCGCTCGGTGCGCAGCTCGCCGTCCGCGAGATGGAGGCACGGATGATCGAACCGCTCGACCAAGCCGCGGTTGTGCGTGGCGATCACCATGGTGGTGCCGAGCTTGTTGAGTTCCTCGAAGAGCCGCATCAGACGGAGGGCCAGCTCCTCGTCGACGTTGCCCGTGGGCTCGTCGGCGAGCAGCAGGCTCGGCCGGCGGATCACGGCGCGCGCGATCGCAATACGCTGCTGCTGGCCGCCGGAGAGCGTCGGCGGCTTCGCATTGAGGAAGTCGCCGAGCCCGACCCAGGCCAGGAGCTCCGTCACGTGCTCCTTGATCTGGCTCTCGGGCACGCCTGCCACGCGCAGCGGCAGGGCCGCGTTATCGAAGGCCGAGAGATGATCGATCAGCCGGAAATCCTGGAATACGACGCCGATCCGGCGCCGCAGCGCCGGCATCTCCCGCCTGGGCGCTGTGGCGATGGCCTGGTCGAAGAGCGTGATGAGGCCGCGCGACGGCCGCTCCGCGAGGTACATGAGCTTCAAGAGGCTCGACTTGCCGGCGCCGCTGCTGCCGGTGAGGAAATGAAAGGAGCCGGGCTCGAGGAGGAGCGTGATGTCGCGGAGAATCTCCGGCCCCGCGCCGTACCGCATGCCGACATTCTCGAATCGAACCACTCTGGCGCTCCTCCGGGCCGCAAACTCTGCATGAGCGGGCGAGCGCCGTAAAGCCGCCCGCAGCGGCGCGCAACGAGTCGTGCGCTGGCCCTCCGCATCTTTCCTTCGGTTTCGTCGCGACTCGGGGACGCCGCGGCGGCCCGCTCTCCTTGCCTCGCCGCAGGCCGCGCCCTATAAGCCGTGCGGAGCATTGCAAGGCTGTAATATCCACGCATGATCGTCGTCTGCCCGCAGTGCAGCACCCGGTACCTCGTCGACCCCCGCGCCTTGGGTGCGGACGGCCGGCGCGTCCGCTGCGCCCAGTGCTCCCACACTTGGCACCACAAGCCGCCGGCAGAGGCGCTCGCCGACCTTGCGACCGTGTCGCCGCCGCCGGAGCCCGAGCCGGCACCGCGCGTGCAGCGGGTCGAGCCGCAATTCGATCGGCCGGCTCTCGCCGAGGAGCCGGAGCACCGGATCCAGTTGCCGGCCCTCGCTCAACCTCGCCGCCGGCCGTGGGTCACGGTCGGATGGCTCGTGCTCCTGCTTTTGGTGGGGATCGCCGCCGGCGGCGCGGTCTGGGAGCGGGATGTCGTGATCAAGACCTGGCCGCCCTCGGCGCGCCTCTATGCCTTGGTCGGCCTCGCGACGCGGCAGCCCGCCGACGTGCTGAAAGTGACGGCCCAGGCGCGCCGCGACGAGGAGAATGGGGTGCCGCGGCTGGTGATCGAGGGCGAGGTCGCGAACATCTCGGCCGAGGCGCAATCGGTACCGAAGCTCAAGGTCGAGCTCACGGACGGTGCCAACCACGTGGTGCAGTCCTGGAGCTTCGACGTCAGCACCGAGCGCCTGTTGCCCGGTGCCAGCGTACCCTTCACCACCAGCGTGGCCCGGCCGAGCGATGCGGCGACGGGCATGTCGGTGACCTTCACCTCCGACGGCGGCTAGCCCGAGCGACGGGCGCGACGGAGCGAGCGCGATGAGCAAGATTCTGATCGCCGAGGACGACGCCGCGGTGCAGGCCTTCGTCGAACGCGCGCTTCGGCATCGCGGCCACGAGACGGTGACGGTGGCCGACGGGCTCGCCGCGGTTGTGGCACTCCGGAACGAGACGTTCGATCTCCTGCTCACCGACATCGCGATGCCCGGCCTCGACGGCATCGGCCTCGCGCTTAAGGCGAGCAAGGACTATCCCGACATGAAGATCCTGATGATGACGGGATATGCGTCCGAGCGTCAGCGCGCGCACAACCTCGAGGCGCTGATCCACCGGGTCATCGAGAAGCCCTTCACCCTCGAGCAGATCTGCGAGGCGGTCGCGGCCGAGCTCGCGGCGTGACCTCGGCGTAACCCTCACCCTCCCAGCGCTACGCGCTGGGTCCCTCCCTCTCCCGCTTCACGGGAGAGGGGCAAGTAAGTGCTCGGCGCGAAATAGCCCCTCGCCCACGAAGTGGGAGAGGGAGGGACCCAGCGGCGCGAGCCGATGGGAGGGTGAGGGTGACTGCGCGCCCTCAGAACCGCCGGAGCAGCCGGTCGATGTAATCGCGCTCCTCGGAGGGACGCGCGGTCTCGCCGGCCCGGCGGCGCAGCTCCTCGAGGATCTCCTTGGCGCGCTCGATGCCGAAGGCGTCGCCCTTGCTCTCGCCCATGCGGAGCCGGCCGTCGGTATAAGTGCCCTCGGCACTGTCGCCGGTCGGCCGGCCCAAGGGGTCGCGGTCGGCGTTGGGCCGCGCGCCGTCGGGCAGATCGCCGAAATTGCCGGGCCCGCCAAAGGCGCCGGTCATCTGGTCGATCATGTCCTTGGTCGCCTGCTGGAGCGCGTCGAGCGCCTCGGTCTGCGGGCCGACGGCGTCGCCGGGCGAGCCGCGACCGAGCGCCTCGGACGAATCGCGCATGGCGCGGTCGGCGCGGCCGAGCGACTGCGGCACGTCGCCCTGCTCGCCGAGCTGGCGCATGACATCGCCGAGCATGCGCCGGAGCGCGTCCTGCTCGCCGGCGTCGCCCTGGCCCTGGCCTTGCCGCTGCTGCTGGCCCTGCTGGCCGCGCTGCCCCTGCTGTCCCTGCCGCGACTGGCGGAACGTGCGGTCGAGCAGCTGCTGCTGGCGCTGCTGCAGCTGTTGCAGGTCGCGCATGGCCTGGTTGCCATTGCCCTGCATCTGCCGCGGCTGCGCCATGCGCAGGTTCTCCAGCATGTTCTGCAACTGCGAGAGCAGGTTGCGCGCCGCGTCCTTGGCGCCCATGTGCGCCAGGTCCTTGGCACGGTCCAACATGCGCTGGAGGTCCTTCTCGGACATCAGACGATTGGGATCGATCGGCTGCATGTCGTCGGGATTCTGCCGCTGCATGTTCTCGGCGAGCGCCTTGAGGTAGCGGTCGATCGCGTCCTTGAGCTCTTTCGTCAGCCGCTCGATCTCGGCGTCGGGCGCATTGTGGTTGATCGCGTCCTGCAGCGCCTGCATGACGTCGCGGAGGTCGCGCTGCGCCAGCGTGGTGTGTCCGTCCTCGAGCCGGACGGCGAGATCCCAGAGCAGTTGCTGCACCGAGGGGATCGCGGTCTTGGCGTCGCCGCGTTGCAGGCGCACGGACGCGATCCGCAAGCCCAGGAACACCACCTTGTCCTCGTCGAAGAAGGCGGGCTGCTGGGAGAGATCGGACAGCGTCTCGGCGACGACGTCGCTGTCCTTCGGATGGATCGTCAGCTCCTTGCGCTGCTCGATGAGCGCCTTCGCGAAGGGATGGTGGAAGATCCGCTCGGGGAGCGTGATCGTGAGAGTCTCGCTCTTGCCCATCTGGTTCAGGGCGTCGAACGCCTCCAGATGAATCTCCACCGGCAGGCCCGCCCAGGGGTGCGGCGTCAGGTCGAAGAAGCTCGCGTTCTTCGCCTCCTTGAGATGCAAGCCCGGGAGCGGCAGCTCCAGCCGCATCAGGTCGTCCGCGGGCCCATCGACGCGCTTCATCACGGCCTTCGCGCTCTCGACGCCGTAGTCATCAGCGGCGCTGTATTCGATCTTCAGCTGGTCATGCACCTGCTTCTTCGGCGGCGTGACGAAGGCGATCGAGGGCGGCAGGTCCGGCACGATCTTGATCGGCCAGGACCCGAGTATGCGCCCGCTTTGCGTCACGGTGAGCTTGTCGCCGGTGGTGAGCGTGGCGCTGCCCTTGTAATTCCTGGCGTCGATCCGCGCGAACTCGGTCGACTTCCCCGCGATCTCGATCTGCGGCGGCTCTCGGCCGCCCGAGACCTGGGCCAATACGGTGCTGCCGGTGGGGACCGCGATCGCCTGGTTGGCGGCGTCGCGCTGCAGGAAGAGCGGCGGCTCTCCGGTGTAATCGGGCGGCGTCACCCAGATGTCGAGGCTCACCGGCACCGAGGCGCCGGGCGTGAAGCTGAGCTGCGGCTCGAGCGCGCGGACGACGCGGTCGCCGCTGTCGGCGCCCGCGCTCAGGAAACCGATCACCAGCGCAATCGCGAGGACCGCGCGCAGACCGTAGGGATCGCGGCCGATGAAGCCCGCGAGCGGCAACCCGATCCGGAGCCCGCGCACGCGGCGCGCCATGCGCTCG
>DATEGF010000086.1:0-32786 GCA_035280245.1 Allostellaceae bacterium
CGAGCGGCACTCTCTTCGTGGTCGTGAGCCGGCCCGAGCCGCAGGTGCAGGCGATGGCTCTGACCTTGAGCCTCCAGGCGCTCAAGCACCATACGGCCGTCACGGTCCTGCTGTGCGGCGACGGGGGCGATCTCGCGTTCACCGGTTACGCCGGACCGACGCTCAGACCGACGGCCGAGACGCCCCAGCAGATTCTGCAATCGGCGATTCAAGCCGGCGCGAAAGTGGAGCTCTGCCCGCTCTACCTGCCAAATTCGGGAGGGCGTACCGAAGCGGAGCTGATCCCCGGCGTCACCGTGACATCGCCCGCCGTCGTCGGCGATTTCATGGATCAACCCGGCGTCCGATATTTCAGTTTCTAAAGGCGCGGCGTCCCTACGCCCGGAGGGGCTCGGTCCGACCATCCTCGCGCAGATGGCAGGCGACCATGCGGCCGGGAACCGCCTCGCGCAGGAGCGGCTCTTCCTCGCGGCAGCGGGCGATGGCGAAGGGGCAGCGCGTGTGGAAGCGGCAGCCCGAGGGCGGGTTCATCGGACTCGGCACGTCGCCTTCGATCACCATGCGCGTGCGCCGGACCCGCGGGTCCGGGATCGGGGCGGCTTCGATCAGCGCCTGAGAGTAGGGGTGCAGCGGGTTCGCGAACATATCGGCCTTTCGGGCGATCTCCACGATGCGGCCCAGGTACATGACCGCGATGCGGTGCCCGATGTGCTCGACCACGCCGAGATCGTGGGAGATGAAGAGATAGGTGAGCTTGAGCTCGTCCTGCAGGTTCATGAGCAGGTTGAGCACCTGTGCCTGGACGGAGACGTCGAGGGCCGAGACGGGCTCGTCCGCGATGATGAGATCGGGATTCACGACCAGTGCGCGGGCGATGCCGAGGCGCTGGCGCTGCCCGCCAGAGAACTCGAAGGGATAGCGGCGCATGGCGTCCGCGCGCAACCCGACGCGCTCCAGCACCGCCGCGACCCGCGCTTCCCGATCGGAGGCGGGCATCCGGTCGAAATTCTCCAAGGGCTCGCCGACGATCGCGCCCGCGGTGAGCCGCGGATTGAGCGAGGCGTAGGGATCCTGGAACACCATCTGCACGTGGCGGCGATAGGTGCGCATTGCGCCTTGATCGAGCGCGGTGATGTCGACGCCATTCAGCACCACGCGGCCGCCGGTCGGCTCGAGGAAGCGCAGGATGAGCTTGCCCACCGTCGACTTCCCGCAGCCGGACTCGCCGACGAGGCACAGGGTCTCGCCGGCCTCGATGGAGAAGGAGACCCCGTCGACCGCTTTCACGTGGGCTACGGTCCGGCGCATCAGACCAAGCTGCACGGGGAAGTGCTTCTGCAACTCCTCGACCGCGAGGACGGGACCGCCGGTCATGCCGCGAGCACCCGGTCGACGTGCCAGCACGCGGCCCAATGGCCGGCCGCATGCTCCGCGAGCGGCGGCGCCTCGCTCCGGCACCGGTCGGTGGCGAAGGCGCAACGCGGCGCGAACGAGCAACCTGGGATCGGCTCGCGGAGTGAGGGGACGATGCCCGGGATCTCCCGCAGCCGCCGGGCGGACTTGTCCACGCGCCGGCTCGGGATCGAGGCCATGAGGCCTCGCGTATAGGGATGCATGGGTCGGTCGAAGAGGTCGAGCACCGGCGCTTCCTCGACCTTTCGTCCGGCGTACATCACGATCACGCGTTGGCACGTCTCGGCGACCACGCCCAAGTCGTGGGTGATCAGCATCACGGCGGCACCAAACCGGCCCTTGAGCTCCAGCATGAGCTTCAGGATCTGAGCCTGGATGGTGACGTCGAGCGCTGTGGTGGGCTCATCCGCGATGAGGAGGCGCGGGTTGCAGCAGAGCGCCATGGCGATCATTACGCGCTGGCGCATGCCGCCGGAGAACTGATGCGGATAGTCGCGCACGCGCCGCTCGGCGTCGGGAATGCGCACCAGACGCAGCATCTCAATGGCGTGCGTCATCGCTTCCGAACGGCTCTTCTTCTGGTGGATCATCACGGCTTCGGCGATCTGGTCGCCGACCGTGAGCACCGGATTGAGCGAGGTCATCGGCTCTTGGAAGATCATCGCGATCCGATTGCCGCGGATGTCGCGCATCTCTCCTTCGTCGAGCGTCAGCAGGTTCCGGCCATCGAACTGGATCGCGCCCGAGACGACGCGGCCGAGCTTCGCCGGCAGCAGCCGCATGATGGAAAGCGCAGTCACGCTCTTGCCGCAGCCGGACTCACCGACGATGCCGAGAGTCTCGCCCGCCTCGATCGAGAGGCTCACGCCGTCGACCGCACGTGTGACCCCATCGAGGGTGAAGAAATGCGTGCGGAGCTCGTCGACACGGAGCAACGCCTCAGGCATGGGTCACATCCGCCGCGCGAGGCGCGGATCGAGCCGGTCGCGCAGTCCGTCGCCCATCAGGTTCACGGCCAGCACCACCAGCGCCAGGCAAGTGCCGGGGAAGAAGATCGTCCACGGCGCGCTCGCGAGAAACAGCCGGCTCGAGGCGATCATGTTGCCCCAGGTTGGGATCTCCGGCGGCACGCCCGCGCCCAGGAACGAGAGCCCAGCCTCGGTCAGGATGGCGGATGCCATCACGTAGGTCGCCTGCACGATGAGCGGCGCGATCGTGCTGGGCAGGATGTGACGCAGGATGATCTTCCAATGCCGGCTGCCGCCACCGATCGCGGCCTCGATGAAAGGTTGCTCGCGCGTGGTCAGCACCACCGAGCGCACCAGGCGGACCACGCGAGGAATTTCAGGGATCGAGATCGCCACGATGACGATGCCGACGCTTGCTCTGTTGAGCGAGACCAGCGCGATTGCGAGCAGGATCCCCGGGATGGCCATCAATCCGTCCATCAGCCGCATCACTGGAGCGTCGACCCGTCGGAAGTAGCCGGCGACGAGGCCGATCGCGAGCCCAGAGGTGATCGACAGGATCGCGACGGCGATCCCTACAACCAAGGAGATGCGCGCGCCGAAGACCGTGCGGGCGTAGACGTCACGGCCGAGGTGGTCTGTCCCGAACCAGTGCACCGCCGAAGGTCCCCGCAGTCGCTCGGATGGATTGAGGAACTGAGCATCGCCGGCGATCAGGCTCGCGCTGACGGCAACCAGCGCCATGAAGACCAGCAGGCCCGCGCCGGCGACGATGGTGGGATTCCGGCGCGCGAAGGTGCGGAGCTGGTCGACCCGTCCCGATCCTGCGCGAGAGAGCTCGGCGGCTGCCGTCATCTCAATACCGGATTCGCGGATCGAGGAGCGTATAGGAAAGGTCGACCAGCAGGTTCACGAACACGTAGATGCCGGAGAACACCATAATGACGCCCTGGATGATCGGATAATCGCGCCGCGTGATGGCGTCCACCACCAGTCGGCCGATGCCGGGGATGTTGAACACCGTCTCGGTGATGACCACGCCGCCGATCAGCAGCGCGACGCCGATGCCGATCACGGTCACGATCGGCACCGCCGCGTTCTTGAGCGCATGCTTCAGCAGCAGCGGGCGCGCGGCCACGCCCTTCGCCCGTCCAGTCCGGATGTAGTCCTCCGCGAGCACGTCCAGCATGGTGGCGCGGGTGATGCGCGCGATGAGCGCCACATAGGCGAGACCGAGCGCCACCGACGGCAATACGAGGTTGCGGAGCCACGGCGCCACGCCCTCGGCGATGGGCGTGTAGCCCTGGACGGGGAGCCATTTGAGCGCGATCGCGAAGACGAAGATGAGCATGTACCCAACGACGAACACCGGCACCGAGAAGCCGAAGACGGCGAAGCCCATCACGAAGCGATCGGTCGCGGTGCCGGGCTTTGCCGCCGCCGTGACACCCATGGTGATCGCGAGCACGATCGCGACCGAGAGCGTGGTGAAGGCGAGGGACGCGGTGGGCTCGGCGCGCTGGGCGATCAGCGTCGTCACCGGCTCGTTCCAGAACATGGATTTGCCGAGGTCGCCGTGCGCCAGGCTCCCGGCCCAGACCAGGAACTGCCGCCAGAGCGGCTCGTCGAGCCCCAGCGCCTTGCGGATCTGCGCGATGTTCTCCGGCGTTGCGTTGTCGCCGGCGATGATCGCGGCAGGATCGCCCGGCGCCAGGTGCAGCAGCAGGAATACGAACATCGCCACGATCGCCACCACCGGCAGCATCGAGAGCAGGCGTCGCGCGATGTAGGCGATCATGTCGAAGGAGCGGCGCTGCGAATGCCCTCACCCTCCCGTCGCTATGCGACGGGCCCCTCCCTCTCCCGCAGGGGGAGAGGGGCGAACCTTGTCTCCCTCTCCCCTTGCGAGGTCGAGCCGCGAAGCGGATCGACGGCGGGGTGAAGGGGGCTCGACTACGATCGACCTCACGTCTTCTCGACGTGCCACCAGGGGATGATCTCGGCGACCGGGAGCACGCCGTTGATGTTCTTGCGCATGGCGGCGGGCTGCAGCCACTGGCCGTAATAGAGCTGCGGCACGAAGGTCCAGGCGTTCGCCTGGAGGTCGCGGCCGATCTTCTGGCGCTCTTCCAAGGTGTCGGCGAGGGCCCACTTGTTGCGGAGATCCTCCTGCTTCTCATCGGAGGGCCAGCCGAACCAGGCCTTGTCGCCCGTCGCGGCATGCGCCGAGAGCAGGATCGGGCTCCCGACCGCCGAAGCGCCCGACGAGGTGATGAAGATGTTCCAGCCGCCTTGATCGGGCGGCGCCTTGTTCGAGCGGCGCTGCACGACGTTCGACCAGTCCATGGGCTCGACCTGGACGTTGAGGCCGGCCTGTCGCATCTCCTGCGCCAGGACTTGGGCGGAGTTGCTCATGTAAGGAATGTTGGTGGCCTGGAGCAGCACGATCGGCTTGCCTTCGTAGCCCGCTTCCTTGAAGAGCTGCTTCGCCTTCTCGAAGTTCTGCCCGCCCTTGAACCAGTCCGTATTCGCGTCGTTCTCCATGGGTGTGCCGCAGCCGAAATAGGCGCCACAGGTCTTCCAGTAGTGGGATTCGCCGAAGGTCGCCTTCATGAAGTCATCCTGCTTGACGATGTAGAGCATCGCCTGTCGCGCCTTCACATTGTTGAAGGGCGGGTGCAGGAAGTTGAGCCGGATCTGCCCAACGTTGCCGAGCGGGTTCAGGACCTCGATCTTGATGTTCTTGTCGCTCTCGAGCTGGCCCATGAGGTCGGTCGGCGGGATCTCGTAGAAATCGATCTCGCCTGCCTCGAGCGCTGCCACGGCGGTCTGCGCGTCCGGCATGTTGACGAAGATGACCCGGTCGACCTTGACCACCTTGCCGCCGGCGATGCCTGAGGCGGGCCCGCTGCGCGGCACGTAATTGGGATTCTTGTCGTAGACGTACTGCGTGCCGGGCTTGGTCTCGTCGAGGTTGAGGATGAAGGGCCCCGAGCCCACGACCTGATCGATCTTCTGCATCGGGTCGGTCTCGGCTTCCTTCTTGCGCATCATGAAACAGATGGGCGTGGAGGTCTTCGCGAGCACATCGAGAGTGAGGCCGTAGCGCTCCGTGAATTGGATGGTGAAGGTCTTGGGATCCTTCGCCTCGATGCCTTTGACCCGCAGCATCATGTGCTGCCCGCCACCGTCGCGCGCTGCCCAGCGCTTGAGCGAGGGCACGATATCTGCGGTGGTGACGTCGGTGCCGTCCGTCCATTTGAGCCCGTCGCGGAGCTCGAAGGTCCAGGTGAGCTTGTCGTCGGAGACGCCCCACTTGTTGACCATCTGAGGCTGTGGCTTCTGGTCGCCATCGATCCCGAACAGCGTGTCGTAGACCATGCCGCCCGCATAAGCCGACATGTTGGCGGTGGTCCAGATCGGGTCGTAAGTGGGGATATCGCCGTGGAATACGGCGCGGATCGTGCGAGCCGCGCTCGGCGCGGCCCGGGCGTGCCGGATCGCGGGTGCGGCGATAATGGCGGCGGTGGCGAGGCCGCCCTGCACGACGATGCGACGGGTGAATTTGGTCATGAGTGCTCTCCCTGATGCGGCGCGGCCCGGTTGCTCTGCGGTTCCGGCTCCCTCCGCCATTAAGTCACTTGGTCGCCGAGGCCGCAACTCCCTCAGAGGATCAGGCTCGGCCGCGTGTTCTCGTCGAGTGGCCAGATGGGTCGGGCTACCTTGGTATAGGGGATCTTTCGATAGTCGCGACTCAGGGGGCCGTCAGAATCGATATAAATCACTCGCTTGGCGATGGGGCCAAAGGCCGCCATGAAGTGATTGGTCGACTTGACGACGACCATCCGCTTGGCGCGCGGGTCAATGCCGAGGTTGGTGAAGAGCTCGAGGCCGAGCGCCTGGGTGCGGTTGCTGATCAGGACGACGTCGATGCCGCCCAAGCGAACCGCCGCGCAGTCGCCAAGCGGGACCTGGGTCGGGCCGAAGCTCTGCCAGCAATCGCGCTTGAGGCCGATCACCTTGACGCGGGCGTCGATGGGGGCGCCCGAGGTGGGCCCGATCTTGCCGCCGAGGCGGAGCGCGAACTCCGACCCGATCCCGGCGTCGAAGCAGAGCCGCACCGCGATCGGATCCCAGATCGGCCCGAGCGCCGCCTCTTGCGCCTGCCGCTCCATCATCCGACGCAGGATGGTGGTGTTGTCCGAGGGCGCGCCGCCGCCGGCGTTGTCGGCGGGGTCCGCCATCACCACAGGCGATTCATTAGTCTCGATCGCCGCCGTGATGCCGTCGTCGACGCCGAAATAGCTCGGCATGGTCTTGCCGCGCATGGAGACGAATTCCTGGCCGATGGCCGTCGCCAGCGCATCGCCCTTCGCCTTGTCCTTGTCCATCACCACGAGGATGCGGCCGCCGAGCTCCTCAACGTCCGCGTAGGGAAAACAGTGGCCGATCGAGATCGAGAGCACGCCGTCCTTGCCCTCCATGGCCTTGATCTTGTCGACGAAGGCACGCATGAGCGGCAGCGTGGTCGGATAGCTGCTGATCTGCCGGCAGTCGTACATGGACATGACCGGCCGCGCCTGGCCGCGAAGCGTCTTCAGCACAATGTCCAGCAGGTCCTCGGCGCGATCCACCACGTCGGTATGGGGAAATTCCTTGTAGAGGATGATCACGTCGGAGAGGCGCACGCGCTTCAGCGTGAGATGGCAGTGGGGGTCGAGTTCGACGCCGATCACGGTCCTGGGCCCGACCAGAGCGCGCACGCGCTCGATGATGTCGCCTTCGACGTCGTCGTACCCGTGCGCCACCATGGCGCCGTGAAGGCCCAGAAGCACGCCATCGACGGGCAGCGCCGCCTTGAGCTGACCCAGAATCTCGTCCCGCATGAACTCGTAGTCGGCGCGGTTCGTGGTGCCAGCCGGGCTCGCCGCGAAACAGCTGCCCTCGATCAGCGTAAATCCCTCGGCCTTGGCCCGTTTGCGCGCGACCCAGAGCGGCGCGGTGCACATGAGCGGCGTCGCGTCCGGATGCTCGCCCGGCCGCACGAACACGCTCTCCTTGTAGCCCTCGATGCTGGTCGGCAGCGGCGAGAAGGTGTTGGTCTCGGTCGCGATGGTGGCGGAAAACAGTCGCATCGACGCTCCTCCGATATTTTATCGGTGCATTGTTGCTCAGCGCCAGACTCGGTGGCAAGGAAGCGATCCCGGCGGCAGAATGCAGTGGAAGAGGGAGGAAGTGGGCATGAGCAAGCCGTCGCACATCTGGACTGACATCGATTACGACAAGCCAGGGAAGCAGGTGGGCTGGCTGCACCTCCCGCATTCCGTCACCCGCTCGGCCTATGGCACGCTGATGTTGCCGATCGCGGTGATCGCCAACGGCAGAGGGCCCACCGCCTTCTTCATGGCGGGCAATCATGGCGACGAGTACGAGGGCCAGATTGCGCTGGCGAAGCTGATCCGGTCCCTTGAGCCCTCGGAGATCCAGGGCCGCGTGATCATCCTGCCGGCGGCGAATTTGCCCGCGGCGCTCGATAGTGCGCGGGTGTCGCCGATCGATCAGGGCAATCTCAACCGGTCCTTTCCCGGCGATCCCGATGGCGGTCCGACCTCGCAGATCGCGCATTACATCGAGAGCGTGCTGTTCCCGATGGCGACGCTGTTCCACGATTTCCATTCCGGCGGCACCTCCCTCGACTACATGCCCTTCGCGAGCATCCACGAGGGCGAGGATGCCGCGGTCAATGCGCGGGGCCTGGCTGCTCTCAAGGCCTTTGGCGCGCCTTTGTCGGTGATCTGGAAGCAGAGCCGCGATCCCCGCTTCTCGCCGGTCGCGGCGATGAGGCGCGGCGTGGCCGCGCTCGGTGGCGAGTTCGGCGGCGCCGGTCGGGTCTCGCGGCCGTGCGTCGAGCTGGTTTCCCGGGGCGCGCGCCGATTGCTCGCGCATCTCGGCATCACCGCACCATCGTCAGATCCGGCACCTCAGACGCGGCTGGTGGCGGTTCCCGGCCGTGACCATTTCGTCTATGCCCCGGAGCCCGGTCTTTTCGAGCCCGCAGTCGAGCTCGGCGAAGTCGTCGAGCGTGGCCAGCTCTGCGGCGAGGTGCACTTCATCGACAATCCCGCGCGGTCCGCCGCTCCCTGCTATTTTCGGGAGAGCGGCTTCGTGATCTGCAAGCGCCACCTGGGCCGCGTCGAGCGCGGCGATTGCGTGGCACACCTGGCGGTAGATAGCGGCGGTTAGGCCGCGGTGTCGTGCCGGTCCAACCCGCCGGCACGCACGATGAAGGCGGCAACCTCGGCGACGCCGCGGTTCTCCTTGAGGTTCGTGAACAGGAACGGGCGCTCGCCGCGCATGCGGCGGGCGTCGTGATCCATTACCTCGAGGCTCGCGCCAACCATGGGGGCAAGGTCGATCTTGTTGATGACCAGGAGGTCCGAGCGGCAGATGCCGGGCCCGCCCTTCCGAGGGATCTTGTCGCCGGCGGCGACGTCGATCACATAGATCGTAATGTCCGCGAGCTCCGGGCTGAAGGTGGCGGCGAGATTGTCCCCACCGGACTCGATCAGGATCAGGTCGAGCGATGGATGGCTCGCGCGCATCTTCGCCACCGCCGCTAGGTTGATCGAGGCGTCCTCGCGGATCGCCGTGTGCGGACAGCCGCCGGTCTCCACGCCCATGATCCGCTCTGGCACCAGCGCCCCCGAGCGCGCTAGGAACTGCGCGTCTTCCTTGGTGTAGATGTCGTTGGTGACCACCGCGATGTCGTAGCGGTCGCGCATGAATTTGCAGAGCCGATCGACGAGAGCCGTCTTGCCGGAGCCGACGGGACCGCCGATGCCCACCCGCAGTGGGCCGTTGGGAGAGTATGTCATGAGCGGAAGAGCCTCGTGTATTGCAGTTCGTGACGCATGGAGCACCAGTCGAGCATCGGTGCGGCGCTGCCGACCTCGTCGAGGGACGCCTCGGCGCAGGCTCGCGCGCATCGCTCGATCACCGGCTCGAGCGCGGCGATGGCGAGCTGGCCGTCGGATTGGCCGAGCGGAATGAGCCGCGTGCTGGCGGAGACGAGGTTGCCGGCAAAGGAGTGCAAGTAGGCCGTAAGCGCGGGCAGCAGCGCGATGCCGTGGCAAGCGCAGGTCGCACCCACGGCGACCGACAGCGCGATCGGACCGCCACGCTGGTCCGGCACCAGGCGGTCGAGGAGGGGGTGGGGCCAAGCCGTTCGCGTCACCGAGAGAAATGCCGCGCCTTGTGCCTCGCTCTCGAGGGCGGTCTCGCTGGTACTCCGCCAAGCCGCCGCTAGGGCGGCGGCTTCCTCCAATCGGCCCGCGTCCGCTTCCGCCGCGGCTCGCCACGCTTCCGCCAGCAGAGCACCGCCGATCCGGCCGGCGCCGACCTCGATCGCCGTCGTCAACCAATCCACGAGGGTGACGCGGTCGCGCACCAGCTTCTCCTCGACCGCGTATTCGATGCCATGGCTATAGCTGAAGCCGCCCACCGGGTAAGCCGGCGAGAGCCACGTCATGAGCCGGTAGAGCGCGCCTTCAGGGGTGGTCATGATGGTGCGCGTGGCCGTGGGAATGGCCGCGCTCGTCGTCATAGGCACCGCGCTCGGGCGTGAAGGGTGCCTCGACGAATCGCAGAGTCGCACCGAGCTTCGAGAGCAAGTCGGCGATGACGTGATCCCGCCGGATCAGGATGCGATGGGGCTCGATGCGCGCGAGTAGATGGCGGTTGCCGAGGTGCCAGGCAAGGCGGGTGAGCAGCGGCGGCTCCGCCGTCACTTCGATGAGGGGCTCCGGCGCCGCGCGAACGGCGAGCCAGCGGCCGTCGTCGAGCTGCAACCCGTGGCCATCCTCGAGCGTCAGAGCCTGGGGCAGGTCGAGCAGAAACGGTTCGCCGCCGTCGGTCTCGAGGCGAACGCGCCGTCGGTGCCGGTCGTCATAATCGAGCGTGACGGCCGCGGCCGCCTGGGCTTCCGGCCAACGTCCCGCTCGCTCCGCGCGCGTCGCTCTGTGCATCGCTCAGAACAGGAAATACCGCTGCGCCATCGCGAGCTCTTTCGCGGGCACGCAGGTCAGGAGCTCGCCGTCCGCGCGCACCTCATAAGTCTCGGGGTCGACCTCCATTTTCGGCGTGAGGGCGTTGTGCATCATGCTCTTCTTCGAGATGCCGCCGCGGGTGTTCTCGACGGCGATCAGCGGCCGCACGAGCCCGAGACCATGATCGACACCCGCCTCGAGACCCGCTCGGCTGACGAAGGTGACGGCGCTCGCCTGCAGGTTCCGGCCGAAGCTCGCGAACATCGGGCGGTAGTGCACGGGCTGCGGCGTCGGGATTGACGCGTTGGGATCGCCCATAGGAGCAGCCGCGATGCTACCGAGCTTCAGCACCAGGTCCGGCTTCACGCCGAAAAAGGCCGGGGACCACACCACCAGGTCCGCGAATTTCCCCACCTCGACCGAGCCGAGGTGCCGACTGACGCCCTGGGCGATCGCGGGGTTGATGGTGTATTTGGCGACGTACCGCTTGGCACGGTGATTGTCGTTGTCGCCGGTTTCCTCCGGGAGCCGGCCGCGCTGCCGCTTCATCTTGTCCGCGGTCTGCCAGGTCCGGATGATGACCTCACCGACCCGGCCCATCGCCTGGCTGTCGGACGACATCATGGAGAACGCACCGATGTCGTGGAGCACGTCCTCCGCGGCGATGGTCTCCTTGCGGATGCGGCTCTCCGCGAAAGCAACGTCCTCCGGAATCTTCGCGTCGAGGTGATGGCAGACCATGAGCATGTCCAAGTGCTCGTCGATGGTGTTCACCGTGTAGGGTCGTGTCGGATTCGTGGAGGAGGGCAGCACGTTCGTTTCGCCACAGACCCGGATGATGTCCGGCGCGTGGCCGCCGCCTGCACCTTCGGTGTGGAGCGCATGGATGGTACGGCCCTTGAACGCCGCGATGGTGCGCTCGACAAAGCCGGACTCGTTGAGCGTATCGGTGTGAATGGACACCTGTACGTCGTGCTCGTCGGCGACCGCGAGGCAATTGTCGATCGCCGCGGGCGTGGTGCCCCAGTCCTCGTGGAGCTTCATGCCGCAGGCGCCGGCCCTGATCTGCTCGACGAGCCCATGCGGCCGTGCCGTGTTGCCCTTCGCGAAGAAGCCGAGGTTCATCGGCAGGCCTTCGGCGGCCTGCAGCATGCGTGCGATGTGCCAGGGGCCCGGCGTGCAGGTGGTGGCGGCGGTGCCCGCGGCAGGGCCGGTGCCGCCCCCCATCATGGTGGTAACGCCGGAGTAGAGCGCTTCCTCGACCTGCTGCGGGCAGATGAAATGGATGTGCATGTCGAAGCCGCCAGCGGTGACGATCTTGCGCTCGCCCGCGATCACCTCAGTGCCCGGCCCGATCACGATGTCGATGCCCGGCTGCACGTCGGGATTGCCGGATTTGCCGACACCGACGATACGCCCGTCGCGGATGCCGATGTCTGCCTTGACGATCCCCCAGTGGTCGAGGATGAGCGCATTGGTGATGACGGTATCGACCGCACCCTCGGTGCGGGTGCGCTGGCTCTGGCCCATGCCGTCGCGGATCACCTTGCCGCCGCCGAACTTCACCTCCTCGCCATAGATCGTGCGGTCCTCCTCGACCTCGATGAAGAGCTCCGTGTCCGCGAGACGCACGCGGTCGCCGACGGTCGGTCCATACATGTCCGCATAGGCGGCACGGCTGATCTTGACGGTCATGGCTTGCTGCCCTCGAGCTTGCCGCCGATCGCGCCCTGAAAGCCGTGCACTACGCGATCCCCAGCATATGCAACGAGTTGCACGATGCGCGTCTGGCCTGGCTCGAAACGCACGGCCGTCCCGGCGGCGATATCGAGCCGGAAGCCGCGTGCTCGCTCGCGATCGAAGCGGAGCGCGTCGTTGGTCTCGTAGAAATGATAGTGCGAGCCGACCTGGATCGGCCGGTCGCCGGTGTTGGCTACCTCGAGGGTCACCGTCGTGCGGCCGGCATTCAGCTCGATTTCGCCCGCGCGCGCGATCACTTCACCGGGGATCATAAAGCCTCCCTATCGGATCGGCTTGTGGACGGTCACGAGCTTGGTGCCATCGGGGAAGGTCGCCTCGACCTGAATCTCCGCGACCATCTCGGGTATGCCCTCCATCACCTGGGCTTTCGTCAGCACCGTCGCGCCGTCGCGCATCAATTCCGCGACCGAGCGTCCGTCGCGCGCGCCCTCAACGACAAAATCCGTGATGAGCGCGATCACCTCCGGGTAGTTGAGCTTCACGCCGCGGTCGAGCCGCCGCCGCGCCACTTGCGCCGCCACGGCGACGAGGAGCTTGTCCTTCTCTCTAGGCGTCAGATGCATCTCGATTCCTCAAATCTGCCAGAGGCGCGGCACCCGTGCGGGCAGCCCCATGGCGGCGCGCCGGAGCTCGGCGAGATAGCATGCCAGGTCGCCGCGGAGGAGGCGCGCATCGCGCCCGATGAACCGTGCCAGCAGGATACCGTCGACCACCGTCGCCCCGGCTCGTGAATCGCTGTCGAGGGCGAGGGCGCGTGCGAGGGGCAGCAGGCTCGCCACATCCGGACCCACATAGATCGCGGTCGCGATGGCGGCTGCGCCGTCGAACCCGGCGGGTGCGTGGAGACGCCGCTCGATGTCACCCTCCAAGCGGATCGCATCGATCCAGCGAAGTCTGCCATCGACACGGACGGCCCAGCGGTCGTGCAGGAGGCCCGCCGATAGGCGCTCGCCGCGCGCGGTGCGGCCGAACACGATCATTTCCGCTGCTAGAAGGCGACCGCCGGCCTGGATCTCCGCGGTCGTACGGCGGGACAGTCGGGCGCGGTCGAACAGGATGGTCTCTTGGGGGAGCCACTCGAGCCAGGCGTCTGGTCCGATCGTCAGCGCGATATCGATGCGCGTTTCCGGTCCAAGCGAGCGATAGATCTTTTCCGCAGCCTGGGTGGTGACAACGGCTTGCGCGGCATCCTGGGCGCCGACGGAAATCCGCACTCTGTCACCGCCAGCGAGACCGCCGGAGGTCGTGAGCAGCACGGCCAGAGGGAGGTCGTCTGCGGGTGCATTCGGGAACAGCACTCGGCAGGGTGCGCGCTGGAATAGATGTGTGACGGCGGTAACCCCGTTCCTTCGGCTGAACCGAACCTCGGACGCGCCGTCGCAACGCTCGAAGTCCGATGCGGGGCGCACGTCGACAGGTTGGTGTCGCCAGTCAGACCGTAAGGTGACGACGGACATCGGCCTCCACCATGTCCCGCGTGAGGCCCGACAGTACCACCTCGCCGCGGTCCATGACCACATAGGTGTCGGCGAGCGCGCGCGCGAACTCGAAATACTGCTCGACCAGCAGGATCGCCATGTCGCCGCGCGCGGCGAGATCGCGGATCACCCGCTCGATCTCCTTGATGATCGAGGGCTGGATGCCTTCGGTGGGCTCGTCCAGGACCAGGAGCTGCGGGCCTGTGACGAGCGCACGGGCAATCGCGAGCTGCTGCTGCTGGCCGCCCGAGAGGTCGCCGCCGCGTCGGCGCAGCATGTCACGCAGGACAGGAAACAGACTGAAAATCTCGTCGGAGATGCGGCGCCGCTGGCGAGGCAAGGTCGAGAACCCGGTCTCGAGGTTCTCCTGCACTGTCAGCCTCGGGAATATCTCGCGGCCTTGAGGCACCAAGGCGAGGCCGCGCCGCGCGCGCTCGTGCGGCTTGAGTCCAGCGAGCTCCTCTCCGTCCCACAGAATGCGCCCGCCTCGGATCGGCTGTAGTCCAAAGATCGCCCGCAGCAGGCTAGTCTTGCCGACCCCGTTCCGGCCGAGGAGACACGTAACCTTGCCGCGCTCGGCGGTGATGCCGGCGCGGCGCAGGATGTGGCTTGCGCCGTAGTAGAGGTCGACATCGGCCACGGCGAGCATGGGTTCAGCGACCGAGATAGACGTCGATGACCGCGGGCTGGCTCTGCACGTGCTTGATGGTGCCATCGGCGAGCACGGCGCCCTCGTGGAGCACGGTGACGCGCGCCCCGAGATTGCGCACGAATTCCATGTCGTGCTCCACCACGACAAGCGTCCGCTCGCCCGCCAGGCTCAGGATCAGCTCCGCCGTGAGCGAGGTCTCGTGGTCGGTCATCCCCGCGACCGGCTCGTCCAACAGAAGCAGCTGCTGGTCCTGAATCAAGAGCATGCCGATTTCCAGCCACTGCTTTTGCCCGTGGCTCAGAGTCCCCGCGAGCGCACTCTCGCGGCCCGAAAGGCCGACGGTCTCGAGCGTTCGATCGATGGCGTCGCGTTGCGATGCGGAGAGGTTCGCCAATAGGGTGTGCCAGGTGCCGCGCGGGCATTTCTGCGCGAGCTCCATATTGTCGAGCACGGTGAGATTCTCGAACACCGTCGGCTTCTGGAATTTTCGGCCAATGCCGAGATTTGCGATGGCCGATTCGTCCAGCTTCGTCAGATCCATGGTGCCGTTGAAGAAAATTTTGCCCGCGTCGGGCCGCGTCTTGCCAGTGATTACATCCATCATGGTGGTCTTTCCGGCGCCGTTGGGTCCGATGACGCTGCGCAGCTCGCCGCGTTCCACCACGAACGAAAGGCCGTTCAAGGCTTTGAAACCGTCGAAGCTGACAGTGACGCCGTCGAGGTAGAGGAGGGGAGCGCCGGCGCTCATTTCGCGAGTCTCCCGGCAGCAAGTACGGCCACGGGGCGGCGCCATTCCCGGAGTTGCTGCGCAAGTCCCATCAGACCGCGCGGGAACACCAGGGTCACCAGGATGAAGAGTGCGCCGAGCGCGAAGAGCCAGGCTTCGGGAATCTCGCCGGTGAGCCAGCTCTTGAGCGAATTGACCGCGACGGCCCCTACGAGGGCGCCCGCGAGCGTGCCGCGCCCGCCGACTGCGACCCAGATGGCGATCTCGATCGAGTTGCCTGGCGAGAATTCGCTGGGGTTGATGATCCCGGCCTGCGTCACATAGAGCGCGCCCGCGATGCCCGCGAGCACCGCGGACACTGTGAAGGCGAAGAGCTTCGTCCGTTCGGCGGAGTAACCGAGGAACCGCACGCGCGCCTCGGCGTCGCGGAGCGCAAGCATGACGCGGCCGAGCTTCGAGGCCACGATGGCGCGGCAGACGAGAAATGCGCCGCCCATCGTGACGACCGACGTAACGTAGAGCGCGCGCCGGGTCGATTGATCGTGCACGTCGAAGCTCAGGATGTCCTTGAAGTCGGTCAGGCCGTTGTTGCCGCCGAATCCCATGTCGTTGCGGAAAAAGGCGAGCAGGAGGGCGTAAGTCAGCGCCTGCGTGACGATCGAGAAGTAGACGCCGGTGATCCGTGAGCGGAAGGCGAACCAGCCGAAAACCAAAGCGAGGACGCCCGGCACGAGCACAACCATGGCCGCCGCAACAGCGAAGTGGTCGAAGCCGTACCAATACCAGGGCAGCTGCTTCCAATTCAGGAACACCATGAAATCCGGCAGGATCGGATCGGCGTAGACCCCGCGCGTGCCGATCTGGCGCATCAGGTACATGCCCATGGCGTAGCCGCCGAGCGCGAAGAACGCGCCGTGCCCGAGACTCAGGATGCCCGCATAGCCCCAGACGAGGTCGAGGCTGAGGGCGAGAACGGCATAGCAGGCATACTTACCGAAGAGCGGAATGAGATAGTCGGGGAGTCGCGGCACGGGCAGCGCGTTGAGCACTGGCACGATCACGACCAGGACGACGCCGATGGCGAGGAACCAGGCCCAGCCGCGCCGATCGAGCAAACCGCGGGCGGGGCTCACCGGATCAGCTCTCCGCCGCCCTGCCCTTGAGGGCGAAGAGCCCACGGGGCCGCTTCTGGATAAATAGAATGATGGCGAGCAGGACCGCGACCTTGCCGAGCACGGCGCCCGCAACCGGCTCCAGAATCTTGTTCACGATGCCGAGGCTGAGCGCGCCGACGAGCGTACCCATGAGATTGCCGACACCTCCGAATACCACCACCAGGAAGCTGTCGACGATGTAGATGGTGCCGAGGTTCGGGCTCACATTGCCGATCTGGCTCAGTGCCACGCCGCCGATCCCCGCGATCCCCGAGCCCAATCCAAACGTCAGCGCGTCGATACGCGCGGTCGGAATGCCCATCACCGCTGCCATGTCCCGGTTCTGGGTGACCGCGCGCATGTGCAGCCCAAAGGAGGTCCTGCGCAGAACGAGGGAAAGGCACGCGAGGACGATGGCGCAGAAGGCGAGGATGATCACCCGATTCCACGTGATGGCCGCGCCGCCCAGAAGGTTCACGCTGCCGGTCATCCAGCTGGGGTTTGAGACCGCGCGGTTTGGGGCGCCGAACATGACGCGCACCGCCTGCTGTAGGATCAGGCTCACGCCCCAGGTTGCGAGCATGGTCTCGAGCGGACGGTCGTAGAGGAACCGGATCACGCTGCGCTCCAGCGCAATCCCGACGAGTCCCGTGACGACAAAGGCTGCCGGGACCGAGGCGATGAGGTAGCCATCGACCCAGCTGGGCGGCAAGAAAGCGCGGAAGACTTCCTGCACCACGAAGGTCGTATAGGCGCCCAGCATGATCATCTCGCCGTGGGCCATGTTGATGACGCCCATGACGCCGAAGGTGATGGCAAGGCCGATAGCAGCCAGCAGCAGCACGCTGCCGAGGCTCATGCCCTGGAACAGGTTTTCGGCGAATCCTATCCACATGAGGCGCTGCTCCAGGCCGCGCTGGGCGGCCTCGAGCGCCTTGCGCACGGCGGGATCGATGTCGCCGCTCGCCGCGAACTGTCCGAGCAGCGAGCGGATCTCGGGATCGGTGGATTGCGACAGCACCGATATGGCGGCGATGCGTTGGTCATTCGTGCCGCCGGTGAGCCGGGCGGCCGAGAGCGCTATCCCAAGCGCCTGCCGGACCTCGGGGTCCTTCTCGGCATCCAGCGCCCGTTCCAAGGCAGGACCTGAATCCGCGGAAAGATGCTTCAGCGCCTCGCGCGCCGCGTTGAGCCGATCGTCCCGGCTGCCGCCGACCAGGGTGAGACGGCTGAGCGCACCCTCGATGATGCCGCGCAGGCGGTTGTTCACGCGGACCTTGTCGATGTCGCCGTCCTTTGTCTCGCCGAGCGCCGCGCGATCGATGGGATCGAAGAGCTTGTAGATGCCGCCGGCCTGCTCGGCGATGCGGACATGCCCGTCCGGGGTCTTGTAAAGCAGACCGTCGCTGAGCGCCCGGAGCGCGGGCACGGCGCGGCCGTCGCCGAGCTCGCCCAGGGCCGTGACCGCTTGCTCCTTGTCCGAAAAGCTGTCTGCGCCCAGGCGATCCATCACGTCGTGAAGGTCATCGGCACGGGCCGATGCCGCGATTGCCAGGATCGCGATTGCCGCCAAGAGCAGACGGTGAAGCCCCACTATGGTCCCCCGCATGTACTCGTCGTGATCGGCGCAGGCTCGACCGCCCAGCGGTCGAGCCTGGCCATCGGCTCTGCTCAGTCCGTCAGAACCTTGTACTTGGGCTCCGTGCAATTGCCGCAGACCCAGGGGAAGGTCCAATCGGCGATCTTGCCTTTGTCCTCCGGAAGGAACGGGCTCCAGGCGTCGGCCTTTATCGGGCCCTTGGTCTGCCAGACGATGTCGAACTGACCGTTCGCCTGGATCTCGCCGATCATCACGGGCTTCGATAGGTGATGATTGGTGTTCATCACCGCGGTGAAGCCGCTCGGCGCCTTCACAGTCTGCCCGTACATCGCCTGCCGCACCGCATTCACTTCGGTGGTGCCGGCCTGCGCCACTGCTTGGGCCCACATCTTGAAGCCGATGTAGGTGGCCTCCATCGGGTCGTTGGTCACGCGCTTGTCGCTCTTGATGAAGGCGTGCCACTGCTTGATGAAGGCGTCATTGACGGGGTTCTTCACGGACTCGAAGTAGTTCCAGGCGGCGAGATGGCCGACCAGGTTCTTGGTGTCGATGCCGGCGAGTTCCTCCTCGCCGACCGAGAAGGCCACGACGGGAATGTCAGAGGCCTTGATGCCGGCGTTGGCGAGCTCCTTATAGAAGGGCACGTTGGCGTCGCCGTTGATGGTCGAGACCACCGCGGTCTTCTTGCCGGCCGAGGCGAACTTCTTGATCGCGGCGACCTCGGTCTGCCAGTCGGAGAACCCGAACGGCGTGTAGTTGATCATGATGTCCTCGGGCGCGACTCCCTTCGACTTCAGAAACGCCTCGAGGATCTTGTTGGTGGTGCGGGGATAGACGTAGTCGGTGCCTTCGAGCACCCAGCGCTTCGCCTCGCCGCCCTCCTTGCTCATGAGGTACTCGACCGCGGGGATCGCCTGCTGGTTCGGCGCGGCGCCCGTGTAGAACACGTTGTTCGAGCTCTCCTCGCCCTCGTACTGCACGGGATAAAACAGCAATCCGTTCAGCTCCTCGAACACCGGCAGCACGGATTTGCGCGAGACCGAGGTCCAGCAGCCGAATACTACCGCGACGCCGCTCTTCTGGATCAGTTCGCGCGCCTTCTCCGCAAAGAGCGGCCAGTTCGAGGCGGGGTCGACCACCACCGCCTCGACTTTCTTGCCGAGCAACCCGCCCTTCTTGTTGACGTCGTCCACCATCATGAGGACGGTGTCCTTGAGCGTGGTCTCGCTGATGGCCATTGTGCCCGACAGCGAATGCAGCACGCCCACTTTGATCGTATCCTCCGCCTGCGCGATCGCGCCCGGCAGCATCAATGCGCCAGCCAAAGCCAACGCCCCGATGGCTTTCCCTGCTCTCATCCCAAGCCTCCTCGTTTTCTCTCAGGTGACTGCGTCCGGTCCCCGGAGCAAGCAACGCAAGATTTGGGCCAGTGCCCGCGCCGGCTTCCCTCTCCCCGCCGGGGAGAGGGTTGCGTGGGCTTAGGGAGCGAAGCGAGCTTAGCCGGAGCTGAGTGAGGGGACGGCCTCAGCCTCCGAATTTGCAGGAAGCAGCGCGCCGATTGCCTATTTGTTGGACAGAAAGGCGCTCAAAGCGCTCGCATTGCCTGCGCGAGGCGCTCGAGGCCGGGCCTGAATTGGGCAGGCTCGCCGGCGAAGGTCAGGCGGATGAAACCCTCGCCGCGGGCGCCGAACTCCGTGCCGCTCCGCACGGCGACGCCGTGCTTGAGGCAATGCTCCGTCAGCGCCTCGGAGGTCACGGGCGCCTCGACGCGGACGAAAACGTAGAAGGCACCCTCGGGCTTCTCGCAGTGAAGTCCTGGCATTGCGTTCACGAGGTCGCACATGAGGTCGCGCCGCCGCGCG
Source organism: Allostellaceae bacterium (assembly GCA_035280245.1). Classification (GTDB taxonomy): domain Bacteria; phylum Pseudomonadota; class Alphaproteobacteria; order ATCC43930; family CGMCC-115725; genus DASZHJ01. The sequence goes on from DATEGF010000086.1 coordinate 19,661, forward strand.
TACTCATCGAGCATGCGGCCGGGCCAGTTGGTCTTGGTGGTGAAGGCCGTGACCGCAGCCTTCTGGCCGATCGTGGTGACGAACCCGACGGAGGTCCGGTGGATCACCGCCACCGCCTTCAAGAGACCGCCTCGCGCCGCCACGTAGCCGACGCGCCAGCCGGTCATCGCGAAGGTCTTGGAGCAGGTATTGATCACGATGGTGCGGTCCGCCAAGTCCTCGAACCGCGCAGCGGAGATCATGGGTCGACCATCGAAGACGAGGTGATCGTAGGCCTCGTCGGCAATCAGCAGGAGATCGTGCCGCAGCACGAAGTCGCGGACCGCCCGCATCTCGGCCTCGGTGAAGACGATGCCGGTGGGGTTGACGGGGTTGTTGAGGACGAGCATGCGCGTGCGTGGGCTGACCGCCTGCTCGAGCGCGTCCATGTCGAGTCGGAGCTTGTCGGTCCAGGGCACGAAGACCGGCACCGCACCCGCCGAGCGCGCCACATCCCAATAGAGGGAATAGCAGGGATCGTGCAGGAGCACCTCATCGCCGGGATCGAGATAGGCGACCATGCTGGCATAGATGCCCGAGGCGGCGCCGTTGGTGATCAGCACGTGATCGGCCTCGAACGCGCCGCCCCCCAAGGTCGAGAGATAGGCCGCGACCGCCCGCCGCAGATCAGTCTCGCCCATCGGGGCGGAGTAGTGCGTCTTCCCGCCGCGGATCGCGGCGATGCCGGCCTCGCGGATGTGGTCAGGCGTGTCGAAGCTGGGATCGCCGCTCGCGAGCGAAATGATGTCGCCCGATGGCCGCGACAGTTTCTTCGCGCGCTGCGATCCGCTCAACCGCTCGACCGCTTGAGATGCTTTGATCAACGCGCTCTCCTACATTCTATTGTCGCCAACCAGACACGCGAAGCGCTTGTCGGGATTGGAAATTTGCCGCTACTTTGGCGGATGAACAGCGCGACTGTGTGGTGCTACAAATGACCGTGTCAAGGCGCTGACGCCGCACAAGGAGCGAGGGAGGAGCATCGTCGAATGGCCACGCCCGTCACGCTCAAGATCGCGATCGGCCCCTACGAGTACGTGCGCGCGCTCCGTGACGGCTCGGTCCGCTCGGAGCGCGTGCGGTTCGATTTTGTCGAGGTCGATCCGATCACGCGGGCGTTCCGACGCATGGCGCGCGACCTCGAGTTCGACGTCAGTGAGATGGCGATCACCACTCACGCGCTCGCCCACGCGTTCGAGAAGCCGATCACGGCGCTGCCCATCGTCCTCTCGCGCGACTTCCATCAGGGCTCGGTCGTCTGCGCGAACAGATCCAGCATTCGCGGCCCCGCCGACCTCGCGGGCCGCAAGGTCGGCGTGCGTGCGTGGTCCCAGACCACGGGCGTCTGGATCCGCGGCATCATGAAAGCGGAATATGGGCTGGAGCCTGCGGCCATGACCACGGTGACCGAGGAGGACGCGCACGTCCGCGAATACCAGGATCCGCCCTATGTGGTTCGAGCGGCCGCCGGCAAGACGCTCCGCGGCATGCTGAACGACGGCGAGATCGACGCCGCCATCGCCTTGCGGCCCTTGCCGAAGCCGGGTGAGTTCCGGACTGTGATCCCCGATGCCGAGACGGTCGCTGCCGCGTGGTACCGCAAGACCGGCGTCTATCCTGTGAATCACCTGGTGTCCGTGAAGACCAGCTTGCTCCGCGAGCACCCCTGGCTCGGCGCCGAGCTGCTCTCGCTCTTCACGGCCGCGAAGGAGCAGGCGCGCGCGAAAGCGCCCGCGCCCGCGGTCGGCAGCGCCCAGGCGAAGCTCCGCGCGCTGGTCGGCGAGGACACATTGCCCTACGGCATGGCGCGCAATCGCGCGGGGATCGAGATGCTGCTCAAATTCGCGGCGGAGCAGACGCTGACGCCGCGGGTCTATCGGCCGGAGGAGCTGTTCGATCCCGGCACGCTCTCGTCTTGAAAAAAGGAGTTCTCGGTGGCTGACATCCCTCGTTTGAACGGCGTCATCAAGGCGCTCGAGAGCGGCAAGCCTGCCTTCACAACCTTCTCGACTGCGGAGATTGATGCGGCGCAAGCGATCGCGGCCGCTCCCTATGACGCCGTCGTGTTCGAGATGGAGCACAACCCTTACGACATCAAGGCGCTCCGCGATTGCATGCAATACATGCTGGATCGCGCCCAGATCGCGAAATCCGGCAGCATTTCGCCGCCGGTGGCGCCCTTCGTGCGCATCCCGCCAAACGGCGGCGAGCTAAACCAATGGACCGCGAAGCAGGTCCTCGACGTCGGCGTCTATGGCATTGTCTGGCCGCATGTGAGCACCGTGGAGGATGCACGGAACGCGGTGGCGGCGTGCCGATATCCGCGGCCGCCGTCGGCGGCGCACTTCGAGCCCGCGGGGCAGCGCGGCGACGCGCCCCGGCATGCCGCGCGCTACTGGGGCCTGTCGCAGCAGGAGTACTACCAGCGCGCGGACGTGTGGCCGCTCAACCCCAAGGGCGAGATCCTCGTGGTGATCATGTGCGAGGAGGCGCGGGCGATCAAAAATCTGCCGAAGATGCTGGAGCAGGTGCCGGGGATCGGCGTGGTGCTGATCGGCGAGGGCGATCTCTCGCAGGACCTGGGTCATCCCCGCCAGTATGAGCACCCGACCGTGGCGTCCGCGATCAACGACATCCTCGCGATCTGCAAGCAGTACAACGTGCCTTGCGGCCATCCGCACGTCGACAGCAAGAATGTCGAGGGGCTGATGCAGCAGGGCTTCCGCTGGCTGATGCCGGCACCGGTTCGGTCGTTCGGCGCGCTCGAACTCGGCCGGCGCGCGGCGGGAAGGAATTGACGCCATGATCATCGACTGCCACGGCCATTACACGACGGCGCCAAAGGCATTACGCGCGTATCGTGACGCCCAGATTGCCGGTCTCAAAGATCCGTCGTGGCGGCCAACGAAGGCGGCGCTCGCCATCGGCGACGACGAGATCAGGGCCAGCATCGAAGGAGCGCAACGGAAGCTCCAGCGCGAGCGCGGTACCGATCTCACGATTTTCTCCCCACAGGCCTCCGGCATGGGCCATCACATCGGCGATGAGACCGTGAGCCAGTACTGGTCGGAGATTTGCAACGATCTCATTTATCGGGTCTGCAAGCTCTTCCCGAAGAATTTCGTCGCCGTCTGCCAGCTGCCGCAATCGCCCGGCGTCGATCCCCGGAACTGCATCCCGGAGCTCGAGCGCTGTGTGAAGCAGATGGGCTTCATCGGCCTCAACCTCAACCCGGACCCGTCCGGCGGCTACTGGAAGGAGCCGCCGCTCACGGATCGCTGGTGGTATCCGCTCTACGAGAAGATGGTGGAGCTCGAGGTGCCCGCGATGATCCACACCAGCGCCTCGTGCAATCCCGCCGTGCATCACACGGGCGCCCACTACATCAACGGAGACACCACCGCCTTCATGCAGCTGATCGCGGGCGATCTCTTCAGGGATTTCCCGACGCTCAAGTTCATCATCCCCCACGGCGGCGGCGGCGTGCCGTATCACTGGGGCCGCTATCGGGGCCTCGCGCAGAACATGCAGAAGCCCCTCCTCAAGGACCATCTGCTGAAGAACGTCTATTTCGACACCTGCGTCTATCACCAGCCCGGCATCGATCTCCTGACCAAGGTCGTGCCCGTCGACAACATCCTGTTCGCCTCGGAGATCGTGGGCGCGGTCAAGGGTGTCGATCCCGAGACCGGCTTCGACTACGACGATACGAAGCGCTATATCGATGGTGCCGCGTTGAGCGCCGCTGATCGAGCCAAGATTTTCGAGAGCAACGCACACAAGGTATTCCCGCGGCTCAAGGCGGCGCTCGGGCAGGGCTGACCAGCACGCGGATTCGGAGGGAGGGGACCCATGGGAGCGACACGCGCGTTGGCGCGCATGGCGATGGCATTGGCTCTGGCGGGGGTCGCGATGGCAAGCGCCGAGCTGGCGCAAGCCGATCAGACCCTGGACACGGTCCTCAAGCGCGGGAAGCTCATCGCGGGCATCACCTATGACTCGCCACCCAGCGGCTATCTCGACGCGCAGGGGAACGTGCTCGGCTATTGCGCCGATGTCGCGCGCTATATCGCGAAGCGGCTTGGCGTCGGCCTCGAATTCGTGCAGATCACCGCGTCCTCGCGCGTGCCGCTGCTGCGCACCGGCCGGATCGATGCGGAGATCGCCATCACCACACCAAACAAGGTCCGGAACGAGGTAGTCGACTTCACATTCACCTACATTTCCGACAACGGCGTGATGCTGGTGCGCGAGGGCCAGAGCACCAAGGTCGAGGACTACGTCTCGCCAAGCAAAGTCATCGGGAGCACCCAGGGTAACGGCTTCGTTGCCGGCTGGAAGAACCTGCACGCGGATGCGCAGTTCAAGCTCTATCCGGAGGAGTCGAGCGTCGTCGTCGCGCTGAAGAAAGGCGACGTCGACGCCGTGCTCACGAACGAGTTCAGCGCGCACCGTTTCGCTCAGTCGGGCGGCCTCGCATACACAGCTGCTTGGACCACGTCGCCGGACTCGATCATGATCCGGCAGGACGAGTCCAAGTGGCGGAATTGGCTCAATTGGGCGCTGCAGCGCATGTGGCTCGAGGGCACGCTGCAGAAGCTTTACAAGAAGTGGTACGGCGTCGACGTCAACTTCCGCATGGGCGATGCGGGCGAGATCCAGTCGCGCGTGATGGAGATCGGGCAGACCGACGATCCCTGGAAGGATCTGCCGCCAGGCTTCTTCGACGCGCTGCTCTCCGACAAATCCTACACATTGCAGTGAGGGCGGGCGACCTTCCGAGCGCGCGCGATGGACTGGCACATTCTCTGGCAATATCGGGCTGCGCTCTGGGACGGGCTGGTGACGACCGTCTGGCTCTCCGCGCTCGCCATCGTCGGCAGCACGGCGGTCGGCGTCCTCGTGGGTTGCCTGGGCGCAACGCCCTCGTTCTACCTACGCCGACTCACAGCAGCCTACACCGAGCTCTTGCGTAATCTGCCGCTGCTGGTGAAGGTCTTCTTCTTCTATTTCGTGCTGAGCATGCCGACGATCCCGGCGGCGTTGCTCGGGCTCGTCTTGCATCAGAGCGCTTATATCGCGGACGTCACTGGCGCCGGCATCCGCTCGGTCGCGCGCGGCCAATTGGATGCGGGCTTGGCGCTCGGCCACGGCTACTGGCAGGTGTTCCGCTACGTGATCCTGCCGCAGGCCGTGCGGATCGTGATCCCGCCCATGACCACGCAGTACGTGGCGGTGATCAAGAATTCCTCCATCGTCGCGCTGATCGCGGTGCAGGACCTGACCTATCAGACGCAACAGATCAACGTCGAGACGTTCCGCGGCTTCGAGGCCGCGACCGCGGCGACGGTGCTCTATGTGATCGTGGCGCTCGGGATTATTGGATCGATGACACTTCTCCAGCGCCGGGTGGGTGTGCGATGACGGATCAGCCCGTCGATCTCCGGCGCGCGATGCGCTCGCCCCGCGTCAAGCTGCTGATCTGGCGCATCGGCTGCGGCGTCGTACTCATGTTGGCACTGCGGGCGGTTCTCGACCTCGACTGGACCTCGGTTGCACCATCCTGGCTCTTCCTGCTGACCGGTCTCGGCCGCTCGTGGCTGTTGGCGATCGTCGCCATCACGGCCGGCGGACTCGCGGCGGCGCCGCTGGCGCTGGCACGCGTCTACGGTCCACCGGGCATCCGCCAGGCGGCGACGGCGCTCATCGAGTGCGTGCGCGCGACCCCGGAGCTCATGATCGTGTTCTGGGTCTATTTCACCCTGCCGATCGTCACCGGCAATCAGGTCACCAGCTGGAACGCCGCCTTGGGCTCACTCTCAGTGATCGCGGCGGTCTATCTCGCCGAGGTGTTCCGGGCCGGCCTCTATTCCGTGCCGCGGGGCCAGAGCGAGGCGAGCGCCGCCACGGGCATGTCGGGTTTCTCGACGTTCCTCTACGTGATCCTGCCGCAGGCCGTGCGGAACATGGTGCCGGCGCTGATCGCGCAACTTGTCGGGCTCTTCAAGACGACCTCGCTCGTCTATGCGATCGGCGTGATGGAGTTCTTCCGCTCGATCACCGTCACCAACAACGCGGTGTTCGCGCCCTACCAGCTCTATCTCGTGCTGGCGCTCGGCTATTTCCTGAGCTGTTTCGCCATCACGCGCATCGTGCGATGGTACGATCCCAAGTATCAACTGTTGGAATAGCGGGCATGATCGGCTTCAAGAACGTTCACAAGCACTTCGGCGCGCTGCACGTCCTCAACGACGTGAGCTTCCGGGTCGAGCCCGGCGAGGTCGTGGTGATCTGCGGGCCCAGCGGCTCCGGCAAGAGCACCCTCTTGCGCTGCATCAATCGCCTCGAGCGCATCGACAGCGGTGAGATAACGGTCGACGGCATCCGCGTGGACGACGCCACGCCCGACATCGCCAAGGTCCGCGCCGAGATCGGCATGGTGTTCCAGCAGTTCAATCTCTACCCGCATTTGCGTGTTCTGGAGAACCTGATCCTGGCACCGGTGAAGGTGCGGGGACTCTCGCGAGAGCAGGCCTCCGGCATCGCTCGCGCACTCCTGGCGAAGGTCGGCATTCCCGAGAAGGAGACGTCCTATCCGAGCCAGCTCTCGGGCGGTCAGCAGCAGCGCGTCGCGATCGCCCGGGCGCTCGCGATGCAGCCCAAGATCATGCTGTTCGACGAGCCGACCTCAGCGCTCGATCCCGAGATGATCCGCGAGGTGCTCGAGGTCATGGTGCAGCTCGCGAAGGAAGGCATGACCATGGTGGTGGTTACGCACGAGATGGGCTTCGCCCGGCGCGTCGCGCACCGCGTCGTCTTCATGGATCAGGGCCGCATCGTCGAGGACGCAGCACCCGAGGCGTTCTTCACGCAGGCCAAAGACCCGCGCGCCCAGGTCTTTCTCAGCAAGATTCTCACGCACATCTGACCGGTGAATTGGTCCTTGCCCACCTAGACCGTGGCGGGTTGCACGGTTTCCCGGACGACAGGGAGCGGAAGCATCGGCACCGCCTTGAAGTTCGTCTCAGTCCGGCACATGTGCTGGATCTGCGCGTAATACACCAGAGCCGTGATCGCGCTATAGCCCAGCTCAGGGCGCTGCTCGATGCGCCGGAAGATTCGCTGGACCATGGCTGCCTCGGCGTCGCCGAGGTCTCCGACGCGAAATGCCAAGCTCACCGCGTCAGCCTCTACCGGACGCAGGCGCAAGCGCGAGCGGCTCGCGAATCGAGGTGAATGCTTCGCGCCGTAGGTATCGAGGTAGCGGTGCATTCTGGCCTCGAATGCATCCGGCGCGTAGAGCGCTCGTGACAGCGAGCGGATGCCCTCGTGGAGCACCTCTCGGGACATGCCGGAGGGAACGATATTGGTGTGCCACGGTGCGGACGCCACCTGGGAGGCGGCGTCATCCCCCTCCAGGAGGCGTCCGTCTTTCTTCAGCCGAGTGAAGAGCGGCGTCGCCACCGGCGCGACCAAGGCACCCAGTGTGAATATGGGCACCGGGCACATCATGGCGAACTCGTACTGGCGTCGGAAAATGCCGGCATCATCGCCGTCAAATCCGACGATCATCCCTGCCTGTACGCCGACGCCATGCTCGACGACGCGGATGATTTCCGTGACAAGGTCGCGCCGCAGATTTTGCCGCTTCTTGGCAATTCGTAAGGCTTCCTCGTTCGGTGTCTCGATTCCGATGAAAACCTGCGTGAGGCCGGCGTCTGCGCAGAGCCTCAGGAGCTCCACATCGGTGGCCGCGTCGATCGAGACTTGCGTCGAGAACTGTACGGGACCGTCCGATTGCCGCCGGTTCCATTCGGCGAGCGCCGCCAAGAGCTCCTTGGCCCGCGCGCGGTACACAGTGAAGTTGTCCGAGGCGAGATTGATGTTCCGGTAACCGTGGCGATATAGCTCGTCGAGCTCGGCTAGAATCTGTGAAGGCTCCTTGTGGCGCTGCTTGCGCCCGGCGTAGGGGATGACGTCGCAGAATTCGCACTCGAACGGACAGCCTCGGGACGTCTGCACCGTCCCGGCTAAACTCGCATGGTTGGGATAGAGATCCCAACGAGGCAGAGCCGTGTTCCGCAGATCCGGCTTCGTCCCGATGTACTCGGATTTCCATTCACCGGCCCTGAGGTCGGCAAAGAATCCCTGCGCTATGTCCTCGATCTCCCCGCGAACGAGGATGTCGCAATGCGGGCGCACGGTGTCGGGGCTCAAGGAGGCGTGCGGCCCTCCAATGATGACTCGGATGCCGCGTGCGCGGAATTCTCCCGCGATTTTCCGCGTGCGGCCCCATTGGCTGACCTTGCCCGTGAGCGCCACGAAGTCCGGACGCCTCGAGAAATCGACCGGCTCCGCGTCCTCGTCGCAGAGCGCGATCTCGAAATCGTCCGGTGCGAGCGCGGCAATCGTGACGGTTGCGAGGTCTGCAACCAGGATCGTTGGCCGAAGTCCGAACTGCGTGAACGCTTCCGAGGTGTGATAGCTCGGCGCGTCACACCTGGGATTGATAATGTAAATGGATTTGCTGATGGCCGTCCCCCAGACGGTCGATGACGACTCCGCCCGTCCCTGGCTACATGGTGAGCCGGGCGCCACTATCCGGGCAAGGATATTCCGGCGGCTCAAGACGGGCGATATCGCGCATTGGCCCCGAGGTTGTGTGTCGCGCGCGCCGGTCAAGAAGGGTTGCCAGCTGGGGGCTGCGTGGGGCGGGGGAGAGTGTTCTTCCTTTTGTTTGTGTTGTTTAGCTTGGCGATCGTGCCTCAAGCGCTGGCCATCGACTGCGTCCAGTACGTAAAGTCGTCCTCGAATTTTGGGCTCTCGGGCAACGCCTGGTCCTGGTGGGACCACGCCGCTGGCGTCTACGAGCGCAGCAACCATCCCCGCCTGTGCGCGGCGGTGGTGTTCGAGCGCACGCGCAGAATGCCCGCCGGGCACCTGGCGCTGGTGTCCGGCATCATTGACAACGAGACCGTGCGCATCGACCACGCCAACTGGTCCGCGACCGGCGTGGCGATGGCCGTGTGCGGCGCGGCGTGTCGGCGACCGACTGCTCGCTGCACCACGACTGGTCGGCGGTCTGCGTGTGGAATGCCGAGTTCGCGTCCTTCGCCACCCCTACGCGGTCGCCGGGTTCATCTTTCCCGGGTAACCAACCGCAGGCGGGTCCGCGCTTCAGATGGGGTCGATCAACCCGCCCGTGCCCGCAACGATCGCCAGGTGATGGTCGGCATCGCCGAAGAGCGTGTCGATCATGCTCGCGCGCTTGAAATAGTGGCCGACCTTGTACTCCATGGTCATGCCGATGCCGCCGTGGAGCTGGATCGCCTGCTGGCCCACGAAGCGCGCGGAGCGACCAATCTGGACCTTCGCGGCGGAGATCATGCGGCGGCGCTCGGCGGTGTCCTCGGAACCCGCCATCATGGTCGCGAGATAGGCCATGCTGCGCGCCTGTTCCAGCGAGACCAGCATGTCGACCGCGCGATGCTGCAGCGCCTGGAACGAGCCGATCGGGACGCCAAATTGCTTGCGCGTCTTGAGGTATTCGACGGTGATCTCGTGGGCGGCGCTCATCACGCCAACGGCCTCCGCCGAGAGGGCGGCGATCGCACCGTCGATCACGCGCTCGACGACGGGCCATGCCTGGTCCTTCGTAGAGATGAGCGCATCCGGCGCCGCCTTCACGTCGTGGAAGGCGATCTCGGCCGCGCGCAACCCGTCCTGGGTCGAATAGCCCCGCCGCTGAACGCCGTCGGCCCGGGGATCGACCAGGAAGAGGCTCAGGCCTGAGGCCTCGCGTTGGCCGCCGGCGGTGCGCGCGAGCACGATCAGGCGATCGGCGCTGTCGCCGTGCAGCACGACGCCTTTCTCGCCATTGAGGACGTAGCCGCCACCCGCCGCCCGCGCGGACGTCGCGACATCCGCGAGGTCGTAGCGCGACTGGCGCTCGGTATGGGCGAAAGCGAGACGCAGTTTGCCCTTGGCGATCGCGGGAATCAGCTCCTGCTGCTGTGCCGCGCTGCCGGCGAGCCGCAGCAATCCACCGCCGAGAATCACGGTCGCGAGGTAGGGCTCGAGCACGAGGCCGCGGCCGAAGGCCTCCATCACGATCATGGTCTCGACCGGCGTGCCGCCGCTGCCGCCCAGACCCTCCGCGAACGGCAGCCCGAGCAGGCCCAGCTCCGCGTACTGTGCCCAACGTGCCTCGCTATAGCCTGCGGGCTCCTTCGCATAAGCCTTGCGCTTCTCGAAGTCGTACTCGTCGGTGATCAGCTTGCCGACGGACTCCTGCAGCAGTCGCTGCTCCTCGCTGAGATCGAAGTCCACGGCGCTAGAGTCCCAGGATCGCTTTGGAGATGATATTACGCTGGATCTCGTTGGAGCCGCCGTAGATCGAGATCTTGCGCCAGTTGAAATAGGTCGGCGCCAGCGGACCCGCGTACTCCGGCCCGATCGGCGGCTCGTTGCTGCCGTCGACATCGGGCTGGAACGGCATCGCATAGGGGCCGACCACGTCCATCAGGAGCTCCGAGATCGTCTGCTGGATCTCGGAGCCCTTGATCTTGAGGATCGAAGACGCGGGGTCGGGCTTCTTCGAGCGGCCGTGCCGCTCGGCAGCGACTACGCGGAGCTGGGTCATCTCCAGCGCCTTGAGCTCGATCTCCACCGCCGCGATCCGCTCGCGGAAGCGAGTATCGTCGATCATGCGCTTGCCACCTCCCGCGGGCTCCAGCGCCGCCAATTCCTTCAAGCGGCGGACGCGCTCCTTGGAGACGCCGACACGGGCGATCCCCGTCCGCTCGTTGCCGAGTAGGAACTTCGCATAGTCCCAGCCCTTGTTCTCCTCGCCAACCCGGTTCCCGACCGGCACCTTGACCTCGTCGAAGAACACCTCGTTGACCTCGGCGCTGCCGTCCATGGTGACGATCGGCCGCACGGTGATGCCTGGGCTCTTCATGTCGATCAGCAGGAAGGAGATGCCCTCCTGTTTCTTGGCGGCGGGGTCGGTGCGCACGAGGCAGAAGATCATGTCCGCGTGCTGTGCGAGCGTGGTCCAGGTCTTCTGGCCGTTGACGATGTAGTGGTCGCCGGCGCGCTTGGCGCTGGTCTTGAGCGAGGCAAGGTCCGAGCCGGATCCTGGCTCCGAGAAGCCCTGGCACCACCAATCGTCGATGTTGCGGATGCGCTGCAGATAATGGTTCTTCTGCGCGTCGTTACCGAAGGCGATGATCACCGGCCCGACCATGCTGGTGCCGAAGGCAAGCGGCTGCGGCGCGGGCGCCTGCTGCATCTCCTCCTGGAAGATGTACTGCTGCGTCGAGGTCCAGCCGGTGCCGCCCCACTCGACCGGCCAATGCGGCGCAGCCCAACCCTTGTGGTTGAGGATGCGCTGCCAGCGCACGATGTCTTCTTTCCCGAGATGGCGGCCCTCCGCCATCTTGCGGCGGATCTCCGGCGGCAGCTCGGCCTTGAAGAAGGCACGCACCTCGTTGCGAAACGCGATTTCGTCGGGCGTGAAGCGCAGGTCCATGGGGTGCGTCTCCTAGCGGCCCGTGAAGGTCTTGCCGCTCTCGGCGAGCCGCACGAGCAGCGGCGACGGATCCCAGAGCTTGCCGTGTTGCCGGTGGAATTCGCGGATGGCGTCATGGACTTTGCCGACGCCGACGGTGTCCGCATAGTACATCGGCCCGCCGCGCCAGCGTGGGAAGCCGAAGCCGTAGAGCCACATGATGTCGACATCGCTCGCGCGGTAGGCGATGCCCTCGTCGAGGATCTTGGCGCATTCGTTGATGCTGGCGTACATGCAGCGCGCCAGGATCTCCTCGTCGCTGATCGGCCGCCGCGTGATGCCCTGGTCCTTGGACGACTGCAGGATGATCGCCTCGACCTCGGGGTCGGGGAGCGGCGTGCGGTTGCCGGGCTCATAGCGGTACCAGCCCTTGCCGGTCTTCTGACCGAGCCGGCCCGCGTCGTGGACGCGATCGGCGGTGGGTGAATAGCGGATGTCCTTGGGCCGTGTCGCATCCTGCGAGCGGCGCACACGCCAGCCCACGTCGATGCCAGCGAGATCGCCGACCGCGAACGGCCCCATCGGCATGCCGAAGTCGTAGAGCACCTTGTCGACCTGCTGCGGCAGCGCGCCCTCGTCGATCAGGAAATTCGCCTCGCGCTGGAGCGGACCGCGGCTCCGGTTGGCGACAAAGCCATGGCAGACGCCGCAGACCACGCCGACCTTCGCGATGCGCTTCGAGAGCGCCTGGGAGGTTGCCACCACGTCCTTCGCGGTCTTGGCGCCGCGCACGATCTCCAGGAGCTTCATCACGTTCGCGGGGCTGAAGAAGTGCAGCCCGATCACGCTCTCCGGCCGTTTGGTGGCGCTCGCGATCTCGTCGACGTCGAGGGTCGAGGTGTTGGTCGCGAGCACCGCGCCCGGCTTCATGACGCGGTCGAGCGTCGCAAACACCTCCTTCTTGACGCCCATTTCCTCGAAGGCCGCCTCGATCACGATGTCGGCGCTGCCGATCGCGTCGTAGCTGGCCGCCTTCGTGATCAATCCCAGCCGCTTCGCCTTGTCCTCGGACTTGATGCGGCCCTTCTGCACCATCTCCACGTAGAGCCCGTCGATCCGCGCGATACCCTTGTCGAGCGCCTCGGCGGAGCTCTCGAGGATCTGCACGGGGATGCCGGTATCGGCGAAGCACATGGCGATGCCGGCGCCCATGGTGCCCGCGCCGATCACGGCGGCGGTGTTGAGCGGCTTTGGCTGCACGCTGGCGTCGATGTCCGGCAGCTTCGCCGCCTCGCGCTCGCTGAAGAACGCATAGCGCAGCGCTTTGGCCTGCTCCGAGGGAATGAGCTCGCCGATGATACGGACGGTCTCGGCCATCGCCTTGTCGAAGGGCAGGGTGACGGCGTTCTCGATGCAGTCGATGGCGCGCTGGGGCGAGATCTGCCCGCGGTTCGACCTCGCCGCCGTCGTGCGCGCATTCGCCAGGAGCGCCTTCCAGTCGGCGCCGCCGGTCTCGATCGGAACCTCGCGGAGCCGCCGCAGCGGCGTCTTCTCGGTGGCCGCCCGCTCCGCGAA
>DATEGF010000087.1:0-33665 GCA_035280245.1 Allostellaceae bacterium
GCGCGCATTCCCGTAGACGCGGAGATTGCGTCCGAGTTCCGCTATCGCCAGCCCGCCATGACCAAGGATGGGCTCGCCGTCTTCGTCTCGCAGTCCGGCGAGACCCTCGATACGCTGGCGGCGCTGCGCTACGCCAAGGAGCAGGGACAGCACATCCTCGCGGTGGTGAACCAGCCCGAGAGCACGGTGGCGCGCGAGGCGGGCGCGGTGCTCGCAACCCACGCGGGCCCCGAGATCTGCGTCGCCTCGACAAAGGCGCTCACCACGCAGCTCGCCGTGCTCGCTTGCTTTACGCTGGCAGTGGCGCGGGCAAAGGGAAAACTGAGCGCGCAGGACGAGGCCGCGCTCTCGACCGCCCTTGCGGAGGTGCCGGCGCGGGCGAACGACGTGCTGCAGCACCACGACGCCATCAAGAGGATCGCGACGGAGATCGCCGGCGCGCGCGACGTGCTCTATCTCGGCCGTGGCACCAGCTTCCCGCTGGCGCTCGAGGGCGCGCTCAAGCTCAAGGAGATCTCCTACATCCACGCCGAGGGCTATGCCGCCGGCGAGATGAAGCACGGGCCGATCGCCCTCATCGACGAGAAGACGCCGGTGATCGTGCTGGCGCCGCGCGACGAGCTCTTCGACAAGACCTGCTCCAATATCCAGGAGGTGATGGCGCGCGGTGGCAAGGTGGTGATGATCTCCGACAAGGAAGGCCTCGCTCGGTTTGGGGGAAAACTCTTCCACGGCATCGAGGTGCCGCCTTGCCACCCCTTCGTGGCGCCGCTCCTCTATTCCGTGCCGGTGCAGCTCCTCGCTTACGACGTCGCCGTCCTCAAAGGCACCGACGTCGACCAACCCCGCAACCTCGCGAAGAGCGTGACGGTGGAGTAGGGCAAGGCTCTCTCGAGGACTTTGCACCAAGGAGTTGAGCCGCATACCGGTATTCGGTATGCTCGATCATGATCCGGTCGTTTGGTGACAGGCGGACCGAGGCGCTGTTTTGTGACGAATTTGTACGCGACTTCCAGGGATTCGCCCGAGTTGCCAAACGGAAGCTCGAGGCGGTCAACGCCGCTCATCGATTGGAAGACCTCGTCATACCGCCGTCGAATAGATTGGAGAAGCTCAAGGGTCACTTGAGGGACTTCTATTCCATCCGGATCAATGACCAGTGGCGGGTCGTGTTCAGGTGGCGTGATGGCGAACCCCATGATGTGCGGGTTGTCGATTATCACTGACGGGAGCTAGCAATGGTGCCCAACGAATTCGTTTCAGTCACGCCCGGCGAGATCTTGAAGGAGGAATTCCTGGTAGAGTACGGCCTGTCGCAGTCGCGTCTCGCAAAGGCGATTGGCATTTCGCCCAATCGTGTCGCCGAGATCGTGAACAATCGGCGGCGCATCACGGCCGATACGGCGCTGCGCCTATCGCTGTATTTCGGCAACAGCCCGGAGTTCTGGATGAACTTGCAGGCGCACTACGACCTCAAGGTGGCGCGGCGGAGCCTGAAGCCCGGAGACGCCAAACGCATCAAGGCGCGGCGCGCAGCCTGAGCCGTGGATAGCGCTTCAATTCCGTCAGCGGCTGCCTGGACGACTATCGCATATCTGATGCTCGGCGCGGCGATGGCGGAGGCAGGATCTCCGGGCTCGTGCATGATTCTGATCCGCCAGATCGATGGCTTGCCCGGTGAACAAGCTCGCGTTTGGTGCTCCCAGAGACAGAGCCCCTGTCAGGGCCGAATGCGGATCAGGGCGGAGGGGCGAGCCATAACATTGTTCGTCAAGGCATCAGCCATTCCGGGCAACGTTTATCTGAAGTTCGTGACGGAGCAAAACGACTTGGCTATCGGCTCAAATCCATATCTGCATATGGCGGTCGGCGAGGCCGGCAGGTTCCATCAGACCGTGGCCGTCTCTGTCGCCCCTGAGCTTTCGCCCACCGACAATCCAACGGCACTGAGTCACCGTCCCATCTTGCGAGCGCCTGGACGGGTGCTCGCAGTACTCCGAGTTGATATTGATCTGGACCGCTAGCCGATACTTGCGCAGTGCGCGCTTCCGCCTCCATTAACAACCGGCGTCCCCGGGTCTATAGTGCGGCCAACGCGTCTCTAATTCCCGGAGGACTCCCATGCAGCTCAAGGACAAGTCGCTGTTCCGGCAGCAGTGCTACATCGACGGCAAGTGGGTCGATGCGGATAGTCGCGCGACCATCTCTGTCAACAATCCCGCGGATAACTCGACCCTCGGCACCGTGCCGAGGATGGGCGCGGCGGAGACGCGGCGGGCGATCGAGGCGGCGGACCGGGCGCTGCCGACCTGGCGCGCCAAGACCGCGAAGGAGCGCGCGAACATCCTCAGGAAATGGTTCAACCTGATGATGGAGAACCAGGAGGACCTGGCGCAGCTCATGACCGCGGAGCAAGGCAAGCCGCTCACGGAATCCCGCGGCGAGATCGCCTATTCCGGCTCCTTCATCGAATGGTTCTCCGAGGAGGGGAAGCGCATCTACGGCGATACCATTCCCTCGCATGGCGTGGACAAGCGGATCGTGGTGCTGAAGCAGCCGATCGGCGTCTGCGTCGCGATCACGCCCTGGAATTTCCCGTCGGCGATGCTGACGCGCAAGGCTGGGCCGGCGCTCGCGGCCGGCTGCACCATGGTGCTGAAGCCCGCGAGCCAGACGCCGTTTTCGGCGCTGGCGCTCTGCGAGCTCGCTGAGCGCGCGGGCGTGCCCAAGGGCGTGCTCTCCTGCGTCACGGGCGGCGCCACCGAGATCGGCGCCGAGATGACCTCGAGCCCCATCGTGCGCAAGCTCTCGTTCACCGGCTCGACCGAGATCGGCAAGGTGCTGATGGCGCAATGCGCGGGCACCGTGAAGAAGCTCTCGCTGGAGCTCGGCGGTAACGCGCCCTTCATCGTGTTCGACGACGCCGACCTCGATCAGGCCGTCAAGGGCGCGATCGCGTCCAAGTATCGGAACGCCGGCCAGACCTGCGTCTGCGCGAACCGCATCCTGGTGCAGGACGGCGTCTATGACGCCTTCGCGCGGAAGCTCGCGGATGCCGTGGGTGCGATGAAGGTCGGGCCCGGCGCCGAGACCGGCACCATGATCGGTCCACTCATCGACATGAAGGCGGTGGAGAAGGTCGAGGACCACATCGGCGACGCCGTCAAGAAAGGTGCCAAGGTGGTTGTCGGCGGGCACCGCCACAAGCTCGGCGGCAGCTTCTTCGAGCCGACCGTGCTGACCGAGGTCAATACGCAGATGAAGGTGACGCGTGAGGAGACCTTTGGTCCGGTGGCGCCGCTCTTCCGCTTCTCGAACGACCAGCAGGCGATCGAGATGGCGAACGACACGGTCTATGGCCTCGCCGCTTATTTCTACAGTCGCGACATCGGCCGCATCTGGCGCGCTGCCGAGGCGCTCGAATACGGCATCGTCGGCATCAACGAGGGCATCATCTCCACGGAGATCGCGCCCTTCGGCGGCGTCAAGGAAAGCGGCATCGGCCGCGAGGGCTCGAAATACGGCATCGAGGAGTACCTCGAGGTGAAATACCTGTGCATGGGCGGGATCTGAGCGGGGTCTTCTCGGATAATTCTGAGCGTAACCCCCTCGCCCAACTCCGGCTAAGCTCGCTTCGCTCGCTAAGCCTTCGCAACCCTCTCCCCACCGGGGAGAGGGGAGGGTGAGGGGGCCGCGGCGCTAATCTCTCTCCACCGGCGGCGCGCTCTCCGCTGGTGCCGGCGCCGCGGCGACGGCCTTCGAGAAAATCTCGATCAGCGTTTTCTGATCCTCCGCCGATAGCGCCCGCATCCAGGGGGCGGGCTCGCGGATGCGGGCGAGGAGGCGGTTGCGGAAGGCCTGGCCGGCGCGGGTAAGCGACACTTCCTTCACGCGGCGGTCGCCTTCGCCGGGCCGCCGCCTCACGAAGCCGCGCGCCTCGAGCTTGTCGATGATGCCCGTGAGGTTCGAGGGGCCGCAGCCGATGGTGGCGGCGATCTCGCTCATGGGCTGCGGGTGAGCGGGGTCCATGAACAGCATGGTCATCGCCTGAAAGGCCGAGAGGCCGAGACTCATGGCGCCGCTCTTGATCCAGGCCCGGTGGCTCATGAGCAGCCGGAAGAACACCTGCGGCAACTCTCGGGCGGCGTCCTTCGACGCAGTCTCGGCGGGGCGGCGGGGCATGGGCGATCTCGCAGGCGATTCAGATACTTCAGAGAGTGAACTATTTTAGTTGACAGTTAAAAGTATGCGCCTACATGCTCGAATTGCAAGGGTGACGGGCGAAGACCCGAACAGGCCCCTGACACCCCGAGCGTTTCGGCGAGGCAGCCCTTGTCGCAACTCTTCTCATCCCTCTGGTCGGCGTTGGTGGCGGTGCTGGTCTGGCTCGGCCTCATGAGCGCGCCGGCGCCGCCGAGCTTCCAGGGCTATGTCGAGGGCGAGTTCGTGCTGGTGTCGCCGACCGTGGGCGGGCAGCTCGTCACGCTCTCGGTCGAGCGCGGCCAGCAGGTCGCCGCGGGCGCGCCGCTCTTCGCGATCGACCAGGCCGACGAGAAGGCATCGCGCGATCAGGCGGCCGCTCTGCTGGCGCAGGCGCAGGACCGGCTCTCGAACCTCGCCAAGGGCAAGCGGCGGCCGGAGATCGAGGTGATCGCGGCGCAGAAGGCGCAGGCCGAGGCGCAGGTGCGCATGGCGCAGCTCGATCTCGACCGGCAGAAGAAGCTCATCGGCTCTCCCGCCTTCGCCAAGCAGCAATTCGACCAGGCCCAGGCGACATTCGACCAGCAGACCGCGCGCGTCGCTGAGCTCGCGGCGCAGCTCCAGGTCGCAGAGATGTCGCTGGGTCGCGACGACGAGCTGCGCGCCGCCGTCGGCGACGTGACCGCGAACCAGGCGGCGCTCGCGCAGGCGCAGTGGAAGCTCGACCAGAAGACGCTGGAGGCGCCGACCGCGGCACTGGTCGCCGACACCTATTTCAACCCCGGCGAGATGATCAATCCGGGCCAGGCCGTGGTCTCGCTCCTGCCGCCCGGCAACATCAAGGTGCGCTTCTTCGTGCCGCAGGAGGCGCTCGCGCAATTCCCGATCGGCGCGCGCGTGACAATTCATTGCGACGGCTGCGCCCGCGACATCCCTGCGATCGTCCGCTTCGTCTCGCCCCAGGCGGAGTACACGCCGCCCGTTCTGTACAACCGCGAGAACCGCAATCGTCTCGTCTTCATGATCGAGGCCCGGCCGGTTCAGACGCCGGAGGTGCTCCGGCCCGGCCAACCCGTCGACGTCTCGCGCGCGGCGGGGTCATGACCGAGCTCGCGATCCATGCGGTGGGCCTCGCCAAGTCCTTCGGCGAGCTCAAGGCGGTGCAGGATCTCTCGATCGACGTGCCGCAAGGCGCGATCTACGGGTTCCTCGGGCCCAACGGCAGCGGCAAGACCACGACCATCCGCATGCTCTGCGGGCTCCTGACGCCGGACGCAGGCGAGGGCACTTGCCTCGGCTTCGACATCCGGCGCGACACCCAAAAGATCAAGGCCGAGGTCGGCTACATGCCGCAGCGCTTCGGCCTCTACGAGGACCTGACGATCCGCGAGAACCTGGAGTTCATCGCGCGGCTCTACGGCATGGCGCGGCCGCGCGAGAGCGCCCTCGAGGCGATCGCGCGCCTCGGCCTCGAGAAGCGTGCCCAGCAATTGGCGGGGCACCTCTCCGGCGGCTGGAAGCAGCGCCTGGCGCTGGCTGGCTGTGTCCTGCACAAGCCCAGACTTCTCTTGCTCGACGAGCCCACCGCCGGGGTCGACCCCATGGCACAGCGCGAGTTCTGGGACGAGATCCACGATCTCGCCGCCGGCGGCATCACCGTGCTGGTGAGCACGCACTACATGGACGAGGCGGAGCGCTGCCAGCTTATTGGCTACATCTCGCAGGGCCGGCTGCTCGCGCATGGCACGGTGTCAGACGTGGTGAGCGCCGCGGGGATCGCGGCCTGGCGGGTCCGAGGTACCGAGGTCGATCGATTGATGTCGAAGATCAAGGCGCTGCCGGGCGTCGAGACCGCGGCGCTCTTCGGCGCGGAGCTTCATGTGAGCGGCGTCGATGCGGCGCTCATCGAGAAGAGCCTCGCGGGCCTCAAGGGCGAGGCCGGCATCGAGGTCGAGCGGGTGCAACCGAGCCTCGAGGACGTGTTCATCCACACCATGGACGTCGCCAGCGCGGAGGCGCCGAAATGAGCGGCCGGTTCTCGCTCGCGCGCTTTCGCGCGCTCCTGGTCAAGGAGTTCATCCAGGCGTTTCGCGACCGGCTTACCTTCGCGATGATGGTGGGCGTGCCGATCATCCAGCTGGTGCTGTTCGGCTACGCGATCAACTCCGATCCGCATTACCTGCCGACGGCTGTTGTCTCAGTCGACAACAGCGAGATGGCGCGCAGCATCGTCGCGGCGCTGCAGAATTCCGACTACTTCAAGGTGACGGCGCAGCCCGCGACGGAGGCCGAGGCCGATCGCCTCATCACCCGGGGCGACGTTCAGTTCGTGGTGATCGTCCCCGAGAATTTCTCGCGAAAGCTGGTGCGTGGCGAGCGACCGGTGCTCCTGGTCGAGGCGGACGCCACTGATCCCGTCGCCACTGCTAATGCCGTGGCGGCGCTCGCGCAGCTCAACTCGACCGCGCTGATGCACGACCTGGTGGGCCCGCTGGCGCCGCTCGCGGGCAAGTCCGAGCCCTTCGAGATCCGCGTGCACAACCGCTACAACCCCGAGGGCGCGACCGAGTACAACATCGTGCCGGGGCTGATCGGCACCATCCTCACCATGACGCTGGTGATGATGACGGCGATCGCGGTGACCCGCGAGCGCGAGCGCGGCACCATGGAGAGCTTGCTCGCGACGACCGCGCGGCCGCTCGAGGTGATGCTCGGCAAGATCGCGCCCTTCATCGTGATCGGCTACGTGCAGGTGGTGGTGATCGTGGGTGCGTCGGAGCTTCTGTTCCGCGTGCCGATGCTCGGGAGCCTCACGCTGCTCTCGCTCTCGCTCGTGGTGTTCATCGCAGCAAACCTGGCGGTGGGCTTCACCTTCTCGACCCTCGCGCAAAGCCAGATGCAGGCGATGCAGATGGGCGTGTTCTTCTTCCTGCCCTCGATGCTGCTGTCGGGGTTTTTGTTTCCGTTCCGCGGCATGCCCCAATGGGCGCAGGTCATGGGCGAGGCGCTGCCGCTGACCCACATGCTCCGGATCGTGCGCGGCATCATGCTCAAGGGCAGCACGCTCGCCGATATCGCGCCGCAGATCTGGCCGATGCTGATCTTCCTCGCGATCGTCACCATGATCGCGCTGAGGCGCTACCGGCAGACGCTGGACTAGCCTTTCTCCGCCGAATACGATCGGAGTGACGCGCGTCCGGCGAGGCTTGCGCATCGTTGCAGGGGGAGCAGCCGATGAATCGGCGAATCACCAAGCGGGGACTGGTTGTCGCGGCGGCGCTGATCTTGTTGTGCCCTTCGCTATCACTCGCGCAATCCAATCCTCAATCCGATCAAACCAACAAAGCCGGCGCGGCAAAGCCCGGCGCCAAGCGGCCGCACAAACCGGCGAAGCCGCACAAGCCCACGGTGAAGCCGGGCAAGCCCGGCAAACCCGGGGTGCAGCCGACGAAGCCCGGCAAGCCCCCACATAAGCCCCATCACCCGCGGCCGCCCCACGCTGGAAAGCCGGGGAAACCCGGAAAGCCTTCGGTCGGCAAGCCCGGGCACCGGCCGCCGCAAGTGGTGCGTCCTCGGCCGCCCGGGCCGAATCAGTTCTACCATCGGGGAAGCTGGTTCGGGCGCGTTCGCGGGCCCGCTTATGCCTATCCGCGGGGTTGGCACTATCGCCACTGGACGATCGGCATCCGATTGCCGCCGATCCTGTTCGGCCCGAGCTACTACTACGGCGGCTGGGCCGCGCTGGGGCTCGAGGCGCCGTTGCCCGGTTATTCCTGGGTACGCTTCGGCCCGGATCTGCTGCTGGTGAACCTGCACACCGGCGAAGTCGAGGACGTCGTCTACGGCGTCTTCTACTAGCGGGCCCTGGCGCGTTGCAGATCCTTGACCGTGAGGCTCGGCTTGGTGTGCCACGCGGCGCAATGTCGTCGTCCCACCTCACCCTCCCAATCGCTCTGCCGAGCGATTGGGCCCCTCCCTCTCCCCCGCTATCGCGGCGGAGAGGGGTTTATAGCCGCACTCCCTGAGAAATCTGAACATATGCTCCGGCGGCTCCGCCGTGACGGTG
The DNA here is from genome assembly GCA_035280245.1 of Allostellaceae bacterium. Taxonomy (GTDB): domain Bacteria; phylum Pseudomonadota; class Alphaproteobacteria; order ATCC43930; family CGMCC-115725; genus DASZHJ01. The sequence continues at coordinate 8,267 of DATEGF010000087.1, forward strand.
ATGGGCGGCCGGTCGCCGCCGAGCGGAATCGTGATCGAGCGCGCGTGCAGGTGGAGCGGCACGCGCGTCGCCGCGTCGCGGCCGTAGACGGGATCGCCGAGCACCGGAAATCCCTCGGCGGCACAGTGGACGCGGAGCTGATGGGTGCGGCCGGTCTCGGGCGCGAGCTCGAGCCAGGTAATTCCGTTGCCCGATCCGAGCATGCGATAACGCGTGACCGCGCTCTGGCCCGCGGGATCGGGCGCCATGTGCCAACCGTCCTTGCGGGTGATCTTGCGGAGCGGCCGATCGATCACGCCCTCGGGCGGCGGTGCGCCCTCGACGATCGCCCAGTAGATCTTCTTGACCGCGGCCGAGGAGAAAAGCCGGCCCAGCTTGCTGGCACCGCGCGCGTGGCGCGCGAGCACCAGGCAGCCGCTGGTGTCGCGATCGAGGCGATGCACGAGCCGCGGCACCTCGCGGATGCCGAAGCGCAGCGCCGGCAGATGGCGCTCCAGGCTCTCGGGCGTGCTCGGTCCCGGATGCACCGCAAGTCCCGCGGGCTTGTCGATCACGAGAATGCTGCCGTCGCGATAGAGCACGCGGGCTTGCAACTCTTGCGGGGTCACGCCGCCCTCCTGCATGGCAGGGCTGCGCCGGGTGCGGTGGGCATGAGCGGGCTCGATCCGATATCCAGGCATCCCCTACCGTTTTGCCGCGTGCTGGGCAACACTCGGTGAGGATTGGAAGGAGAGGGCGCATGGCCCGGTTCGATTTCGATCTCTTCACCATCGGCGCGGGCTCCGGCGGCGTCGCGGGCTCGCGGCGCGCGGGCTCCTATGGCGCCAAGGTGGGGATCGCCGAGTCCGTGCGCGTCGGCGGCACCTGCGTGCTCCGGGGCTGCGTGCCAAAGAAGCTGCTGGTCTACGGTGCCGAGTTCGCGGACGCCTTCGAGGATTCCGCGGGCTTCGGTTGGAGCCTGGGCGAGCGCCGCTTCGACTGGGGACGGCTCATCGCCGCCAAGGACAAGGAGCTCGACCGGCTGCACGGCATCTACGTGAACCTGCTCAAAGGCTCCAACGTTCAGATCTTCGAGGGGCATGCGAAGCTCGTCGATCGGCACACGGTCGAGGTCAATGGCAAGCGGCACACGGCCGCGAACATCATGATCGCGACCGGCGCACACCCGGAGATGCTGGACGTTCCCGGCATCGAGCACGCGATCAGCTCGGACGAGGCGCTCGACCTCAAGACGCTGCCAAAGCGCGTGCTGATCGTGGGCGGAGGCTATATCGCGGTGGAGTTCGCGGGGATCTTCGGAACGCTCGGCTCCAAGGTCACAATCGCGATCCGCGCGGAGCATGTGCTGCGGCATTTCGATCACGACGTCCGCGTGGCGCTCACCGAGGAGATGACGACGCGCGGCATCAAGATCCGCGCCCACACGCACGTCAAGCGGATCGACAAGAAAAACGCCGAACTGGCGGCAACGCTCACGGACGGGACGACGATCTCGGCCGACGCGATCCTCTTTGCCACGGGCCGGAAGCCGATCACGCGCAATCTCGGGCTCGAAGAGCTCGGCGTGAGGCTCACCCACGCCGGTGCCGTCGCGGTCGACCCGGAGCAGCGCACCTCGGTGCCGCACATCTATGCGATCGGCGACGTGACCGACCGCCTGAACCTGACACCGGTCGCGATCGCCGAGGGCCGCGCGATCGCCGAGACGCTCTTCAACAAGAACCCGATGACCGTCGATCACCACAACGTGGCGACCGCCGTGTTCAGCCAACCGCCGGTGGGCACGGTGGGCCTGCCAGAGCATGTCGCGCGCGAGAAGATGGGGCCGGTCGACGTCTATCGCACGCGCTTCCGGCCGATGAAAGGGACGCTCTCGGGCCGACACGAGCGGACGATGATGAAGCTGGTGGTCGATCGCAAGACCGACCGCGTGCTCGGTTGTCACATGGTGGGCCGCGATGCGCCGGAGATCACCCAGGGCCTCGCCATCGCGCTCCAATGCGGCGCCACCAAGCGCCAGTTCGACCGCACGATCGGCATCCATCCGACCGCGGCCGAGGAGTTCGTGACCATGCGCGACAAGATCCCCGAGCCCAAAGCCGACCTCGCGGCGAACTGACGCGGCTTCACCACAGAAGGGCCGACGTCACGCAGTCCGAGTTGGCCGCGGAGCGGCAATCATAAAAAATTGAACCACCAAGGCACCAAGACACCAAGGTGTCTCGCAATTCGCGGCAGTCTCGATGCCTTGGTGTTCTTGGTGCCTTGGTGGTTCAAAACGACTAATCGGCGGCGCTGGCGCTGAGGGGTGCGGGCGCGCGGCGGAGGACACGCTCGGGCGGCAGGCGCAAGGTGACGCGGGTGCCGCGCTCGAGAGCGGTCTCGATCGCGAGGCTGCCGCTGTGGAGCTCGATCAGGCGTTTCGCGAGCGGCAGGCCGAGGCCGGTGCCTTCGAAATGCCGATTGAGCCGGCTATCGAGCTGGCGGAAGGGCTCGAGCGCCACCGGTACCTCCTCGGGCCGCATGCCGATGCCGTCGTCGGCGACCGCGATCTCGATTGCGCCATCCTCGGTCTCGCGCGCGGAGACCTCGACGTGTCCGCCCTTCGGCGTGAACTTCACGGCATTCGAGAGCAGGTTGAGCAGCGCCTGCTTTAGGCGGACCTCGTCCACGGTTGCGTCCGGCAGATCGGGCGGCAGAAGCACCGCGATCGCCAGTCCGCTCTCTTCGGCGCGCGGCGCGATCAGGCGCAGGCACTTTCGGATGAGCTCGCCGATCGGCGTCCGCTCCTCGTGGATTTCGAGCCGCCCTGATTCGACCTTGGAGATGTCCAGGATGTCCGAGATCAGCGCCAGCAGATGCTCGCCCGAGGAATGGATGTCGGCGGCGTAGCCCTGATACTTCGCGTCGATCGGGCCCACGGCACCTTGGCGGATCATCTCGGAGAAGCCCAGCACGGCATTGAGCGGCGTACGGAGCTCGTGGCTCATGGTCGCGAGGAACTCCGACTTGACGCGGCTCGCGATCTCCGCGGTCTCCTTCGCCTGGCGCAGCTTGGCGATGAGGTCGGCGTTTGCGAAGCGCAGGCCGATCATCTTGACGATGCTCGCGCTCATCGTCCGCCCCATCGCCAGCATGAATACGAGATAGGTAAGCGTCATCAGCGCAAACACCATGGAGCTGCGCGTCGCGTGCGCCAACGCCGCGAGCGCAATCGGCACAGTGCAGCAGATAAGAAAAGCGTTGTAGGCCGGCGAATAGGCCGCATACATGAAGGCACCGCCCGCGAGCATGCTGGCGACCGCCAGGATCATGAAGGCGGAGATCTCGGGCTCACTCACGGGCAGATAGAACGCGGCGCCGAACAGGCCCCAGAGTAGGCCGCTTACCGCCATGATGCCGATCGCGGGCCGCGCCCAGCGCCCGATCATGGCGTCGTCGGCCGTGTGACGGCGGAGCCGGAGCCAGAGCAGCGCGCGAAACCCGAGCCACGCCAGGCTGGCGCCCGTCCAGCCCACCAGCAGGCCACGGTCGATCTGGTCCCAGAGCACGACCGCGGAGAACGCCACCGTCAGCGCCGATCCCACGACGGAGACCGGCGACCTCAAGAGCATGCGGAGCTGTTCGGCTCGCACCCGTTGCTCGATGGCGGACATCCGGAAGCCTCGCGAAAAAGAAAGCGCGACCAAGCGCTTCCGCGGGAAATCACTGCGTGCGCCAGCCTCCGCCCAACCGGTTAAGAAATTGTTTACGATGCTCGTCGTTTCGCCTGGGAGTTGGACGCGCCATGGCAGAGCCAACCGATAACCGGCCCCGCATCGTGATCGTGGGCGGCGGCGCCGGCGGCCTCGAGCTTGCGACCCGGCTCGGCGACCGGCTGGGCCGCCGCGGCCGCGCTGTGATCACTCTCATCGACAAGGCCCGCGTCCATCTCTGGAAGCCGTTGCTGCACGAGGTTGCCGCCGGGAGCATGGACGTGGGGCGACACGAGCTCGACTTTCTCGCGCAGTCCCACTGGCACCATTTCCGCTATCGCGTCGGTGAGGTGGTGGGACTCGATCGCGAGAAGCGCGAAGTACGGGTCGCACCGGTTCACGACGAGGACGGCGCCGAGGTGACGCCCGCGCGCACCGAGGGCTACGACGTGCTGTTGCTAGCGGTGGGCGGCGTCACCAACGATTTCGGGACGCCGGGCGCGGCGGAGCATGCCTGCATGCTGGACACGCCCGAGGAAGCCGCGCGCTTCCACCGTCGGCTGATCAACGCCTGCATGCGCGCGCAGGCGCAGACGGAGCCCCTTCGTCCCGAGCAGCTCAATGTCGCCATCGTCGGCGCGGGCGCCACCGGCGTCGAGCTCGCGGCGGAGCTCCACAAGACCACGCGCGAGCTCGTCGCCTACGGCCTCGACCGCATCGATCCCGACAAGGACGTGAGGCTCACCATCGTCGAGGCGGCCCCGCGCATCCTGCCGGCGCTGCCGGAGCGCATCGCGCTCGCGACCCAGGATCTCCTGCGCGATCTCAAGATCGACGTGCTGACGGGCGCACGTGTCGCCGAGGTGATGGCGGACGGCGTGCAGCTTGCCGACGGCCGAAGGATTCCAGCGGAGCTGGTGGTCTGGGCTGCCGGTGTGAAGGCGCCCGCCTTTCTCAAGGAATTGGATGGGCTCGAGAGCAATCGGTCCAATCAGCTGGTGGTGCGGCCGACCTTGCAGACGACGCGGGACGACCGCGTCTTCGCCTTCGGCGATTGCGCCGCGGCGCCATGGCTCGGCACCACCGGGACCGTACCGCCGCGCGCGCAGGCGGCGCATCAGCAGGCGTCACATCTCGCGCGCGAGCTGCCGCGCTATCTCGGAGGCGAGACGCCACGGCCCTATCAGTACCGCGATTTCGGCTCGCTGGTCTCGCTCGGCCACTACAGCACGGTCGGGAGCTTGATGGGCAAGCTCATCGGCGGCAGCATCCTGGTTCAAGGCCTGTTCGCGCGCGTCATGTATGTCTCGCTCTACAAGCTCCACGAATTGGCGCTCCACGGCTTCACGAAGGTCGCGCTCGACACGCTCGCGCGCCTCATCACCCGCCGCACCGAGCCCGTGGTGAAGCTGCATTGATGAAAAAATCCGCGGAGGTCCGGATAAGCCCCTCTACCGCGTTCAGCGGGAGAGGGAGGGGCCCAGCGCGAAGCGCTGGGAGGGTGAGGGTAGGGCCGCGGCCCTCACCCTCCCGTTGCTGCGCAACGGGTCCCTCCCTCTCCCACTCCGTGGGCGAGGGGCACTCCCTGCGGTCTCCGCATCGAAGTCAATGGAGTCGAGCCGCCATCCTTCTCTCTTGCGCACTTTTCCTCACCGCCTGTGCCGCACCGGCACCCAGCCGCGTGCCGCCGTTCGCGGCGAAGCCTTATGAGCCGTTCGTGCGAGCGAATGCAGTGGCGGTCGCGCTGCGGGAGTGGCGGCTCTTCGGGTCGCCGATCGACGATCCCTCGCTTGAGGGGTCGGAGGCGGGGTCGCCGCTGGAGAAGCCAGAGCGGCTCCCGGGGCTCTGGCAGCGCGTCGGCGAATATTGGTGGCTCGGGCAGAGCCCGAGCGAGAGCGCTGCCGCCTGGAGCGGCAAGCACGACGAGCGCGGCGACGTGTTCCCGTTCACCGACGACGAGCGCTACGCGTGGTCCGCGGCCTTCATCTCCTACGTCATGCGGATCGCGGGCGCCGGCGAGCGGTTCCCTTATGCGCCGAACCACGCGACCTACGTGAACGCCGCGGCGGCGGGCCGCTCGCCGATCCTGCGCGCCGAGCCGCCCGATGCCTACGCGCCCAAGCCCGGCGACCTCATCTGCCGCGGCCGCTATCACGCCGCCGACATCACCTTCCGTGACCTGCCGACCCCGTATCTATGGCCCGGCCATTGCGGGATCGTGGTGAGCGTGGCGCCCGGCACGCTCGACATCGTCGGCGGCAATGTCGAGGACGCCGTGCGGCTGACCCACGTGCCGATCACCGAGCGCGGCACGCTGGGCAATCCCGGCGAGCCCGTGCTGGACCAGCGGTACCGATGGTTCGTGGTGCTCCAGGTGCGCTACGACGCCGAGGCGGAGCCTGCGCGAGACGAGTGAACTCCCGTATCCGCAGCCGACGGCCGTTGCTGTATAGTCGTTCCGAATGCGCGCCCAATAAGGCCATCTCAAGGGGACGCCATGCTGAATTGGATCGCCGATCACTGGTTCCAGCTAGTGGCCATCGTCATCCTCGGCGTCGGTTTTCTTGAACTCATCACGCTGATGCAGAGCGCCTGCCGCAGCCTCGAGGCGATCCGCGACGAGCTAAAGGGATTGCGCGCCGACGTCGCTCAGGCCGAGCCGGCAAAGCCGAATCCCAGTTAGCCGCTCGGCCTGGCAGCCGCCGGGCTTGACGCGCTGTTGCTGGTCGGCCTTAGGCCCCGATAGCACCAAACGGCGGCTACCCTTGGCATCGCCCGGCCAATCGCGGTATAGCCATCGGTTTCCGCGGGCGCGGGCTCGCGGGTGAGAGGCGGCTATGACGCAGACGAAATGGAGTCTCGATAGCTGGCGGAGCATGCCGATCCGGCAGGTTCCGGAGTATCCGGATCAGGTAGCGCTGGAGTCCACCGAGAAGCTCCTGCGCACCTACCCGCCGCTGGTCTTCGCCGGTGAGGCGCGGCGCCTGAAGCGCGCGCTCGGCGCGGTCGCCGAGGGCCGGTCGTTCCTCCTCCAAGGCGGCGATTGCGCCGAGAGCTTTGCCGAGTTCCACCCGAACAACATCCGCGACACCTTCCGCGTGCTCTTGCAGATGGCGGTGGTGCTGACCTTCGGTGCGACCTGCCCGGTGGTGAAGGTGAGCCGCATGGCGGGCCAGTTCGCGAAGCCCCGCTCCGCCGATACCGAGACGCAGAATGGCGTGACACTCGCGTCCTACCGCGGCGACATCATCAACGGCATGGAATTCTCGGAGGCGGCGCGCCGGCCCGATCCGCAGCGGATGGTGCAGGCCTTCAACCAGTCCGCGGCGACACTCAATCTGCTGCGCGCCTTCGCGCAAGGCGGCTACGCCGATCTCCATCGCGTCCACACCTGGAACCAGGGCTTCGTCGCCGCGAGCCCCGCGGGCGACCGCTACAAGGAGTTGGCGGAGCGCCTGACCGAGACGCTCGAGTTCATGGCGGCGGTGGGCTTGACCTCCGAGACGACGCCGCAGATCCGCGAGACCGATTTCTTCACCTCGCACGAGGCGCTGCTGCTGCCCTACGAGCAGGCGCTGACCCGCGTCGATTCCACGACGGGCGACTGGTACGACTGCTCCGCGCACATGCTCTGGATCGGCGACCGCACGCGGCAGACCAACGGCGCGCATGTCGAGTTCCTGCGCGGCGTCAAGAACCCCATCGGCATGAAGTGCGGGCCGAGCCTCGATCCCTCCGACTTGCTCAAGCTGGTCGACGTGCTCAATCCAGAGAACGAGCCGGGCCGGCTCACCCTGATCGCGCGCATGGGCGCGGACAAGGTCGAGAAGAACCTGCCGGCCTTGATCCGCGCTGTCGAGCGCGAGGGCCGCAAGGTGGTCTGGTGCTGCGATCCCATGCACGGCAACACCGTGACTTCCTCCACCGGGTACAAGACCCGCATGGTCGACCGGATCATGGCGGAGGTGCGCGGCTTCTTCGCGGTGCACGAGGCCGAGGGCACCTATGCCGGTGGTGTCCACTTCGAGATGACCGGACAGGACGTGACCGAATGCATCGGCGGCGCCCAGGCGATCACCGAGACCGCGCTCGGCGACCGCTACCACACCCATTGCGACCCGCGGCTCAACGCGAGTCAGGCGCTGGAGCTCGCCTTCTGGCTCGCCGAGGCGCTCAAGAAGAAGCGCGCGGGTCAAGAGCGGAAGATTGCCGCCGCGTCCTGAGCGTACGAAGCCGCGCTCGCGAGTGGTCGAAATGACCCGTTCGCCCGACGACGTTGCGCGTCTCACCGACGCCTACTTCCTCAAGACCAAAGATGTGGTGCGCCACTTCGGCGACATGCGCGTCACCTACGCGATCTTCCTGCGCCGGCCGGTGATCTGCACACCCAGGATCATGCTAGACTTCCTGGAGCAGATGCAGAAGGAGCGCGGCACGCGCTTCGAGATCGAGATGATGTACCAGGAAGGCGACTGGGTGGGCGCGGGCGAGCCGATGATTTACCTCACGGGCTCGCTGCTGCACCTGGTCGATCTGGAGACACTCTATCTGCAGAAACTGGGCGCGCCCTGCGTCGCCGCCTATAACGCCTACAACATGTGCGTGGACCTGCCGAAGACCGCATTCCTCGCGATGGATGCGCGGCACTGCGCCGGTGCCGAGATGGCGGAGATGATGGCCTATGCGGCGGCGGTGGGCTCGGCCGCGGCGAAGCGCGAGGTAGGCGCGGTGGGCTTCGTGGCCAATGCGACGGACGCCACCGCCTCCTACTTCGGCAATGACAAGGGACGCGGGACCATGCCGCACGCCCTGATCGGCTACGCGGGCTCGACGGTGCGCGCGGCCGAAATGTTCCGCGAGACCTTCCCGCACGAGCCCATGACCGTGCTGGTCGATTACTTTGCCAAGGAGATCACGGACTCGCTCGGCGTGTGCGCGCGGTTTCCGGAGCTCGCGGCAAAGGGCGAGCTGGCGCTCCGGCTCGATACGCATGGCGGCCGCTATGTCGAGGGCCTCGACCTTGCGCGCTCCTACGACGTGCTCGAGCGCCACACGCCGAAGTCGATCCGTGGCTACCGCACCGAGGCGGAGCTGCGCTACCTCGTCGGTACCGGTGTCAGCGCGGCGGCGGTCTGGCACCTCCGCCAGAACCTCGACGCCGCCGGCTTCCGCAACGTGAAGATCGTCGCAAGCTCCGGCTTCGCCCCCGCGAAGTGCCGCATGATGGCGGCTGCCGAGGCGCCCATCGACGTGGTCGGCACCGGCTCATACCTGCCGGAGCTCTGGAGCGAGACCTACGCGACGGCCGACATCGTCGCCTACGACGGCAAGCCGTTGGTCAAAGTCGGCCGCGAGTTCCTGATCAGGAAGCGCAAGGACGGTGCGGAGTAGGGGCGCGGTGACCTTTTGGGGCTCGCTTGCGGTCACCGCGAATTTAGTTGCGGGCACCTGAAACCGGGCGCCTATTGGTGACGGCCCGCGCGGACGCACCAATTGGGAGGCGCACCTCGGGGACTCGAACTCGCAAGCACCTGACAGTGTGACGTGAATCGCGCCGGTTACCGGCGGGCCTCGCGAGCACCTTGCTTCAATCAAACACAACATTGAGCAAGGGAGGACTCAGATGGCCGTATCCACGACTGCGACTCATGACCTTGCCTGGTGGAAGGAGCCGACCAAGGATCAGTGGCTTGCCTGGGTGGCGGCCTGGCTCGGCTGGACGCTCGACGCTTTCGACTTCACGATCTTCCTGCTGATCATGGTGCCGATCGCCGAGGGCTTCGGCGTGCCGCTGGTGGCGGTGACGGCGGTCTTCACGGTGACGCTGTGGCTCCGCCTCGTGGGGGCCGTCGGCTCCGGCTGGCTCGCCGACCGGATCGGCCGCAAGAAGCCGCTGATGATCTCGATCCTCTGGTACTCGCTCGCGAATTTCGCCGCGGGCCTGGCGCCGAGCTTCTGGCTTCTGTTCCTGTTCCGCGCGGCGCTTGGGATCGGCATGGGCGCGGAGTGGCCGGCGGGCGCCGCGCTTGCGATGGAATCCTGGCCCGCGCGCTCCCGCGGCTTCATGAGCGGCGTGCTCCAGGGCTCCTGGAGCCTGGGCTTCCTGGCCTCGAGCGTGGCCTATGGGTTGCTCTATGACTCGATCGGCTGGCGCGGCCTGTTGATCATGGGCGTGCTACCGGCGTTGGTGGTGCTCTGGATCCGCCGGTACATCAAGGAACCGGAGGTCTGGCTGGAGAACCGCCGGCTGCAGCGCGAGCAGCAGAAGGAGGTCCGCGCGCCGCTCTTCGACATCTTCCGCCTGAAGGTGCTGCCGAACACGATCACGGCCTGCCTTTGGATGGCGAGCGGCTTCATCGTCTACTACTCGGTCTACGGCATGTTCGCGACGCATCTGCAGAAGGATCTGCATCTCAGCGCCGCGATGACCGCGATGCCCATCGCCTTCGCGAATCTGGTGGCGTTCTTCGCGAGCGGCTTCTGGGGCTATGTCGCGGACACGCTCGGCCGGCGCTGGGCGATGATCATCCCGGCGGCGATCGGGCTCTTCATCACGCCCTTCTACCTGTTCTCGGATTCCTATGCGCTCACCTCCGGTGCCTTCATCTTGCAGGGCGCCTTCCTGGGTGCGATCTACGGCCAGAATCCGAGCTATCTCTCCGAGCGTTTTCCGACGGAGGTGCGCGCGACCGCCTCGGGGTTCTGCTATCACCAGGGCGCGATCTGGGCGGGCTTCACCGCGCCGGTGCTGGCGTGGCTCGCCGCGGGTCAGCCGCTGGGCTTCGCGGTCCCCATGCTGATCTCGACCTCGGGCGCCGCGATCGTCTTCGTGATCGCGCTCCTGATCGGCCCGGAGACGAAGGGCAAGGTGCTGGTGGCAGAGCTGGCCGCCGCGGACGACTGACTCGATTTCACTGAGGACCCGGGCTACTCCGCGTAGCTCGGGTCCTTCTCGTCGAGGATCGCTTTCATCTCCGCGAAATGCGCGTGGGCGGACGCTGTGTATTTCGTCCAGCCCTCGGCCGTGCGCTCGGCGACCTCGTGCGGCAGCAGGTTGAGCGGCATGCCGTTCGCGCGGGCGAGCGTCAGGGTTTGGCAGGCGCGCTCGAGGTAATAGAGGTCGTGATAGGCCTCGGCGACGGTCTCACCCGCCACCAGCACGCCATGGCCGCCCATCATCATCCACTTCCGGTTGCCGAGCACGCCCAGGAGGCGCCGGCCCTCGGCCATGTTGTCTGCGATGCCGCCGAATTCGAGGTCGATTGCGACGCGGTTGTAGTAGCGCGCGGTGGTCTGGTCGATCGCCTTGATCTCGGGATCGGCGAGGCAAGAGACCGCCGTCGCATAGGGCGGATGGAGATGCAGGATGACGCGCGCCTGTGGCGCACCCGCGTGCAGCGTGCCGTGAATGCACCAGCCCGCGGGATCGGGCGTGACGGGGCGCTTCAAAGTGTCGGGATCGTCGGCATTTAGGAGCAGCAGATCGCTCGCCTTGATGCGCGAGAAATGACGCCGGCACGGGTTCATCAGGAATTTCTTGCCGTCGGGCGAGACCGCCGCGCTGAAGTGGTTCGCCACGCCCTCATGCCAGCCGAGCATCGCCGCCATCCGGAATGCCGCCGCGAGATCGACGCGGAGCTGCCGCTCGTCCGCGGGCTGTCGGGAGGTCTTCAAGGGAGTGATGGTCGCCATGCAGGGCTCCTCTCAGAGGGCTCGATTGCTCGCAAGCATCGGGGCTTTCCCGCCTGCGGACAAGGACGCGGTCTCCACATGTAATATAACTGTAATCGTAATGTAATACTTGGCTCATCGCCGCGAGCAAGACTTTAAATCCCATGTATTTGAGGCTGTATGTCGGTGACCTATTGGAGATTCTATTGGACAGACAAGAATGCCTTAACCCTTTACTTGTTAAAAGGCTCCGCAACGAAGGGTTACCCCCATGCCGCTGGCGGGCACACGCATCTCACGAGCTCCAATCCTGGGCGACGACCGCCTGGCGTCCGTCATGGCTCGGGTGACGCCGGTCACGCCGGACATGCGATGCGCGGTGGTCTACGACCGCTTCCGCGGCGACGCGGAGCTGATCGCGGTTCCGGTCGTTGACGGCGACATGCCCGTCGGCCTCGTGAACCGGCACGACCTCACCATGCGCCTCGCGCACGACTATGGCCGCGCGCTCTATGCGCAGAAGCCGATCACCGCGCTGATGGACGCGGCGCCGCTCGTGGTGGAGAGCAGCGTGCAGGTGGAAGCGCTCGAGAGCCTGATCGCGACCGAGAACCCCTCGGCGCTGCTGCGCGGCTTCATCGTGACCACCGCGGGACGCTACGCCGGCGTTGCCACGGCCTTGTCGCTGCTACAGCTCAACCTCGTGCGCACGGAGCGGCGCAACCGCGAGGCGGAGGAGGCCCGCCACGCCGCCGAGAGCGCCAACCGCAGCAAGTCCCGCTTCCTTGCGATCATGAGCCACGAGCTCAGAACGCCACTCAACGCCATCATCGGGTTCTCCGACCTGATCCGAAACCAGAGCCTCGGGCCGCTGCAGCCCGTGAAATACCGGGAATACGCCGAGGACATCCACGTCAGCGGCCAGAACCTGCTGGCGGTGATCAACGACATCCTCGATATGGCGAAGATCGAGGATGGCAAGATGGTGCTGTTCGAGGAGGCGATCGACCTCGGCGAGCAGATCGCGGGCGCAGTGCGCTTCGTCGCCGAGCGGGCGCGTCAAGGCCAGGTGGCGCTCGATCGAGAGGTCACACCCGGCTTGCCGGCGCTCCGCGCCGATCAGCGCTCGATCCGCCACATCCTCCTCAACCTGCTCTCGAACTCGATCAAATTCACGCCGGGCGGCGGCCGGATCGCGGTGCGCACCGACCGCACCAGGGATGGCGGGCTCGAGCTCATGGTCGCCGATACCGGCATCGGCATGTCGCCTGAGCATCTCGCGATCGCGCTCACGCCCTTCGGTCAGGTCGCGAACGAATACACGCGGCGCCACGATGGCACCGGCCTCGGTCTCCCGCTGGTGAAGTCGCTGGCCGACCTCCATGGCGCCCACATGGAGATCGAGAGCGCGCTCGGGCAGGGCACTCGAGTCCGCATCGCCTTCCCGCCGGAGCGTGTGATGGAGTCGCGGGAACTTCAGGTCGCCGTTTAGCTTTCAGCCATCAGCCATCAGCCATCAGCCATCAGCTTTTCAGCCGTGCGAGCCTTGAAAGGCTGGTTTACCTTGGCGGCATGGCGTTTTATCGCCATTATACATAAATTGAGGATAAGGCCTCGGCTACGCTAAGCTGACGGCTGAAAGCTGACAACTGAGAGCTTTACCCATGGACCGCCTCGCCATCGCCATCGCGCAGCTCGACCCTATGGTGGGGGATATCGCACACAACGCGCGTAAGCTTCGCGACGCCCATGCGGAGGCCGCGCGTCAGGGCGCCGATCTGATGGTCGCGACCGAGCTGTGCGTCTCCGGCTATCAGCCGGAGGATCTCGTGCTGAAGCCCGCGTTCGTGGCGGCTTGTGAGGCCGCGGTCGAGGAGCTTGCGGCAGTGACGCGCGACGGGCCGGGCATGATCGTGGGCTCGCCCTGGGGCCAGGACGGCAAGGTCTATAACTCGGCGGTGCTGCTCGAGGGCGGCCGGGTCGCGAGCGTGCGTTTCAAGCACGAGCTGCCAAATTACGGCGTCTTCGACGAGAAGCGCGTCTTCGCGGCGGGACCCGCGCCGGGCCCGATGGCGTTCCGCGGCGTGCGGCTCGGTGTCATGGTCTGCGAAGACATGTGGTTCCCCGACGTCGCCGAGACCCTGCAGGAATCGGGCGCCGAGCTTTTGCTCGTGATCAACGGCTCGCCCTTCGAGACCGACAAGCGCGACCAGCGCCTCTCGCTCGCGGTGGAGCGGATCAAGGAGACCGGGTTGCCGCTCCTCTATGTGAACCAGGTCTGCGGCCAGGATGAGGTGGTCTACGACGGCGCCTCGTTCGCGCTCGATGCCGATTGCGGGCTGCGGGCGCAGGCGCCGGACTGGCGCGAGGTCGTGCTGACGACGCAGTGGCGTCGCGAGAGCGGGCGCTGGACCATCGATCAGGGCACCACGACGGCGCCCAGCGATGGGCCCGAGGCGATCTACCACGCGCTCGTGCTCGGCCTCAAAGACTACGTCGAGAAGAACCGATTCCCCGGCGTCGTGCTGGGGCTCTCGGGCGGTATCGACAGCGCGCTCACCGCGGCGATCGCGGTCGATGCGCTCGGGGCCGAGAAAGTCCACGCGGTGATGATGCCGTCGCCCTACACGTCCAGCAACAGCCTCGAGGACGCGGAGGCAGTGGCGAAGTTGCTCGGCATCGAGTACCGCAGCGTCAGCATCGAGCCGGCGATGGCGGCCTTCGGCGGCATGCTGAAGGAAGCCTTCGCCGGGAAGCAGCCCGACATCACCGAGGAGAACATCCAGTCACGCGCGCGCGGCATCACGCTGATGGCGCTCTCCAACAAGTTCGGCTGGATGGTGGTGTCGACCGGCAACAAGTCGGAGATGTCCGTGGGTTATGCGACGCTCTATGGCGACATGTGCGGCGGCTACGCGGTCCTGAAGGACGTCTACAAGATGACGGTGTTTGCGCTTTCGCGGCTGCGCAACCAGAAGCGGCCCGTGGGGTTGCGGGGGCCCGAGGGCCGCGTCATGCCCGAGCGCGTCATCACCAAGCCGCCCTCGGCGGAGCTCAAGCCCAACCAGCGCGACGACGACAGCCTGCCGCCGTATGACGTGCTCGACGACATCCTCGAATGCCTCATTGAGCACGAGATGCCCGTCGATGCCATCGTGGCGCGCGGCCACGACGAGGCGACGGTGCGTCGGGTCTGGCTGATGCTCGACCGTGCCGAGTACAAGCGCCGCCAGGCGCCACCCGGTGTCAAGATCACCCGCCGCGCCTTCGGCCGCGACCGCCGCTACCCCATCACCAACCGCTTCCAGGGTCCGATCTCCGCCGCGGGCCAGCCTCTGAGAGCGCCGGTGAAGTCGTGACTCCACGGCCACCCTCACCCTCCCAGCGCTTCGCGCCGGGTCCCTCCCTCTCCCGACCAAGCGCGGGAGAGGGGCTATTCTTGCCCCTCGCCCACGACGTGGGAGAGGGAGGGACCCATCGCCGGAAGGCGATGGGAGGGTGAGGGTGCTTTGGCCGCAATGACTAAAGTCCGCTTCGCACCGAGCCCCACGGGCCGCCTCCACCTCGGCAATGCCCGCACCGCGCTGGTGAACTGGCTTTTTGCGCGCAAAAGCGGCGGACGGTTTCTGCTGCGGCTCGACGATACCGATCGCGAGCGCTCGCGAGAGGAATTCGCGGCGGGGATCGAGGCAGATCTCAAATGGCTGGGCCTCGATTGGGACGAGTTCGACAAACAGTCGGCGCGGCTCGGGCGCTATGCCGCCGCGGCGGAGCGCCTCAAATCCGCGGGCCTGCTCTATCCCTGCTTCGAGAGCGCGGAGGAGCTCGATCTCAAGCGCAAGCTCGCGCAGCAGCGCGGCCAGCCTTGGATCTACGACCGCGCGGCGCTTGCGCTCTCGAAGGAGGAGATCGCGCGCCGGACCTCGGCGGGCGAGGCGCCGCACTGGCGCTTCAAGCTCGAGCATCGCGCGATCGCCTGGGACGACCTCGTGCGCGGACCCACGGAGTTCCAGGGCGCGCATTTGAGCGACCCCGTGCTGGTGCGCGCCGACGGCATGCCGCTCTACACCTTCAGCTCGGTGGTGGACGACGCCGAGCTCGGCATCACCCATGTGATCCGCGGCGAGGACCACGTCACCAACACCGCCTTCCAGATCCAGATCTTCGAGGCTTTGGGCGCGAGGGTGCCGGGCTTCGCGCATCTGTCCCTCATCACCGGCAAGGGCGGCGAGGCGCTCTCCAAGCGCATGGATAGCTTGAGCCTCGCCTCGCTTAGCGAGAGCGGGATCGAGCCCATGGCGGTGAACAGCCTGCTCGCGAAGCTCGGCACCTCGGACTCGGTCGAGCCGCGCCTCGATCTCGCGACGCTGATCCGCGAATTCGACATCAAGAAGTTCGGCCGCGCGCAGCCACATCTCGATCCGGCCGATCTCGGCGCGCTCAACGCGAAGCTGCTGCATCAGATACCGTTCGACGCGGTCACTGCGCGGCTGCCGGCGGGCGCCACGCGCGAATTCTGGGAGGCGGTGCGTCCCAATCTCGCGCGCGTCGAGGACGCGGCGATCTGGTGGCAGGTCTGCGCGGGCGAGATCGCACCGATGATTCCCGCGGAGGATGCGGCGTTCCTCAGTCAGGCCGCGGCGCTCCTGCCGCCAGCGCCCTTCGATGCCACGACCTGGAAGAGCTGGACCGATCGGCTGGCGCCCGCGGCGGGACGCAAGGGCAGGGCGCTCTTCCATCCGCTCCGTCTGGCGCTCACCGGCCGCGAGCAGGGCCCCGAGCTCCGAAATTTGCTCCCTTTGATCGGCCGCGACCGCGCGCTACATCGCTTGCAAGGCAAACCCGCCTGAGCGATCGCCGCTCATGCGGCGGACCCGTTTCTGGCCCTATGAAAGTCGCAGCCCTCCTCGGATTGCTGATAAGCGTCGCCGTCGCGGTTCCTGCCGCGACGGCAACCGAAGCGTGGCAGGAGTTCAGTCTGCCGGGCACGGATGTCGCGGTGTCGACGCCAGGCAAGCCTACGGTGACCGAGGACGGCGTCGACCGCGACGGCGTCAGGGCGAAGACCGCGCAGCTCAAGATCGGCGAGGTCCAATACTCCGTCACCCACACGGTCTATCCGCGCGGCTATGTCGCGCGCGGCACCGCGGTGATCGACCTGCTCAATCGCGCGCGCGATAGTCTCGCCGCCGAGGTCTCCGGCCGGGTCGCCGACGAGCGGCGCTTCGCCATCGGCGACGTGCAAGCTTCGGAGTTCGTGATCACGGTGCCCCCGAGCACGGCCGAGCCCAAGGCGCAGTCCGCGAAGGTGCGGCTCTACGTTCGCGTCGAAGGCGCGACCGTGGTCGTCGATCAGTGCGTGGCGCTCGGCCCGAGCCGCTGGGACCGCGACCCCGACGCACGCCGCTTCCTGGAATCCGTCCGCTTCCCGCACAACTGAGCATCGGGCGACGTTTCCATGGGGGTCGTGGACCCCTGGGACGGAATCTGTTACCCCTCGGCGTCCCAGATCATACCGAATGAGACGCCCTCGTGCCGCTCACGCTCTACAACACGCTTACCCGCCGGAAGGAAGTCTTCGAGCCGCTCGACCCCGCGCGCGTGCGCATGTACGTCTGCGGCCCGACCGTCTACGACTTCGCGCATATCGGCAATGCGCGGCCGGTGATCGTGTTCGACGTGCTCTACCGGCTGCTGCGCCATCAGTATGGCACCGGGCACGTGACCTATGTCCGGAATATCACGGACATCGACGACAAGATCAACAAGGCGGCTCGCGACAACAACGAGACCATCCGCGACGTGACCGAGCGCACGGCGAAGGCTTACCGCGAGGACGTGGCGGCGCTCGGTAACCTCGATCCGGACCACCAGCCCCGCGCCACCGAGCATGTCGCCAAGATGATCGCGCTGATCACGACGCTGATCGAGCGCGGCCACGCCTACGTCGCCGAGGGCCATGTGCTGTTCTCGGTCGGCAGCATGAAGGACTACGGCAAGCTGTCGCGCCGGAGCCAGGACGAGCTGTTGGCGGGCGCGCGGGTCGACGTCGCCCCTTACAAGCGCGATCCCGGCGACTTCGTGCTCTGGAAGCCCTCGACCCCGGATCTTCCCGGCTGGGAGAGCCCGTGGGGCCGCGGCCGGCCGGGCTGGCACATCGAGTGCTCCGCCATGGCCGAGATCTTCCTCGGTGAGACCTTCGACATCCACGGCGGCGGCCTCGATCTCATCTTCCCGCACCACGAGAACGAGATCGCCCAGAGCGAGTGCGCCCACGGCGGCAAGCCGCTGGCGCGCTACTGGATGCACAACGCCTTCGTCAATTTCGAGGGCGAGAAGATGTCGAAATCGCTCGGCAACTTCCGCACCATCCGCGACGTGCTGGCGCAGGCGCCGGGCGAGGCCGCGCGCTACGCGATGCTGACCGCGCATTATCGCGATCCCATCGACTTCACCGCCGAGCGGTTGCAGCAGGCGAAGCAGACGCTCGACCGATACTATCTAGCGCTGCGAAGCGTGGAGGACGTGGCGCCGACGGTCGGAAGCAATCTAGCCAACCCCGTGCGTGCGGCGCTCGAGGACGATCTCAATACGCCGGAGGCGCTGACGGAACTCCACAAGCTGCTCACCGCGCTCAACAAGGCGAACGATGGCGAAGAGCAGGCTCGGCTCAAGGGCGCACTTCTCGCGGGCGGATGCGTGCTCGGAATGCTGCAGCAGGATCCTGAGGCCTGGCTGCGCGGAGGCGCGCAGCAGGAGACCGGCGAGATCGAGAGCCTGATCACCGCCCGCAATGCCGCGCGCAAGGCCAGGAACTTCGCCGAGGCCGACCGCATCCGCACGGACCTCGCGCTCAAGGGCATCCTCCTCGAAGACAGGCCCGACGGCACCACGCTCTGGCGGCGGGCGAGCTGAGATGACTCAGACGTGGCCATCATTCCTTCCGTCATGCCCGGGCTTGACCCGGGTATCCACGTCTTCATCGGCGACAAACAAAGTCGTGGATGGCCGGGACAAGCCCGGCCATGACGGGAAGAGAGAGTGTGAGCACACGCAAGGACTGTGCGTGCCATGACCGAGCGCATCTCGATCTACGACACCACGCTGCGCGACGGGGCGCAGACGACGGGGGTTGATTTCTCGGCGGCGGACAAGGCGGCGCTGGCGCGGGAGCTCGATCTCCTCGGTATCGACTATGTCGAGGGCGGTTGGCCCGGCGCGAATCCGACCGACGACGCGTTTTTCGCGAGCCCGCCGAGCCTCAAGCATGCGCGGCTCGCGGCCTTCGGGATGACGCGACGCTCGGGTCGGAGCGCTGCGAACGACCCCGGTCTCACGGCGACGCTGGCGAGCGGCGCCAAGGTCGCGACGCTCGTCGGCAAGACCTGGGACTTCCACGTCAAGGTGGCGCTCGGCGCGGAGTTGCCGGAGAACGTCGACATGATCGCGGAGTCGATCGCGCATCTCCGCGGCCGGCTCGACGAGGTGATCTTCGACGCCGAGCATTTCTTCGACGGCTACAAGGCGAACCGCACCTATGCGCTCGATTGCGTCAAGGCGGCACACGCCGCGGGCGCGCGCTGGATCGTGCTCTGCGACACCAACGGCGGCGCGCTGCCGGACGAGGTTGAGCGGATCGTGGGCGAGGTCATGCGCCTGGTGCCCGGCGACCGCCTCGGCATCCATTGCCACAACGACACCGAGAACGCGGTTGCGAACTCGCTTGCCGCCGTGCGCGCGGGCGCGCGGCAGGTGCAGGGCACCCTCAACGGCCTCGGCGAGCGTTGCGGCAATGCCAATCTCGTCTCGGTGCTTCCCTCGCTGATGCTGAAGATGGGGTTCACGACCAGCCTCGGCGAGGCCGGTTTGAGGCGGCTGACGCACGTCTCGCGCCTCCTCGACGAGCGCTTGAACCGCGCGCCCGATCGGCACGCAGCCTATGTCGGCGAGGCCGCCTTCGCGCACAAGGGAGGTCTCCACGTCTCCGCGGTCGAGAAGGACCCGCGCTCCTACGAGCACATCGATCCCGCCGCGGTCGGCAACCGCCGGCATATCGTGGTCTCGGACCAGGCGGGCCGCTCGAACCTGCTGGCGCGGCTCCGCGAGATCGGCATCGAGGTGTCGCCCACACATCCGAAACTCGGCTCGCTCCTCGAGCTGGTGAAGGCGCGGGAGTTCGACGGCTATTCCTACGACGGTGCCGAGGCGAGCTTTGAGCTGATGGCGCGCCGCATGCTCGAGAGCGTGCCCGAGTATTTCCAACTGCAGAGCTTCCGCGTGCTCGACGAGCGGCGCTGGAACGCGCGCGGCGAGCTGGTGACGCTCTCGGAGGCGACCATCAAGGTCGAGGTCGGGGGACAGCGCGCCATGACGGTCGCCGAGGGCAATGGCCCCGTGAACGCGCTCGACAGCGCACTTCGCCAGGCGCTGATCCCGGTCTTTCCGGAGCTCGCGGAGGTCCGCCTCACCGATTACAAGGTGCGCATCCTGACGCCCCAGGACGGCACCCGAGCGGTGACACGCGTGATGATCGAGACCTCCGGCCCCGGCGGCGAGACCTGGTCGACTGTCGGCGTCTCCGGGAACGTGATCGACGCCTCCTACCAGGCGCTCCACGACAGCCTCACTTACAAGCTCTGGCGGGCGGGACGGCGCTAGCGATGGCCGGCACCAATCGGCGGCGCCTCAGGATCGCGGAGGGGCCGGCGGTCATCCTGGTCGAGCCGCAGCTCGGCGAGAACATCGGCACCGCGGCGCGCGCGATGCTCAATTGCGGCCTCGGCGACCTCCGGCTCGTGAAGCCGCGGGACGGGTGGCCCAACGACAAGGCGATCACCTCGGCAAGCGGCGCCGACATCGTGGTGAACGGCGCCATGCTCTTCGGCTCGATCGCGGAGGCCATGGCGGACCTCCGCCACGTCTATGCCGCGACCGCGCGCAACCGCCACATGGTGAAGCGCATCCTGACGCCCGATGCGGCCGTGCGAGAGATCCGCGCCCATATGGCAGCGGGCGAGACCTGCGGAATTCTCTTTGGGCCGGAGCGCACCGGTCTCACCAGCGACCAGACCTCGCTCGCGGAGACCATGATCACCGTGCCGCTCAACCCGGCTTTCTCGTCGCTCAACCTCGCTCAAGCGGTGCTCGTCCTCGGCTACGAGTGGTTCAAGACCGGTGATCAGACGCCGGCCGAGGTGCTGCACGTCGGCCACAGCCGCCCTGCGACCCAGGCGGAGTTCGAGCGCTTCTTCGATCACCTGGAGGAGGAGCTGATCCTCAACGGCTTCCTGCGCGACCGCGAGAAGCGCCCGAGCATGGTGCGCAACCTCCGCTCGCTTTTCCTGCGCGCCCAATGCACCGAGCAGGAGTTGCGGACCCTGCACGGCGTGGTGACGGCCTTTGCGGGCCCGCGCCGGCGGGCGAAAACCAAAAAGTAACGCGCTGCTACACCGTTCTCGAAGCGGTATTCATGCGCCGTTAACCACGCCGACCACACAGTCTGGTCGCGGTTCTCTTGCTCGTGGTGTCGCTCGTGCGCAAATCCTGGATGATCGGCGTCGGCCTCGTGGTTCTGGTCGCGATGGCGACTCTGCGGGTCTGGTATTTCGCGCCCGGTGGCCGCGCCGAGGTCACCATCGACGGCGTGAGCCGATCGCTTCCGGATTGGCGCGCGCAGGCCGAGGCCGGCGACAAGGTCGCGCAATATGTGCTGGGCGATCTCTATCGCCGAGGTGTGGGCGTGCCGGCCGACGCGCCCCTCGCGTTCGAATGGCTGCGCAAAGCCGCCAAGCAAGGCGAGCCGCGGGCGGAGCTCGAGCTGGGTCTGGTGTATCGCACTGGCTATGGCGTCGAGCGGGACGATAGCGCGGCAGTGCGGTGGCTGGAGCTCGCCGCGAGGCACGGACAGGGCGAGGCCGCCTACGATCTGGGTTACATCCTGGAGAATGGCGCGCAGGTCTCGACGAAAGACCCGCAATGGGCGCAATTCACCGCCACGGCAGCCATGCCGAGGGAGCTACAAGTCGGCGGCGAGCGGAGAGTCCTGGTGCGGAATCCGGTCGAGGCGGCTCGCTGGTACCGCCTGGCGGCGGAGCGCGGTCATATCGGGGCGATGCTGAGCCTCGGCAACATGTACCGCGATGGCCGAGGCGTCGAGAAGAATGGCCCCGAGGCGATGCGTCTATTCGAGGCCGCGGCCGCCGGTATCGAGAGCAACAAGACCGATCCGACGCCCAGCATGGCCGCGATCAATCTCGCATTGGCCTACGAGAAGGGCGGCATCGTCGCGCTGGATTACTCGGCGGCCGCTCGATGGGCAGAAGAGGCCCTCGCCAGCCCGGCTCTACCGCCGCTGACGGAGGTCGCCGCTGCGGGATTGCTGGCCGAGCTCTATGCGGAGGGGCGCGGCGTCGTCCGCGACGACGAGAAGGCGCGGAGCTTACAGGCGCGTGCGGCTGCGGCCGGGGACAAAATGCGAAAGGCGCGGGCGCCGAATCCCTGAGGAGAGCGACGACGTGTCGCGATCGCGGCGCCCCGCCGGCGCCACGCCATGCGCTCAATGTTGGAGCTGGCTCCAATCCGGGCACGATGCCGTGACCCGCGCGTACTCGAGGCCGGCATCGACCTGCCGCTGAAGCTCGGTCCGCTCGGCCTGGAAGGCCGACCAGGCCTTGTCGAATGCCGATTTCACGGCTCTCTGCAATCGCGCCTGCACGGCCTCGCGACCATTCGCGGAGACGTCGAGCGGGCCCACCTCGAGGACCGCGTCCTGGATCGCCTGTTGCAGGTGTGGCGTGTGCTTGCTCACGACCAGGTCGTCGACGGCCTGGTGCTTGCGCTCGTGCCCGAGAACCGCGGTGTAGGGGCAGGTCCCCTCCCAAAGCTCGCTCGCGACATAGATGCGACGCGCCGGCATCACAATGTTGAGGTCCACAGCGGTGATGTAGACGCATGCCGGCGCGGCTCTGCTCATCGAGAGCGAGCGGAATTGCGTCTGAAGCTTGGCGTTCATCTCAGCGTAATAGAGACCGACGGTGCGGCCGCCGTGATAGCCGGGCGACGCGAGCGCCTGGATCGCGCGCTGCGGCTGCGAGCTGTCGAGGACCGGGTCGGGCATGCGCACGTTGACACGAACCGCCGGCGCCGCATGGGTGCAAACCAGCGTCGCGGCCTCCGCGGCCGGCGAGCGGAGTGTCGATAGGGACATCACGGAGAGGCCAGCGGCGGCGCCGGCGAGCCGCAAGAAATCGCGCCGTGTGCCTGAGACCATGCGGAGGAGAATGAATGAGTGCGGCGCTACCGCAAACTCATTTCTCCGTGTCTTCGCGCGGGATGCGGCCTCAGCGCGGCCGCGCCGTCGCCAACGTCGCGCGATGGGCGCGGGTGTGGAAGCGCCAGATGGCGACGAGCTCGCGGCGGCGCTGCCCCACGAGCGCGGCGCCCGCAAGGAACAGCAGCAGCGAGGCGATGGGGTCGCCGCCGATCACGAACACATGCGCGAAGAGCGTCACGAATGCCGTGCCGCTCAGCATGAGGGCGCCCACGGCGGTGCAGCCCGGCACGAACAGGAGAGCCGCGCCGAGCACGTCCATCACCACGGTGACGTAGCGCAGCCCCTCGAGCAGCCCGAACACCAGGGAGGTCGAGACTCCCGGCGCGTTCCAGGCATAGACGGGCTGCGCCCAGCTGGTGTCGATCAGCGCCACCGCCTGCAGCAGGAACGCCACCGCGACGCCCGCGCGCCCCACCCAAGAGGTCACGCGGTAGGCGGTCAGGGGGTTGCGTCGAGGGGGTGCCATGGTTGAGCGCCTTCTGCTGGAGGCGAGGGAGAGCCGCAGGCTCATCCCAGCCATCTTGTGGCGCGTCCGTGTCGTGTTGTTTGGAGAAAGCTTGAGAGTTGTCGCCGGGTCCGCCCGCTCAGCCCCCGGTTACCACCAGTTGAACATCCGCTGGAAGAATCCGGGGCGCTCACCGCTGGGCGCGGTCGATGGTGGCGGTGAAGGCGGCGTTTGCGGCCGGCCGTTCCGGGTCACCGACAGGTTGAAGGAGTTGCCGGAGAAGCTGTAGTTGCCCGAGGGCGGCACCGGCGGCTTGATCGCGTTCGGGGGCGGTCCGTTACCGCCGGGTCCGCCGCGCAGCTCGGGGCCCGCAATGAAGCGAGCAAAGCCATGAGTCGCTGGACCATGGGGCGAGAAGGCGCGCGCGTCCGAGATCGCGGCCGCGGTCGCTGCCGTGAGCGTGCAGAGCCAGAGGCATGACCGCTTCATGTCGTCGCCTCCGCGATCGCGGATTCCGTCGGCTCCGCTGCCTCGACGGGCGCGGCCGCGGGCACGGCGGCAGCAACCTCGGAGAGCGGCAGCAGTATCTCGACGATGAGGCCGCGCGGGCTCGCATTCCGCGCAGAGACCTTGCCGCCGTGGAGCCGCACGGCGCGCTCGCAGATCGAGAGGCCGACGCCGGCGCCGCCAGTCTTGCGCGCGCGGGCCTGGTCCACTCGGTAGAACGGCTCGAAGAGGTGCGGCAGCGCCTCCTCGGGAACGCCCGGTCCGTGATCCCGGATCTCTAGATCGGCCATGCGGCTGTCGGGACTCGAGAGCGCGATCTCAACCTTGGTGCCAGGCGAGGTGTAGAACATGGCGTTGCGCACGACGTTCTCGATCGCACGGCGGAGCAGGTCCTCGTCGCCCGCCACCGGCAGCGGCGCACCGTGCTTGTGAAGGACGACGTCGCCCATGCGGGTCTGGGACTCGAAGGTGGCGTCGGCCAGCACGCGCTCGACCACGGCGCTGAGATCGACGGTGGCGAGCGAGGCGAGGGCAGGGCTCTGCTCGAGCTTCGCCAGCGTCAGCAACTCACCCGCCAACACAGAGAGCCGCTCGAGCTCGCGCTCCATGCGGTCGAATTGCCGGGGTGCGTAGGTCTCGGCGGTGCGGCGGGCGAGGCCGAGCGCCACGCTGAGTCGGGCGAGCGGCGACTTGATCTCGTGGGAGATGTCGCCGATGAGGCGCCGCTGCGCGTCGATCAAATCGGCGACGCGCTCGGCCATCTGGTCGAACTCGCGCACCAGGCCCGCGGCCTCGTCGCTGCGATCGCCGAACTTGCCGCCGACGCGCGCGGTCAAGTCGCCTTCGGCGAGCCGGCTTGCGGCAGTCCGGAGCTCCGAGATCGGCCGCGAGAGATAGCGCGCGACGCCATAGCTCAGCGCGGCGCAGCTCAGGAGCTCCAGCAGGATCATGATCTGCAGGCTGGTGCGCCGGTCCTTGGGCGTCTCCGGCAGGCCACCGGACGTTGCATGGACGGTGAGGCAGTAGTCGCCGTCGAGACCGCTCGCGGCGATGGTGGTGGTGTTCTCCTCGGCCGCGTGCGGCGGGCTCGGCGAGGGACCGTCGGGCGCGCAGGTATTGCCCGAGGGTGTCGCCTGGAGCCGAAGCTGCAGCAGCGTGTCCTCGCCGGTCTTGGTCAGGAACTCGTCGAGCGCCTCGGGCCCGAACTTCTCCAACAGCACCACCGCCGTGTGCGCGTAGGCGGACCAGGCGTTGTTAATGGCACCCTCGGAGTCCGGAATATAGAACGTGACCAGCGCCAATATGCTCCCGAGCGTCAGTACCTGGGCGAAGGCCGACCAGAGGAAGATCTTGCCGAAGAGGGTGCGGGGCCGGAGGCGCATGGGCGTCGCCCGTCACTCCACCGGCAGCGCCAGGAGATAGCCGACGTTGCGCACGGTCTTGATACGCTGCTCGAGATCGCCCTTGGGGTCGAGCTTGCGGCGCACCTTGCTCACGAGCGTGTCGACGTTGCGGTCGATGCGTGCGCCGGCCTGGCGCGCGAAGGCGGCGGCGGAGAGCTCGTCGCGAGTCACGATCTGTCCGGCGTTCCGCAGGAGATGCTCGAGCAGGTTGAATTCGGCGGTGGTGAGGTCGAGCGGCCGGCCGGCGCAGCGGACGCTGCGCGCGGCGGCATTCAGGTGCAGATCGCCCACCACGAGGTCGAAGCCCGCGCGGCCGCCCGCGCCCCGCCGCAGCACCGCGCGGATG
>DATEGF010000088.1:0-32974 GCA_035280245.1 Allostellaceae bacterium
CGCCGAGGATCGTGCAGCGGCGGATGACGCGCGGCTCGCGGGCCGTGTCATAGCTGCCGGCCTTGTGCAGCAGGCAGCGGTTGTCCCAGACGATGAACTCGCGTGGGCGCCAGCGATGCGTGTAGGTGCGCGCGAGCGAGACGAGGCGCTCGTTCAGGGCGTCGATGAAGCTGCGCGATTCGTCATAGCCCATGCCCTGGATGCTCTCAGCGTGGTCGCCGAGGAAGACGCATTTGCGAGCGGTCTCCGGGTGCGTGCGGATGATGGGATGATCGACCGGCGGCACCGCGGCGCGCTGCGCCTCGGTCAAGGGGTCGTCGCCATGGCGGCGGCTGCGGGAGAAATCGAGGCTGTGGAGCGCGCGAAGCCTCGCGAGCTTCGCCCGCTCGGCCGTCTCGAGCGCGTCGTAGGCCGAGTACATGTCGGCGAAGCTCGTCTCGCCGCCGTTCGCTGGAATCTGCTCGGCGTAGAGCATGGTGGCCTGACCAGTGTTGCGGCGCCACGATCCGTCGGTGTGCCAGATCATCGTGCCGCGGTCCGGATGCTTCCCGCTCGGCCGGCCCTGGGCGTCGAGATTGGTGAGCGTATAGAGCTCCGGAAAATCGTTGGCGTGATACTGGTCCAGCACGTGAACCTGTACCTCGCCGAACCGGCGCGCGAAGGCGACCTGGGCCGCGGGCGGCAGATCCTGGTTCCGGAACAACAGCAGCTGATGCTGGAGAAACGCGGCATAGATCGCGGGAAAGGTCGCTTCGTCCACATTGGCAACCTGCAGACCGACAACCTCGGCGCCGAGGCCACCCTCGAGCGGACGCAGGGTCAGGGCGAAGCGGCGCGGCGTGGTCGTATCGGCAGACAGCTGCATGAACGCTCTCTCAAGATCGGCGCGGCTCGCAAAGCCTATCCGAGGCGGCGGCGGCTGGTCAAAGTCCGGTCACAGCTTCGGTTTCTCGCCCAGCTTGAGATTGACGTAGGGCCCGCCCTGGAACTGAGTCGCGGGGTCCTTGGGGTCGCGCGGGTCGGTGCCGTCCGGCATGAGCTTTGCCGCATAGCCGTCGGCGCTGTCCTGCGGGCGAAAGTCGATGCCGGATTTCGAGTTGTCCCAATAGCTCCGCTTGTTGTTGGACGCGCCGTAGAGGATCGCGAATTTGAGCTTGGGCGCGTCGAGGCATGCCTCGACCATCCGCGCGAGGTCGGCGTAGCTGAGCCAGGTCGCGAGCATCCTCGGGTTCGCGGGCTCGGGGAAGCACGAGCCGATGCGCAGGCACGCAACCTCGAAACCGAACTTGTCGGAGAAGAAGCTGCCGAGGTCCTCGCCGAAGGCCTTGCTGACGCCGTACATCGTGTCCGGCTTCTGCACGGCGGTGGCATCGAGCCGGTCGGTGACGCGGTGGTAGCCGATCGCATGGTTCGAGCTCGCGAACACGATGCGCTTCACGCCGTGCCGCAGCATCGAATCGAAGACGTGGTAAGTGCCGTGAAAGTTTGCGTGGAAGATCTTGTCGACGGCGTCCTCGGTCGAAACCGCGCCGAGGTGCACGACGGCGGAGGTACCGGCGACCATGCGATCGACAAAGCGGGCATCGCCGAGGTCGCCCACCATGATCTCCTCGCTCGGCAAGGGCTTGCCGGGATCGCGCATGTCGGAGCTGCGCAATCCGCCTGGACGCTTGGCAAGGTGCCGCCGGAGGGATTGACCGAGGGCGCCGGCGGCGCCGGTCAGCAGGAGCGGGGCGTTTGAGGCCATGGCTGATTCCTTTTGTCGAGACTCATTCGTTGGCGATCGCGAGGATGCGCCGGAGTTTGTCGGCATTCTTGCGGCGGAGCGCCGCCACATCCTTGCCGGCCCAGTCGTAGAAGCCACGGCCGGTCTTGACGCCGTCATGGCCGTCGGCCGCGAGCTGCTGGCAACAGCGGCCCGGTGTGCGGTCGTGATGCAGGTGCGGCACGATGCCCTGCTGCGCCTGGGCGTGCATGATGACACCCGCCCAATCCTTCTGCTCGCAGAGGCCGGTGACGGAGAGGCGCGGGCCCAGCATGCGCTTCAGCACCAGGTCGACTGTCGCGGGATCGGCGACGCCATCGTCGATCAGGCGATAGGCCTCGTGGGCCATCGAATGCTGCAGCCGATTGATCAGGAGCCCCACCACGGGTCTCCTCAGATGGAGCGCGGTCTTACCCGTCTTGGCCAAGGCCGCTGTCATGCGCTCGACCACATCGGGACGCGTGTCGGCGACCTCTGCGAACTCGACGAACTCGAAGGCCTCGGCGGGCTGGAAATAGTGCAGGCCGACCACGACCTCCGGATGCCGCGTCGCCTCGGCGATCTTCGTCAGCGGCAACCCGGACGTGTTCGAGGCCAGAATCGCGTCACCCTGGTAGAGCGCGTCCATCCGGCGGAACAGGTCCCGTTTCAGGTCGAGACGCTCCGGGATCGATTCGATGGCGAGGTCCGTCTCGGGCGGAAGCTCGCTCGTGACACGGACGTCCTTCGGCAGGTCCCGGACCCCCGCGGGGTTGCGGCTTACCAGCACGACCTCGAAACCGCCGCGGGCAAAAGTCGTCGCAATGCCACGCCCCATGACACCGGCGCCGATGACAGCGACGCGACGGATCTCCATGCGGGTCATTCCAACGGAAGTGTCACGAACAGGAAATAACCGTTGAGAGCGAAGAGCAGGGCGACACCGGCGAGCCCGCAGCCGAGCCACAGCAGAGGCCGCGAGATCGCGACGATGCTGACCGAGCCCAGCACGATCGCGATCTGGAAGAGGGCGCGGGCATAGTCGTAGTTGCTGTCCTCGTGCTGCGCGCGGTCGCGCTTCTCCTCGTAGGCCCTTGCCCTCTGGAGCAGCTCCTTCTTGCCCTCGTTGGTCTTGGGATCGGTCTCGTAACGGGCCACCGTGGCGCGATAGTCGGCCACCAGCTTATCGACACCCGCGCGGGCCGACGCCGGCCAGTCGGGATTCGCAGCGGCGAGCGCCGTCAACTGATCGGCCGCAAGCGCAATCGAGGTCTGGCGCTCGTTCTTGGCCTGGTAGAAGGCGTAGGTGTCCGAGGCCTTGATGTTGAAGTTGATGGTGTCTTTCATGGCGGCCTCGCCGAACAGCGAGGCGATCGCCAGGAGCATCGCCATCACGCCCAGGACGACCGCCGCCACGCGACGGAACGAGGCATCGGCGTGCGCCTCCTCTCCGCCTTCGGCGATGGTGTCGCCGATCTCATGCGCCTCGTGTGCTTCCATTTTTGTTCCTCGCTGGCCACTCGGGCGCAAAGGAGCGTCCCGAAGCGCCCCATTCTTGGGTCAAGGGGCGCGCTGGCGCAACTCTCCCCTCGACCTCACATAGCCCCAAAGCATAGGATCGGGCACCCCCGCCCGGACGAGGGCTCAACGAGCGGGGACGGGAAGCGCGGTTGATGGATGTCATTCAAGAGCTGATTCGCCAGCACGGTCTCTGGATCTACGTTTTCACGTTCATTTGGACGTTCTTTGAAGGCGAGACATTTGTGCTCTTCTGCGGCTTCGCCGCGGCCCAAGGGCTCCTGAACACGCCGCTCCTGCTGATCTCCGCCTGGCTTGGCAGCTTCGCCGGCGATCAATTCTATTTCTGGGTCGGCCGCCACTTCGGCCTGA
The DNA here is from genome assembly GCA_035280245.1 of Allostellaceae bacterium. Lineage (GTDB taxonomy): Bacteria > Pseudomonadota > Alphaproteobacteria > ATCC43930 > CGMCC-115725 > DASZHJ01. The sequence continues at coordinate 3,635 of DATEGF010000088.1, forward strand.
TGCTGCTCGAGCGCCGGCCGTATTGGCGAGCGCGGGTCGACACGGCGCTCGCCTGGCTCCGTCGGTTCGACATCGGCTTCATCCTGTCGTTTCGCTTCATCTACGGCATCCGCAACATATCGTCGTTCGCGCTGGGGATCAGCGGGATCGACTGGCGGCGGTTCCTGGTCCTCAACTTCACCGCGGCGGGCCTCTGGGCCGTCGCGTTCATCGGCGCCGGCTATCTCTTCGGGCAGGCCTCGGAGGCGATGCTCGGCGACCTCGCGGAGAAGTTCCGCCTGGTCGCGCTGGGAGTTTTCGTGCTGGTGGTCGCCGTCGCCGCGCTGGCGCTGCTCTGGTATCGCCGGCGCCGCGGCGTGCCTCCGCCTCAGGGCCGCAGGGTCGATCCCTGAGAGGTATCTCCTACCAGCGCAGGACGAGCTCGTCGTTGCGTGTCTCGTAGCCCTGCAGGCGGGAGAGGAAGCTCATGCCCAGGAGCGAGACCGGCATGGGCTTCTCCAGGACGACAGCGCGCACGTCGAACACCTGCAGCTGATCTAGCTCCATTTGCCGCAAGGTGACGGGCGCGACGCGGGTCACGCCATTGGCGGTGCTCGAGCGAAGCGTGTAGTCCGAGTCGAAGACCTGAAGGCCGGCAGACTGCGCATCGGTGGGCGATAGCGCCACGAAGGTGGCGCCGGTGTCGACCAAGAACCGTATGCGCGCGCCATTCACGTCGGCCTCGACATAGAAGTGACCGTCGCGGGCGCGGCGGTAGACGTTCTCGTTCGGCGTTTGCGCGGTGTACATCGCGGACGCCCGGATGGTCCCAGGGTGTCTCTGCAGCTGCCCGGAGATGAATCGGTCGAGAAAGCCGCCGGGCTGGAGGGCGAGCGCCGTCCCGCCGCAGACAATGAAGCTCAGCACCAAGATGCGCAGCGTCCAAGCCAGCATCGCAGGCCCGGCCTCCTGGCGTTGCTCAGGTTGCGGGACGCGAAACGCCCGCTCCTCTATCGTGCGTGGCGTTCCTTTCCGAATCGTAAAGCGGCTCAGGAACGTCCGGCCGACGCGTTTTGGCCCGGCTTTAGCCCGGGGGACGGGCAAATTTGTCATGAAGTTTTGGGTTGTTCGCGACCGCGTCTTCCGTTAGGGAACATGAGGACCCGTTGGGACGGGGGACATCAAAACGAGGGAGTGGGGCGCATGCGGCGCGTAGCGTTGCTGGGGGCTGCTCTGGGTCTGGCGGCGATGGCCGCCACCGCCATGGCCGCACCGAAAGGCGGATGCTTCTCCAACGCCGATCTTGAAGCGGAGATGGCGGTCCGATTTCAGGCGCAGTTGATGGTGCTGAGCGACATCTGCCGCGACACCACCTACGGCCTCTTCACGCAACGGAACCGCGAGGCGATCATGGGCTACCAGCGCCAGATGATCGACCACTTCAAGCGGGCCGGCGAGCGCCGCGCCGATATCACCTTCGAGAACTACATGACCCGTATCGCCAATCAGGAATCGATTGCCTCGGGTCAGCTCACGACCGGCCAGATCTGCCAGCCCAGCAATCCCTTGATCATGACCGCGAACAGCATCGGCACGTCCAAGGATTTCCGCGCCTACGCAACCTCCCAAGCGGTCGAGAAGCGGGCGGGCTACGTCGTCTGCAAGTGATCTGACGCGTCAGGCGGCCGGGGCCTGCCAGCGCGCGTCGTCGAGTGCGCCTGACAGCAGCCGGCGGGCGAGTACGTCCGCGGTCAGCGGGCGGAGCCCATAGGCGAAGTGTGGCGTCACGCTCACCGCAACCAGCGCCACCCCTTCCATCGCCGCGCCCAGCACCGCACCGACCCGGCGCACCATGTCGAACCGGGTGACGACCAGGTGGCGGCCGCCGAGCGCGCGGAACGCCCGGGCGGCCGTGAGGGCGTCGTCGACCGGCGAATTGGCGGGCAAGACCAGAAGCGGCAACGCATCGGCGGCCGAGATCCACGGCCTGAGCGACTCCCAGGCTTGCCCGTCGGCCGGATCGATGCCGCCGGTGTCCACCACGACGGGCTCCTTGTGCCCGACCGTGGCGGCGGTGAGGTCCTCGGGCGAGGCCGCCTCGAGCAGGGGCAAGCCCAGGGTCGCTGCGTACTCGGCGAGTTGGGCATGGTTGCCCTCGCGGCCTGTCCGCGCGTCGACGAAGCTCGTGTCCTGGCGGTCGGACCCGACCGCGATCTTGCCGGCGAGCGTGGTCTTGCCCGCGCCCGCGGGCCCCGCAAGGAGCAGACGCGGCGCGTTCAGCACATCCTCGAGCCGCCCGAAATCGATGCAGATCGCCAGCGCCTCGGCGAGGCGGTCGGGGAGCGTGGTGTTGCTCGGCACGGAGAGCGGGATCGCCGCGGAGATGCGCTGGACCAGCGGCTCGGGCACGCGCTGCGCGCGCAGAACCGCGGTCAGGAATGCGGCGTCGCCGCTCGGCCAACTGGGCTCGGGCATGCCCGGATCGATCCCGTCGCGCGCGACCGTGCTCATGAGATCGAAGCTGGTCTCCCGCTGGGGCCGGCGCACGCGCAGCCGGCCGCGCGCCCGGCGCAGCACGATGGGCGCGTTCGGCGACTGGCGGGTCTTGCGTGATCTGGTGGCAGACATGGGCCGGATCCCAGGAAATTTGAGCGAAAGTCTCGCGATAAAGGCTTAAGAATTCGTCGCCAGCCGCGAGAGCCCGAGGGCTGCCAGCGTGCCCATCGCCGACATGCCCGCCATGACCAGGAAGGCGCTGCCGCCCACGGCCTCATAGAGCGCTCCGGAGAACAGCGAGACCCCACCAAAGCCGATGCATAGCGCCGTGGTGTAAAGTGACTGCGCCGTGCCCGCGTGTCCGCTGGGCGCGTTGCGCAGCAGGTAGAACATGGCCCCCACGTGGGCCGAGGCGAAGGTGAAGCAGTGCAGGAGATTGACGGCGGCGAGCGCGGGGAGCGCCGTCGCCGTCCCGAGCGTGGTCCAGCGGATCACCCCCGCGATGCCGCCGAGCGCCATGAGGTGCGTCGGGCGCACCCGGCGCAGCAGGCGGCCGCTCCAGTAGAACAACATCATCTCGGCGACGACGCCCTCGGCCCAGAGCCAGCCGATGGTGTCGGTGCTGTAGCCGAGGTCGCGCCAATAGAGCGCGCTGAAGCTGTAATAGACGACGTGACTCGCCTGGATCAGCGCGGCTGCCGCGAAGAACAGCATCTCCCGGGGGTGCAGAAGCAGACGCCAGCCGCGAGGGTCGTGGCGCTGCGTCGGGCGGGCGGCCGCCGGCAGCAGCGACGTCGCCCAGAGGATCAAGCCGCCGCCCGCAAGCAGGATTGCCAGCAGCGTGTCGCGCGGCGCCGCCACCAGCACGCGCCCGATCGCCACCGTCATGACCAGGAACGTGAAGGAGCCCCAGAGCTTGACGCGGCCGTAGTCGACCGAGGCGCGCAGGATCGCGCTCTCCGCGAGCGGACCCAGGGTCCAGAAGAGCGCGCCGAAGGCCGTGGAGATCAGGAGGATCGGCAGGAACCCGTAGGCGGGAATGAATAGACCCGAGATCGCCAGGCTGCCGCCGGCGAGCAGGAGCATCACGGCCCGAGGCTTGCCGCTTCGATCGGCGAGCATTCCCAGGAGCGGCGTCACGCCGACGCGGACCCAGAGGACGATGGCGCCCACCACGCCGATCTCGGTCGCATCGAGCCCGCGCGATGTGAGCCAAAGCGGCCAGAACGCCATCAGCACGGCGACGGTGGCGTTGCTCACCGAGGTGAAGAGCGCGAACCGGATGGTCGGGGAGGCGAGCATGACCGCTGCGAGTAGAGGCGCGCGCAGTGTGCGGGCTCCGCTCCATGGGCGCAATCGCGGTGCGCTATTGCGGCGCTTGCATCCGGCACGGGCCCGATTCAGGCTGAGCCCGTGGGTCGGCGTCGGGAAAGGCGTGCATGACGTTCGGATTCGGGGAGCTTTGGGCGCTGGCGTCGGTCATGGTGATCGACCTCGTGCTCGCCGGCGACAATGCGCTGGTCGTGGGCATGGCCGCCTCCGGCCTCGAGACGCGGCAGCGCCGCCGCGCGATCGTCTGGGGCATCGTCATCGCGACCGTGCTCCGCATCGCCTTCGCGGGTGTCGCGCTCCACCTGTTGGAGGTCATTGGCCTCACCCTCGCGGGCGGCATCCTGCTGCTGTGGGTCGCCTGGAAGCTGTTTCGCGAGATCTACGCCATGCACCGATCGGGCGCGACCCACGGCACGGCCGTCGAGCTCCCAGGCAAGACTTTGTTCCAGGCCTGCCTGCAGATTGCGCTCGCCGATATCTCCATGTCGCTCGATAACGTGCTCGCGGTCGCCGGCGCGGCGCGCGGCAGCTTTGCGATCCTGGCCGCCGGCCTGATCGTCTCGGTGGCGCTCATGGGTGTCGCTTCCGAGTACATTGCGCGGCTGCTGGCGCGATATCCCTGGATATCCTGGGTCGGCCTTGCCATCGTCACCTTCGTCGCGCTGCGCATGATCTATGATGGCTCGGTGGAAGTGGCGACGCACACGCAACTGGGCTGAGCCAGGCCGCCTCAGCGCGCCGCGGGCAGCGCCTTCAGGAACTCGACGAGGAGCCGGGATAGTTGCCGGCTCGCGCGTCTCGCGACCGCGAGGGTCTCATGGTGGGAGGGTGCCGTCGCCGTCATGCCCTCGGCCAAGTTGGTGATCACCGAGAGACCCGCGACCCGGAGACCGCAGTGCCGGGCCACGATCGCCTCGGGGACCGTCGACATCCCCACTGCATCCGCGCCCAGCCGCTTGAAGGCGCGAACCTCCGCGGCGGTCTCGAAGCTGGGACCGAGATTGGCGAGGTAGATGCCCTCCGCGAGCGCGACGCGCGCACGCCTCGCCGCCCGGCGCAGCTGTCGCCGGAGCTCCCGGTCGTAGGCGTCTCTCATGTCGGGGAAGCGCGGTCCGTAGGAGGCATCGTTGGCGCCAGAGAGCGGGTTCATCCCGGTGAGATTGATATGGTCGCGGATCAGCATGAGGCGCCCGGGACCAACGGATCGCCGAAGCGAGCCCGCGGCATTCGTGAGCACCAGGATCTCGACGCCCAGATTCCGTAGTGTGCGCACTGGGACGCGATAGGCGTCGAACGGAAGCGCCTCATAGACGTGCGCGCGGCCCGAGAGGGCGATCACGTCGACGCCGGCGAGTGTGCCCGCCACGAGCTTCCCCGCATGACCCTCGACCTTCGCCGGCGGGAACCCTGGCAGGGCGCGATAGGGCACCACGATCGGAGCCTCGATGGTCTCGGCAACCTCGCTGAGACCGGAACCCAGGATCACTGCCACCCGCAGCGCCCGATCCCGGAGGCGACGCTCGAGGACGGCTGCCGCGCGCTTGGCGAAATCCCTCGGCATTAGCGGTTGGCCGGGTAGGGAAGGCCGAGTGCCCTCGGCGCGCGCGAGGCGCCGACGAAGCCCGCCAGCAGGAGCACGGTCAGTGCATAGGGGATGGCACTCACGAGCTCCACGGGGATGACGCCCACGATGGGGAGCGCCACGCCCTGGAGCCGCGTCTGCGCCGCGTCGGCGAAGGCGAAGAGCAGGCAGGCGAGTGCGGTCGGCAGCGGCCGCCAGCGTCCGAAGATCAGCGCGGCGAGCGCGAGATAGCCGCGGCCCGCGGTCATGTTGCGCGTGAAGCCGGCGCCCGCGGCGAGCGCGAGATAGGCGCCGGCGAGCCCGCACAGCACGCCGGTGACCATCAGCGCCCGGTAGCGCAGCCATGGGACGGAGATGCCGGCGGTCTCGACCGCATGCGGGCTCTCGCCGACGGCTCGGAGGCGGAGCCCGAAGCGGGTGCGCGCGATCACGAACGTGGCCGCGGGGATCGCGAGCACCGCGAGGTAGACGAAGCCATTGTGACCGCTGACGACGCGTGCATAAATCGGGCCCAGCAAAGGGAGGTCCGAAACGCCGGCGGCGCCCGGCCACGCCAGCGCGCCGAACCGCGCGCTCTGCGGCAACGCTGGCGTCGTGCCGTCGAGATGGAACCACGCGGTCGCCAGAACCGGGGCGAGACCGGCAACGAGGATATTGAGGGCCATGCCTGAGACCACCTGGTCGCCCCGCTGAGTGACCGCGGCGAAGGCGTGGAGCAGCGCCAGCAGCACCGCGACCGCGATCCCCGCGCCGAGCCCAGCCCAGGCGGAGCCCGTCATCGCCGCCATCGCGGCGGTGGCGAAGGCACCGCCGAGCATCTTGCCCTCGAGCCCGATGTCGATGATCCCCGAGCGCTCGCTGAACAGGCCACCCAGCGCCGCCAGCACGAGGGGCGTCGCCAGGCGGAGCGTCGCCGCCATGATCGAGAGCAGCTCGGCGCTGGTCTCGCTCATGCCGTCACCCAGCGCGCGAGCCGGCCGCGGAACAAGTTCTCGAGGGCGCCGCAGAACAGCACGGCCAAGCCCTCGATCACCACGACGATGTCGCGCGTCACCTTCGGCATCTCGAAGCTGAGCTCGGTGCCGCCCTGGTAGAGCGCGCCGAAGAACAGTGCCGCGAGACAGATGCCGAGCGGACGATTGCGCCCCATGAGAGCGACGGCGATGCCCATGAAGCCGTAGCCCGCGGGAAACTCCAGCAGCAGCCGATGCTGTGCGCCCATGAGCTCGTTCACCGCCACCAGCCCCGCGAGCGCGCCGCCCAGCGTGAGCGCGAGGATGGTCGCTGCGCCGACCGAGATGCCGGCGGCGCGTGCGGCCTCGGGATTGGCGCCGGCGGCGCGGACCTCGAAGCCCCGGCGGCTCGCGCGCAGAAAGATCGAGACCGCAGCGGCCAGCAGCAGCGCCAGCGGGAACGTCAGGTTGAGCGGCGAGGGGCCGAGTAGTCCGCCGAGGCTCGGCATCCAGACCGCCGCGGGAAACGTGATCGACTCTGGCGCGCTCTGACCGGGCGCGATCAGGACATTGACGATCAGGAAGGTCATCACGGCGGATGCGATGAAGTTGAACATGATCGTGGTGATGACCACGTGGCTCCCGCGCGTCACGAAGAGCCACGCCGGCACCAGCGCCCAGAGCGCGCCCCCGGCCGCCGCCGCAAGCACCGCCAGCGAGATTGCGGCCCAGCCGAGCGCTGGTCCGAGGAGGAGACAGACCAGCGACGCCAGCAGCCCTCCGATGTAGGCCTGCCCCTCGCCGCCGATGTTGAAGATGCCCGCATGGAATGGGAGCGCCACCGCAAGGCCGGTCAGGATGAAGTTGGTAGCGTAGTAGAGTGTGTAGCCGAGGCTCGCGCCGTCTCCGGCCGCGCCCGTCGCCAGGACACGCATCGCCTCGATCGGATCCGCGCCGGCCGCGAGCACGACCAGCGCCGAGAGCACCAGGGCGGCCGCCAGATTGATCGCCGGAATCAATGCTGGCTCGGCCAGACGGAGCAGCCGCCACGCGCGCGTCATGCCGCCTCGGCGCCCGCCATCAGCAGGCTGAGCCGGCGCTCGTCGGCCGCCTCCGGCGCCAGCTCGCCCGCGATCCGGCCCGCGCACATCACCAGGATCCGATCGGAGAGCAGCCGGATCTCGTCGAGGTCGGCTGAGATCAGGAGAATGGCGGCGCCATGTGCACGCAGGGCCAGCAAGCGAGCGTGGATCAATTCCGCCGCACCCACATCGACGCCACGGGTCGGTTGCCCCACCACCAGCACCGTGGGCCGGCGCTCCAGTTCGCGCGCGACCACCAGCTTCTGCTGATTGCCGCCGGAGAATAGAGCGAGGTGCCTGTGCGGATCGGGCGGCCGGATGTCGTAGGCCCGCATCCATGCATTGAGCGCGCTCTCGATGGCGGCGCGCTTTAGCAGGCCCCGGCGGCAGCACTCGGCATCGTCCTGACGTCCCAGCAGCGTGTTCTCGGCGGCCGAGAATGCCGCGATGGCTCCCAAGCGGAGCCGATCCTCCGCGATATGGCCGAGGCCATGGCGCCGGCGCGTGGCCACCGAGAGTGCGGTCACGTCGGTGCCGCCGATCCGGATTGTGCCGGCGCGCACAGGCCTGAGGCCGACCAGCGCTTCGATCAGCTCGGATTGCCCGTTGCCCGCGACGCCCGCTATCCCCACGATCTCGCCGGCGCGCACGTTGAGGCTCACCCCGTCCACCGGCTTGACGCCGCCGGGATCGGCGAGGGTGACCGCGTCGACCTCGAGCGCGGCGGCACCGGCGGAAGCGTGTGTCTTCGCCTGCGGTTGCGGCGCCCGCCCGATCATCAGTGCCGCGAGCTCCGCGGGCGTCGTGCTCTTGGTCTCACGCTGCGCCACCACGGTGCCCTGCCGCATGACGGTGACGGCGTCGGTGATCGCCATCACCTCCTTGAGCTTGTGCGTCACCAACAGGATGGTTTTCCCGGCGCGCGCGAGGCCGCGCAGCTCCTCGAACAGCGCCTGCACCTCGATCGGCGTCAGCACTGCCGTGGGCTCGTCGAGGATGAGCACCTCGGCGCCACGATGCAGCGCCTTCAGGATCTCCACGCGCTGCTTGAGACCAACCGGGAGAGTCTCGACCCTCGCATCGGGAGCGAGCGCAGCATCGCCGCCGAGGCTCGCGAGGGTCGCGCGCGCGGCGACCTCGCCCTCGCGCAGCATGGGGCCGCGCTCCTGCCCCAGCATGAGGTTCTCCAGCACCGTCATGGTCTCCACCAGCATGAAATGCTGGTGCACCATGCCGATCCCCGCCGCCATCGCATCGCGTGGGTTGCGGATCCGAGTGGGGCGCCCGCCGATCCGGGTTTCGCCGGCGTCGGGTGTGAGCGTGCCGTAGAGGATGTGCGCGAGTGTCGACTTGCCGGCGCCGTTCTCGCCGATCAGTCCATGAATGGTGCCGCGCTCGAGGCGGAGCGACACCGAGCGGTTGGCGTGTACCGAGCCGAAGCGCTTCTCGATGCCGCGGAGCTCGACCGCGGCCGTGGTGCCGCTCACGGCGTCAGCTGGTCCGGCACGGCGATCTTGCCCGCGACGATGTCGGCGCGCGCCGCGTCCGCCTTGGTGCGCATCTCCGGCGTCACAAGCGTGGCGTTGTAGTCGTCGAGCGTGAAGCCGACGCCGTCCTCGGCGACGCCGAGGCTGCGGATCCCCGCCTTCCAGGTGCCGTCCTTCGCCGAGCGATAGGCTTGGTAGACCGCGAGATCGACCCGCTTCACCATCGAGGTCAGCATGGTGCCGGGATGCAGGTAGTCCTGATTTGAGTCGACGCCGATCGCGAGCTTCTTGGCGTCGGCGGCCGCCTGCAGGACGCCGAGCCCGGTCGAGCCCGCCGCAGCATAGACGATGTCGGCGCCACGGTCGAACTGACTGCGAGCGAGCTCGGCGCCGCGCGCGGGGTCCTGCCAGGCCGCGGGCGTCGTGCCGGTCATGTTGACGAGAATCTGGGTCGCGGGATCGGCATAGCGCGCGCCCGCGGCGTAACCCGCGGCGAAGCGGCGGATCAGCGGAATGTCCATGCCGCCGACGAAGCCGAGCTTGTGGGTCTTGGACGCCATAGCCGCGAGCACGCCCACGAGGAAGCTGCCCTCCTGCTCGCGAAACACCACCGACTGCACATTCGGGAGGTCGCTGGTGGCGTCGATCAGCGTGAATTTCTTGCCGGGGTATTGCTTCGCCACCGTCTCGATCGCCGCGCGCTGGGTGAAGCCCACGCCCACGATGACGCTGGCGCCGCGCCGCGCCATGTTGGCGAAAGCCTGGGCGCGCTGGGTCTCGTTGGTGATCTCGAACTCGCGGACGGCGATGCCCGTCTCTTTCTCGAAGCGCTGCGCACCGCGGTAGGCGGCCTCGTTGAAGGATTTGTCGGCCTTGCCGCCGACGTCGTAGACGATCGCAGGCAGGAAGGCGTCCTCGGCATGGGTCGTGGTGCCGATTCCGAGCGCTCCGCATACCGCCAGCGCGGCCGCGATGGTCCCTCTCATCCCGTCCCCCACGATAAGCCCCAACGCCGCGGATTCTACTCGTATCGGCAAAGGCTGGGCAGGCCTTTCATGGGCGCCGGGGCCGCCGCTATGATCGCGCCACGCGCCGGGCGAGCCGAAGGCTTCGCCTCGGCCGCCGCCGTTCCGGAGGTCGATATGCCCCCTTCCCGCAATACCCGCGTCCTCCTGGCCGACCGTCCCGTGAACCGGCGGGTCCAGGAAAACGACTTCAAGATCGAGACCGCCGGCGTTCCCGAGCCCAAGGACGGCGAGGTGCTCCTGCGCACGCTCTGGCTCTCGCTCGATCCCTATATGCGCGGGCGCATGAGCGCCGCCCGGTCCTATGCGAAGCCCGTCGAGATCGGCGAGGTCATGACGGGCGAGACCGTGTCGGAGGTCGTGGCCTCCCGCGCGGGGTCGCTCGAGCCCGGCGACAAGGTATTGGCGCGCGCGGGCTGGCAGGAATATGCGGCGCTCCCGGCGGGCGAGGTCGAGCGGATCGATCCCCAGGGCATGCCGCTCTCGTATTTCCTGGGCGTGCTGGGGATGCCCGGGCAGACCGCCTACTGCGCGCTCCTGGGCGTCGGGCAGCCGAAGTCCGGCGAGACCGTGCTGATCTCGGCCGCCGCGGGCGCGGTGGGGCAGCTCGCCGGGCAGATCGCCAAGATCAAGGGCTGCCGTGTCATCGGCACGGCGGGTGCCGCCGACAAGGTGGCCTATGTCAGGGATATCCTCGGGTTCGATGCGGCGATCGACTACAAGGGCAAAGCCCGGGACACGCTCGGCGCCGAGCTCGCAGCGCTCGCGCCTAAGGGCATCGACGTGTTCTTCGACAATGTGGGTGGCGACCTGCACGACGCGGCGCTCGCGAACCTGGCGCTCCACGGACGCGTCGTCATCGTGGGCAGCATCTCGATCTATGACCGGCTCGAGACTCCCGACACCGGCATCCGCTGGAACCGGCAGCTCCTGGTCAAGCGTGCGCGCATGGAGGGCTTCCTGGTCTGGGACTGGCGCCACCAGACCCAGGAATTCCGCCGCGACGTGTCGCAGTGGCTCCGCGACGGCCGGGTGAAATACAAGGAGGACGTGGCCGAGGGCATCGCATCGGCTCCGCGCGCATTCATGGGCATGCTGAAAGGCGAGAACCGCGGCAAGCAACTGGTGCGCGTAGCCGCGTCGTCATGAGCGAGCGCGCAATCGCGACGGTCGATTACGATCCGCGCAGCCCCGAGCATATCGCGAACCCGTTTCCGATCTTCGCGGAATTGCGCCGGCGCGACCCCGTGCATTGGAGCGACGCGCTCGGCGGCTGGGTGCTGACGCGCTATCGCGACGTGCGCCAGGTCCTGAGCGACGCGCGCTTCAGCGCCGACCGCATCACGCCGTTCCGCGATCATCTGCGGCCCGACGCACGGGCGCAGGTGGCGGAGCTCCTGAAGACGCTCGGACTATGGGCCGTCTTCAACGATCCGCCCGCCCACACCCGTCGCCGGAGCCTGCTCAACAAGGCTTTCACGCCGCGCGCCGTCATGGCGCTCCGGCCGTTGATCGAGCGTATCGTGGCACATCTGATCTCGCGGGTGGCTGGGCAAGGTGAGATGGACCTGATCGCGGCATTCGCTTATCCGCTGCCGGCAAGCGTGATCGCCGGCATGATCGGCGTACCCATCGAGGATCTCGACCGTTTCAAGACCTGGTCGGACGAGATCGCGTCCTTCGTAGGAAGCGCGCTCGCGACCCCCGACAAGCGCGAGCGCGGCGAGCGCGGTGCACGCGAGATGTCAGCCTATTTCCGCGGCATCATCGCCGATCATCGCAAGCGCCCGAGAGAGGACATCCTGAGCGGGCTCCTGGCCGCGGAGGAAGCCGGCACCGGCCTCAGCGAGGATGAACTGGTCGCAAGCTGCATCCTGCTGCTCTTTGCGGGTCACGAGACCACCACCAACTTGGTGGGGAACGGCATGCTCGCGCTGCTGCGCCACTCCGAAGCGCTGGCGGCGCTTCGCGGCGATCTCGCCCTCGCGCCGAGTGCGGTCGAGGAGATGCTGCGCTACGACGGCCCGACCCAGGCGATGACCCGGATCGCGCTTGAGGACGTGCGCCTCGACGAGGCGAGCCCTCTCATCCGCACCGGCGACCGCGTCTTCGCCTTGCTGAATGCGGCGAACCGCGACCCTCAGGTGTTCGCCGACCCCGAGCGGTTCGACGTGGCACGCGGCGATGGGCGTCACCTCTCGTTCGGCTTCGGCATTCATTTCTGCCTGGGCGCCCCGCTCGCACGGCTCGAGGGGCAGATCGCGGTGAAGGCTTTGATGGAGCGGCTGCCCGACCTCGCGCTCGCCATCGATGAGCCGCAGTGGAGCGACAGTTTCGTGCTTCGTGGCGTGAAGTCTCTGCCGGTCCGCTTCCGCCCCGCATCTCCCGACTCGCCACGAGCGAGTTAGGTCATCTCGCGCTCGGTCTGGAACGCGATCTCGGCGATCTCACCATAGCCGTTGTGCTGCGGAAATTCCGGCGCCAGAGGACGACGCTCGCGGGCGCTCAGCCATAGGCGCAGCATGTGCCGCCCTCGCTCGGGCTCCGGCCAATCCTCGAACTCCGTGCGCGAATGAAGGATCGTATAGTTGTTGCAGACTTGGATGTCGCCGAGCTGCAAATCCATGTCGAGATGGTACTTGTCGCTGCTGGCGAGCGAGGCCAGGAAGTCGAGCGCTTCCGTCTCCAAGCTGCCGAGCGGCTTTCCCATCTGCTTGTAAGCGGCATTGATTTGATTGCGGATGAGGCGACAGCTGATGAGCCCGTCCGCGCATCCGAATACGGGGATCGGGCGTGCCGAAACGGGATCGTCTCCCAGAGCCGCCTCGCGCCTTATGTAGTGGAACCCCCGATAGAGGGCAGGCAGGTACTCCGGATGGTGCCGCAGGATCTCGTTGTGCAGCGTGATCGAACTCACGATGCTGCTGAGCCCGCCCGATTTCGCGCGTCTGAGACAGAGGAGGGCGATGATGTCGCCGCTATCGGTGTGAAACGGTAGATGGGCGCGCGTTTCATAGCCGCGCACGTCGATCTCGCCGTACTTTCGGCCGTGGTCGAAGACGTGTCCCAGGAGCTCGCCCCTCGGGTTCTGCGTGACCGCGACCCCGAGATGCGCGCCGATGCCCCACAGGACGCACTCCGTGTCCTCTCGGGCATAGCGATCGACCGGAAGCCCGCGCAAGACGACGAAGCCGCGTCCGTGGTTGATTTCCTCTAGCTGCTCGGCGAGCTTCGGCCCAAGCGAGGGTAAGACGAAATCCGCCCGTCGGACGTTCCCCATGGCAATGCGCTTCGCCTTGACGCCTGCCAGCGCCGCCTCGACCTCCGCCAGGTCGCCGGGCGTGAATTCATAGATCCACGACGGATCCTTGGTCAGATCGGGGCCGAGCCAGGCGGAGGGCCCGGTCACGATCTCAGGCAAAATCGACGTCACGTCGCGGCTCCTCGAGGTTGTCCTGGGTTTCAAGGCGTCAGTACGGCGCGGCCGATGACCTCGCCCTTGCGCAGCTTCTCGAGCATGGCGCCCGCCTGATCGAGCGGATGGCGTGTCACCGGCACCGGCGGCACCTCGCCCGCGGTCGCCAGCGCCATCAGCTCCTTGAGCTCGCCAAGGCTTCCGACATAGGAGCCCTGGATCGCGATCGCGCGCCACGGCAGGAACAGCGTCGAGAGCGTGATGTCGCCGCCGAACAGGCCGACGATCACGTAGTGCCCGCCCTTGGCGAGGCAGTCGGTGCCGAGCCGCGCGGTGGCGCCCGAGCCCACGAAGTCGATCACCCCATAGGCTCCGCCCTTGGTCGCGGCCTGGATCTGCTTCACCGCGTCGGGCGCCGCGCCGTCGATGGCCGCGAGCGCGCCGGTCTTGAGTGCGGCCTCGCGCTTCTTCGCGTCGATGTCGACGGAGATCGCGCCGTGCCCGCCCATCGCCTTCAAGACCGTGATCGCCATCAGGCCAAGCCCGCCCGCGCCGATGAGCACCACCGGCTCGCTCGCGCGCACCGTGGGATCGATCTTCTTGAGCGCGCCGTAGGTCGTGACGCCCGAGCACGCGTAAGGCGCGGCCTGCTCCGGCGTCAGGCCGCCGAAGCCCACGAGATAGCGGGGATGCGGTACCAGCACATGGTCCGCGTAGCCGCCGGGCTTGTGGACGCCGAGGAAGCGCGGCTTGAGGCAGAGCTGCTCGTCGCCCTTGCGGCAGACCACGCAATCGCCGCAGCCGATCCAGGGATGCACCACGCGGCGCTCGCCGAGTTTGACGCCCTCGGCCTCGGGCCCGAGCGCCACCACCTCGCCGACGATCTCGTGGCCCATGGTGAAGGGCGGCGTCAGGCCGCGATCCCTGACCTGGAGCTTCTTGCCGCCGCCGAGATCGTACTCGCCCTCCCAGATGTGGATGTCGCTGTGGCAGACGCCGGCGGCAAGGGTGCGCACCAACACCTCGGACCCCTCGGGTTTGGGTGTCGGCCGCTCGATCAGCTTCAGGGGAGCGCGGAACTCGACGACGTCGTAGCTCTTCATGGGATCGTGCCTTTTCAAGAGCGCTGCTCGGCGAAGCTTAGGTGAGCGCTCAACGCTTGCCAACGGCCGCGGGTGACATCGCCTGACACGCGCGTTATAAGCGCGGGCGCATCCAACCTCAGCGATAGGCGCATGGCCGTTCTCGTCACCGGCGCTGCCGGGTTCATCGGATTTCACGTGGCGGCGGCGTTGGCACGCGCCGGCGAGCGCGTGCTCGGCATCGACAATCTCAATTCCTATTACGATGTCCGCCTCAAGGAGGCGCGCGTCGCGGAGCTGAGAAAACTTCCAGGCTTCGCCTTCGAGCGCCTCGAACTCGCGGAGACAGGGGTGCTCGGCGCGCTCATGGCTCGGCATCGCGACATCGACCGCATCGTGCATCTGGCCGCGCAGGCGGGCGTGCGGCACTCGCTCACCGAGCCGCGAGCCTATATCGCGGCCAACCTCGCGGGCCACCTCGAGGTGCTCGAGGCCTGCCGCGGGATGTCAGGTCTCAAGCACCTGGTCTATGCGAGCTCGTCCTCGGTCTATGGCGGGAATACCAAGCTGCCCTACGCGGAGACCGATTCCGTCGACACGCCGCAATCGCTCTATGCCGCCACGAAGAAGGCGGACGAGCTGATGTCGCATTGCTACGCGCATCTCTATCGCATTCCCGCGACCGGGATCCGCTTCTTCACGGTCTATGGGCCCTGGGGCCGGCCCGACATGGCGGCTTGGATCTTCACCAAGGCGATCCTCGCGGACGAGCCGATCAAGCTCTTCAACCGCGGCCACATGCAGCGCGACTTTACCTATATCGACGATGTGGTGGCAGGCGTGCTCGGCTGCCTCGCCAAGCCGCCCGCGGACACCGGCGGCGCGCCGCCCCACCACATCTACAATCTCGGCAACCACCGCTGCGAGGAGCTCGAGCGCTTCGTGGCCGTGCTGGAGCGCACCATCGGCAAGCCTGCGCGCCGCGAGCTGGCGCCGATGCAGCCCGGCGACGTCGCCGCGACCTACGCCGACATCGAGGCGGCGAGCCGAGATTTCGGCTTCAGCCCCAAAACCACGATCGACGAGGGCTTGCCGAAGTTCGTCCAGTGGTACCGGGCCTACCACGGCCTATGATATGTGCGCCGGTGCGGTAGCATCGGCTCAGAGGCCATCTGATCGAGGAGGTCGCACCCATGTTCGTCCGCAGCTTCGAGGACCGGCAAGCCGCCGGCATGGTGAAGTCGCTGGTCAACAACACCACCCAGTCCGCGCGCTTCCTCACCGCCGCCGACGGCCTGGGCTTCTCCTACAACGAGAACCGCATCGGCCAGGGCTCGGACGTCAATCTCTGGTACAAGCATCACTGGGAAGCGAACTACATCATCTCGGGCCGGGGCGAGGTGACCGACCTCACGAGCGACCGGAGGTGGGCGCTCGGACCTGGCGTCCTTTACGTGGTCGGGCCGAACGATCGGCATCGCTTCCACATCACCGGCGCCGAGCGCCACGTCAGCGTCTTTTGCCCACCGCTCAAAGGCGACGAGCGCCACGATGCCGACGGTGCCTATGCCGCCAGCGGTCCGGTGCCGAAGACGAGCCAGCGCATGTTCGTGCGGAGCGCCGACGAGATGCGCGCCGCGGGCAAGGAGCTCGTCGTCGCGAATGGCAAGGCGCGCAGCATCCGGATGCTGACGCAATCGGACAATGTCGGCTTCAGCCTATCGGACGTGCGCCTGGCCGCCGGCGCCGAGGCAACCCTCTGGTACAAGCACCATTGGGAAGCCAACCATATCGTCGCCGGAACGGCGGAGGTGACGGAGCTCGCGACCGGCCGGTCGTGGCAGCTCACGTCGGGGATGGCGTACTACGTCGGTCCCAAGGACCGACACCGGCTCCGCGCGACCACTGACGTGCATCTCCTCAGCGTCTTTTGCCCGCCGCTCCGCGGCGACGAGCAGCACGACCCCGATGGCTCGCTCCCGCCGACCGGCCCGGTGCCGCCGGGACCTACATAAATGCCATTGACGGCATATGCTGTGGAGAGCATATTAACCGCGTGTGGAAGGTCGAGCTGGCACCGGAGTTCGAGCCGGAGCTTCGGGCATTCCCGACCGACGTGAGAGTCGAGCTCCTGGCGCAGGCTCGCGTCGTCGAGGCGTTCGGCCCAGCCGCGAAGCGACCGCGGGTCGATACGCTCAACGGGTCGAAGCACTCGAACATGAAAGAGCTGCGGTTCGATGCGGCCAATGGGGTTTGGCGGGTCGCCTTTGCATTCGATCCGGAGCGAAGGGCGGTGCTCCTGGTTGCAGGCGACAAGGGCGGAAGCAGCGAGCGAGCGTTCTATCGACGGCTGATAGCCATTGCCGACCGCAGATTCGATGCGCATCTGGAGCGCCTGAAGGCGCTGAGGGCGCGGAAGTGAAGATGGAGATGCGAATGGCACGGACGCTGAACGAAGTCGTTGCCGAGCTTCCTGCGAGCGAGCGCGGGAAGATCGAGGCGCGTGCGAAAGAGCTGATCGCCGAGGAGATGTCTCTTCAAGACCTTCGGAAGGCGGTAGGCAAGACCCAGACCGCGGTTGCCAAGCGTCTCAAGGTTGGCCAGGACGCAGTGTCGAAGCTGGAGATGCGCAGCGACATGTACATCTCGACCTTGCGAGGTTTCGTGCGGGCGATGGGAGGGGAGCTGGAGTTGGTCGCCCAATTCCCAGACCGTCCGCCAGTGCGCCTCGAAGAGCTGGGAACCCTTGCCGCGCGGCGGAAATCCCGACGTCGCGCCTAATCCGCTCGGCCTTACGCCGCCTCCGTTTCCTAACGCCGTCTCGCCGTCTCGCCGCTGGCCCGCCGGAGGCATCCGAGTAGGCGCCCTCGATGGCGCCAGCGAGCATCAGATCGACCCGTAATCTCGGAATGAAGCTGCCGGGAATTGAACCGGATAGTGCAACGCCATCATCGCTTGCGCCCATGCGATAGTAATGCCGCTGCGGAGCTCCGAGAGAGCGGCGGCCTCATCAGGTCTGGCTGATCGAAGTTTGAGCATCGAAGTTGATGATCTCGGCGCTCACGCCGCCTTCGTCTCGTAAAGCCGGACCAGGGCCTCGCCATAGGCTTGGCGGATGGCGTGGCGCTTGATTTTGAGCGTAGGCGTCATCTGGCCGTTGCCTGTGGTGAAAGCCTCGCGCGCCAGGATAAAGCGGCGCACCCGCTCGATCGGCGAGAGCGCGGCGTTGACCCGCGCGACCGCCACGCCGACGGCCTTGATGAGCTCGGGATGCTCATGGAGCTCGTCGAGATCCGATTTCAGGCCGGCGGCGCTCGCGACGTTCTGAATCAGATCGGCGTGTGGCACGATCACCGCAACGAGATAGGGCCGGCGGTCGCCAAACACCATGGCCTGGCCGATTTCGGGCTCGATCGTCAGGTAGCCCTCGACGCGCGCGGGCGACACCATGTCGCCGCCGGAGCTTTTGATGAAGTCGCGCTTGCGGTCGGTGATCTTGATATAGCCGTCGGGATCGAGCATGCCGACGTCGCCGGTATGCAGCCAGCCGTCCTGGAGCGCGCGGGTCGTCGATTCCGGGTCGTTCCAGTAGCCCTTCATGATGAGCTCGCCGCGCACGAGGATCTCGCCGTCCTCCGCGATCATGAGCTCGACGCCGTCGAGCGGCGGACCCACTGTGTCGATCTTGATGCGGTTGGGCGGATTGGCGCTCACCACCGGCGAGGCCTCGGTCTGGCCATAGCCTTGGAGAAGGGGCACGCCCAGCGCCAGGAAGAATTTCCCAATCTCGGGATTGAGCGGCGCGCCGCCGGAGACCATGGCCTTGAGCCGGCCGCCGAATCGCTTGCTCACCTTGCGGCGGACCAGCAGCCCGAGGAGCCAGTGCTCGATGCGCTCGCCGATCGTAAGGCTCTTGGGGTCCTCGTAGTGCTTCCGGCCGAGCGCGAGCGCGCGTTTGAAGAGCTTCGCCTTGAGCCCTCCCTCGCGCTCCATGGCGCGTTGCAGGCGCTGGTGCATCGTCTCGTAGAGCCGCGGTACAGCCGTCATGATGGTGGGGCGCGCCTCCAGCAGATTCGCGGGAAGCGTCTCCGCGCCCTCGGCGAAGTAGATCTCGGCGCCCAGCGAGATCGGGAACATCATGCCCGCGGTGTGCTCGTAGGAGTGCGACAGCGGCAGGAAGCAGAGGAACACCTCCTCGCCGTAGCCGATCGCCTCCAGCAGCAGATAGGCGCCGCGGCAGTTCGCGAGGATGTTGGCATGGCTCAGCATCACGCCCTTGGGCACGCCGCCGGTGCCGGAGGTGTAGATGAGGCAAGCGACGTCGTCTCGGCCGATGCGCGCCACCGTCTCCGCGATATCGTCCGGCGCCGCCTTGCCAGTGGTGATCACCTCGGCCCAGGAATGGATCTCCAGGTGCGAGACCTGGCCCTCCGTGAGCGGTTCCACGGTGATGACGTGGCCGATCGAGGTCACCTGGTCAGCCGCCGGCAGCACGCGCGCGGCCAGCGCGCTCGTCGAGACGATCACGATCCGCGCGCCGCTGTTGGCGAGGATGTGGCGGTGGTCGTCGACGGTGTTGGTGGTGTAGGCGGGGACGGTGATGCCGCCGGCCGCCATGATCGCGAGATCGGCGATCATCCATTCCGGTCGGTTCTCCGAGATGAGCGCCACGCGCTCGCCTTGATTGAGCCCGAGTTGGCGGAGGCCGCGCGCCAGCGCGTTGATCTCCTCCGCAGTCTGGCGCCAGGAGCTCGAGCGGTAGGCTCCCTCGCGCTTCGCCCAGAGGAAAGGCCGATCGCCCTTCCGTGCGGCCTCGTCGAGGAACATCGCGACGAGGTTCCGGCAGCTCCGATAGTCCTCGGCCCTCAGAGGTCCCCTCCGTGCCCCCTCTCAGGGGGAATTGCCGACCGTTGTACGGGGATTTCCGCGCGAGCGGAATAGCAGCGATCTCGCGTTGCGGTCCTGGCCGAAGAGCCTATATCCAAGAGGCTGTCCGAGCCCAGGAAAGGTCGTCATGTCGCCTCAAAGCACCGCCATCGCGCCCGAGAAGACGAGCGCGCTAGGACCCCTGCCCGAATGGGATCTCTCTGATCTCTATCCCGGTCGCGATAGTGCCGCACTCAAAAGTGCCCTCGACGGCACCGCGGCCGAGGCAACGGCCTTCGCGAACCACTATCAGGGCAAGCTCGCGACCCTTTCGGGCGATGTACTCGGCGGCGCGATCAAAAAATATGAGCATCTCCGAGAGACTCTAGAGCGCGTGATGAGCTATGCGTCGCTGATCTATGCGGGCGACATGTCGGACGCCGAGATCGGCCGCTTCTATCAGATGATGCAGGAGCGCGTCACCGACATCGGCTCGACGCTGCTGTTCTTCACGCTCGAGCTCAACAAGCTCGAGGATGCCGGCCTCGCGGAGAAGCTCAAGGCGCCGGTGCTCGCGCATTATGCGCCGTGGCTTCGCGATGTCCGCGTGTTCCGGCCGCATCAATTGAGCGACGAGCTCGAGAAGATGCTGCACGAGAAGTACGTAGCGGGTCGCGCGGCTTGGACGCGGCTCTTCGAGGAGACCATGGCGGCGCTGCGCTTTCCGGTCGAGGGCAAGGACCTCACCAGTGCGGAAGCGCTGCACCTGCTCTCGGAGCCCGATCCCAAGCTCCGCAAAGCCGCAGCAAAGTCGCTGGGCGAGGTGCTCGGCAAGAACGCGCGGCTCTTCGCGCTGATCACAAACACGCTCGCCAAAGACAAGGAGATCGAGGACCGCTGGCGGCACTACGCTGCGCCGATCTCGTCGCGGAATCTCGGCAACTACGTCGAGGACGAGGTGGTGGACGCGCTGATCGCCGCGGTACGCGCTTCCTTCCCGCGGCTCGCCCACCGATATTACCGGCTCAAGGCGAAATGGTTCGGTGTCGAGACACTCGCCTATTGGGACCGCAACGCGCCGCTTCCCGAGGAGCCGCACCGGGTCATCCCCTGGCCTGAGGCGCGTGACACCGTGCTCGCGGCCTACGGCCGCTTCTCGCCGGAGCTTGCCAAGATCGGCAAGCGCTTCTTCGACGGACGTTGGATCGACGCACCGGTGCGGCCCGGCAAATCGCCGGGTGCCTTCGCGCACCCGACCGTGCCGAGCGCGCATCCCTACCTGCTGCTGAACTACCAGGGCAAGACCCGCGACGTGATGACGCTCGCCCACGAGCTCGGCCATGGCGTCCACCAGGTGCTCGCGGGCGCGCAGGGCGCGTTGATGGCGGATACGCCGCTGACGCTCGCCGAGACCGCCTCGGTCTTCGGGGAGATGCTGACCTTCCGCGCCCTGCTGGCAGCCGAGACCGATTCCAAGAGCCGCAAGGTCATGCTGGCGTCCAAGGTCGAGGACATGCTGAACACGGTGGTGCGCCAGATCGCCTTTGTGGAATTCGAGCGGCGCATCCACGACGAGCGCCGACAGGGCGAGCTCACCCCTGACCGCATCGGCGAGATCTGGATGTCGGTGCAAGGGGAGAGCCTGGGGCCCGCGATCGCCTTCGAGGACGAGTACAAGGTCTACTGGACCTACATCCCGCACTTCATCCACACGCCGTTCTACGTCTACGCCTACGCGTTCGGCGATTGTCTCGTCAATTCGCTCTACGCGGTCTATCAAAGCGCCGATAAAGGCTTCGCCGAGAAATACCTCGATATGCTCCGCGCCGGCGGTACGCGTCGCCACAAGGAGCTGCTCGCCCCCTTCGGCCTCGACGCCAGCGACCCCAAATTCTGGGACCAGGGCCTCTCGGTGATCGCCGGCTTCATCGACGAGCTCGAGAAAATGGAGTGACGTGAGCATCTCTGCTCGGCCCCTTTCCCGGCGGTGAGCGCGTGACCGACGACAGCACCTTCGCCGGCCGCGTGCGCCGTTACGCGCGAGTCTCCACCGCCGTGGGCGGGCTCGCGGCGCGGCTCGCGGGGGAACGGTATCTCGGACTTTCCGTCGATCGCACGCAGCATGCGGCGGATCTGCGCAAGGCGCTCGGCGGCATCAAAGGGCCACTGATGAAGGTGGCACAGCTTCTCGCCACCATCCCGGAGGCGCTGCCGCGGGAGTACGCCGGCGAGCTCGCGCAGCTGCAGGCAAATGCGCCGCCCATGGGCTGGGCCTTCGTCAAGCGGCGGATGGCGAGTGAGCTCGGGCCGAATTGGGAGAAGCGTTTCAGCCGCTTCGAGCGCACGGCCGCACGCGCGGCGTCGCTCGGCCAGGTCCATCGCGCCGAGTCCCTCGATGGCGCACAGCTCGCCTGCAAGCTGCAATACCCTGATATGGCCTCGGCCGTGGAGGCGGACCTGACGCAGCTCCGCCTCGCGCTCGGCATCTACGAGCGCTACGACCGCGCGGTTACCACGTCGGAGATCCATCAGGAGATCTCGGCGCGGCTTCGCGAGGAGCTCGACTATCTCCGCGAGGCGGCGCACCTCCGCTTCTATCGCGCGGCGCTTGTAGGCGAGAAGGACGTGCACGTGCCCGAGGTCCTGCCGGCGCTCAGCACACGCCGGCTCCTCACAATGACTTGGCTCGACGGCACGCCGCTCCTCGAGGCCGCGAAGGCGCCGCTCGAGGCGCGGAACGAGATCGCGCGCAATCTGTTCCACGCCTGGTACGTGCCGTTCTACAACTACGGCGTCATCCACGGCGACCCACACCTCGGCAACTACACGGTCCGGCCCGACCGCGGCGTGAACCTGCTCGACTTCGGCTGTGTGCGCGTCTTCCCCGCGAGCTTCGTGAAGGGTGTCATCGACCTCTATCACGCGCTCGACCGTGAGGACGAGGCGCTCGCGGTTGCCGCCTACGAGAGCTGGGGCTTCAAGAAACTCTCATGCGAGATGATCGAGGTGCTGAATCGCTGGGCGCGCTTCCTCTATGCGCCACTGATGGATGACCGCAAGCGCCGCATCCAGGAATCCCAGACCGGCGGTTATGGTCACGAGGTCGCCGAGGACGTGCACCGCGAGATCCGCCGCCTCGGCGGCGTGCGGCCGCCTCGCGAGTTCGTGTTCATGGACCGCGCCGCCATCGGGCTAGGCTCGGTGTTCATGCACCTGAAGGCCGAGGTGAACTGGCACCGCATGTTCCACGGGCTGATCGACGATTTCGATGCCGAGGCGCTGGCGCGCCGGCAGAAGAAGGCGCTCAAGGCCGCGGCCGTGCCCGAGCGCGCGGACGAGCGGGCGTGACCGCTGCCGAGGATGGCGGCCGGCTCGCGCTCTGGGACTGGCGGCGGCGAGTGTCGGCGCTCTACGCCGATGTCCGGGCCGAGCGCGACCCCAAGATAGCCTGGTGGCGCTGGCGGGAGACCCGCGACCGGCTCTTCCGAGAGCATCCGCAGTCCCCGCTCGAGCTCGCGCAACGAGCCACCCTCCGTGGCCTTGCCTATGGTGACTACGACGCCCGTCTGCGCTTCGCAGTGACGCTTCGGCCGATCTCCGGCGGGCCGATCGCGCGGTTCGATGCCGGCGGTGACGGGACACTTACGTTGACCGGCTTCGCGCGGACCGAGGGCTTGACCGTCAGTCTCGGGGCGGAGTTGACGCTGTTCTGGATCGAAGGCTACGCCGGCAGCGTCTTCCTGCCCTTCACCGACGCCACATCGGGCCGCACGAGCTACGGTGCCGGTCGCTATCTCCTCGACACCCTCAAGGGCGCCGACCTCGGCAGCGACCCTGGAGGCCGCTGCATGCTCGATTTCAACTTCGCCTACAACCCCTCCTGCGCCTACTCGCCACGCTGGGCCTGCCCGCTGGCGCCAGCGGAGAACACGCTGGGGGTTGCGATCGAGGCCGGTGAGCGGAAGTACGAGGGGTAGTCCTCAAGCCCGGCTGCACGACCCCCCACCCAACACGCAGAATGTGGCACAGTGTGGGTGGTTGAGGGAGACGGAGCCGGCGGCGTCGGCGAGGGTGGGGCCGAGCTCGAATTGCTCGTCGTAGGGGAGAAGGGTGCAGGCGACGACGGCGGGTCGGTCGGCGCCTTTGCGCTTCACCACCATGCGCGAGGAGGCGCACATCAGGGACGCCGGCGAGACGCCGAGGAGGCTCCAGCAGCCGTCCGTGATCTCCGGCACGTCCGCGGTCGCATCCATCTCCGGGAAGAGCACCAGGCGCACCGGGTCGTTCGGATCAATCGCGATCCCGCGCTCCCCGAAGAACTCGGCGAAGCCCTGGCGCGCAGAGGTCTCGCTCTCGCCCCACATCAGCCGGCCGGCGACCGCGATGTTGAATTCATTTGATGAGAGCCATGCGAGTCCGTCGACAGTCGGTTGCCACGTGTCGGGGCCGCGCTCCTCCTCGTGGAGTTCACGCGTGTAGTGATCGAGGGAGACGCGGATCGTGAGCTTTGCCCCGAGCCGCCGATGCAGAGCAAGGAGCGGTGTCTCAAGGCGCTGCATCGGCCGCATGGCGTTGGTGAGCACCAATGTCTTGAAGCCGCGTGCGAGGCAGTCCTCGAGCATGCCCAGCAGGTCCGGGTTCATGAAGGGCTCGCCGCCGGTGAAGCCGATCTCCTCGGTGCCGAGCCGATCGCGCGCGATCTCGTCGAGATAGCCACGCATCTCCGCACGCGAGAGGTACGCGAGCCGATCGTTGCGCGGGCTGGATTCGATATAGCAGTGAGCGCAGGTGATATTGCAGAGCGTGCCGGTGTTGAACCAGAGCGTGCGAAGCTGCGCGAGCGAGACGCGGGCCCGCGGCTCGCCGGTTGCGGTGATGATGGGGTCGCGGAATTTTTCGCGAGCTAGCGTAGGAACGACGGGGAGCCTCGGCGCCCCACGTGGCCAGCGCAGAGGTTCCCCCTCACGCTCCCGATCCTGCGGATCGGGTCCCTCCCTCTCCCGCAAGGGGAGAGGGGCGCAATCCGCTCTCTTCCCCCTCTCCCCTTGCGGGAGAGGGGGAGGGGTGGGCCAGAACACTGTCCCCGCTGCGATCGGGCGCCCCGTGGCAGCGCGCTCCGCAGGCGGGAGCACGTCGAGGCTGGGCCAATGGCCGGTCTCGAGCGCATCCGCATAGCCCGCGGGCAGGCGCGCCTCGCGCATCTTTTGCGCGGCGCTCCGGTGGTCGTAGGCGAGCGCCAGATGCTCGATGCGCAGACCCTCGTCCGTGGGCGTGAGCAGGCTGAACCAGGTACGGGGCGTACCGTCGTTGGCGGGCATGCCGATGGCGCCGGCGTTGTGCCAGAGCTTCCCGGCGACGACCTCGGTGAAGGGGATGCCGGAGTGGCCGCAGATCACGCCGTCCTCGGCGAGGCCCGCGATCTCCCGGTGCATCACCGGCGCCGGTGTCGAGGCGAAGACGAAGCGGTTGATCTGGCGCGTACCGCCGTGGATGACGCGCAAGCGTCGGCCGCCGATCTCGATCACGAGCCGGCGCGGTAGGGCGCCCATCCAGCGCCGGCTCTCGGCATCGAGGGTGCGGTGTGCGTGGGCGTACCATTCGCTCGCGAGCCGGTCGCAGGCGCTGCCCTCGGCATAGCCGCAGCCGCAATCCTCGGCATCCGCCGCGAGGGACTCCTCGCAGTTGCCCATGATTGCCCAAATGCCGGCATCGCGGATCGCAGCCGTGGTGGCGGCGGCGTCCGCCGCGTAGGCCACGATGTCGCCCGTGCAAACGATGTGCTCGCGCGGGATCGCGCGCCGACGCGCCTCCGCGAGCGCGGCCAAGGTTGCCTCAAGATTGCTATAGGGTCCACCGAAGACGAGCACCGGCCCGTCTATGCGCAGAACCCGCTCCTCGGCCATCGCGCCGCTCCCGACGAACGGAAAAGATTGCAAGGGCATCATAGCGGTATTCGTTCTGCTCTGCGCCCCGGTTGCGCGGTCGCCTCCGCCTCACGCGGAAGTGACGCTGCCACCGCGCGCGGAGGTCGCATTGCCTTTTCGGTTAGCCGACCTACCGTTTCACGCCGGTGACAACTGGAGGGAGCCGACCATGAGAGTGCTCGCGGGCTCGTTGGCGCTCGCCCTTGCCTTGTACGCCGCGACGGTCCAGGCGCAGAACGACACGGATCAGTCGCAGCAACAACCGGTGCAAGGTACGATCGAGAGCGTGCACCTCGACGCCCACCCACGGCTCATGGGCACCACCTGCAACCCGACGCGCGTCCAGTTCAGCGGCCGGATCAAGACAAATGGCCCCGCCTTCGTGACCTATCGCTGGCTCCGCAGCGACAGGACCCATAAGGACGGGGAGCTGCAAGAATCTGCCGCGGGCGGGAAAACGGTCAGCACCAGCTGGGACCAGACCTCGACCGCCAAGGGCTGGGTGCAGCTCATCGTGCTCACGCCCAAGCATGTGGAGACCCCCAAGAGCTATTTCTGGGTCCACTGCGGGACGAGCTGAGACCCCGAACGCTCGTTAACCCGCGGGCCGTCCCGAACGACTGATTGAGGAGTGGCGAGGCGCCGCTAAGCCCGAAGGCGGGTCACGCCTTGCTGGCCGTCGCCTGCGAGCAGGCGGTCGAAAAAGGCGATGGTGCGCTCGAGGCCGGTCTGGAGCGGCACCCGCGGCTCCCAGCTCAAGAGATTACGGGCACGGCTGATGTCCGGGCAGCGCTGAATGGGGTCATCGACCGGCAGCGGCCGCATCTCAATCTTCGACTTCGAGCCGATGAGCTTGATGATCTTCTCGGCAAGCTCGATCACCGGTGTCTCCACGGGATTGCCAAGGTTGATCGGACCGGTCACGTCATCGGCCGAGGCCATCAGCCTGAGGAAGCCCTCGATCAGGTCGTCGACGTAGCAGAAGGCGCGAGTCTGCTTGCCGTCGCCGTATACAGTGATCGGCTGGCCCTGGAGCGCCTGCACGATGAAGTTGGAGACCACGCGGCCGTCGTTCGGGTGCATGCGCGGCCCATAGGTGTTGAAGATCCGCGCCACCTTGATGCGCAGGTTGTGCTGGCGGTGATAGTCGAAGAACAGCGTCTCGGCGCAGCGCTTGCCCTCGTCGTAGCAGGCGCGCGGGCCGATCGGGTTGACGTTGCCGCGGTATTCCTCGGTCTGCGGATGCACCGTCGGATCGCCGTAGACCTCCGAGGTCGAGGACTGGAACACCTTGGCGCGCACGCGCTTCGCCAAACCCAGCATGTTGATGGCGCCAGAGACGCTGGTCTTGGTCGTCTGCACGGGATCGAACTGGTAGTGCACCGGCGATGCCGGGCAGGCGAGGTTGTAGATCTCGTCCACTTCGACGTAGAGCGGGAAGCAGATGTCGTGGCGCATCGCCTCGAAGTTCGACTCCTTGAGGAGATGTGCGATGTTCTCCTTGCGGCCGGTGAAATAGTTGTCGACCGCCAGCACGTCATGGCCCTGCGCCACCAGCCGCTCGCAGAGGTGCGAGCCCAGGAACCCAGCGCCGCCGGTGACGAGGATACGCCGCTTCTTGGTGGTCATTTCAGGTCCTCGAGGAAAGTACGCGTTGCTCGGCGCGCGCAGGCTCGACCGCCTTGCGGCCGATCGAGAAGTAGAAGAAGCCGGCGGCTGCCATCTCCGCGGGCTTGTAGACGTTGCGCAGATCGATGAGCGTCGGCGACTTGAGGAGCCGCTTCATCCGCTCGAGGTCGAGAGCGCGGAACTCGTTCCATTCCGTGAGCAGCACCACCGCATCGGCCCCGTCCATCGCCTCGTAGGCGGTGGCGGAGAAGGCGATACCTGGCAGGAGCGGCCGCGCCTCGTCGACACCCTCGGGATCGAAGGCGCGAATCTCCGCGCCCGCTTCCTGGAGCGCCGGCAGGATCGTGAGGCTCGGCGCCTCGCGCATATCGTCGGTGTTAGGCTTGAAGGTGAGGCCCAGCACCGCCAGCGTCTTGCCGGCGACGCTGCCGCCGCAGGCCTTTATGATCTTCTCTGCCATCTTGCGCTTGCGCGCGTCGTTGACCGTCACGACCTGCTCGACGATCGAGATCGGGGCGCCCGCTTCCTGGGCCGTGCGCACGAGGGCGAGGCAATCCTTCGGGAAGCACGAGCCGCCGTAGCCCGGACCCGCGTGCAGGAACTTCGGGCCAATGCGGCCGTCGAGGCCGATGCCCTTGGCCACATCCTGCACGTCTGCGCCCACTTTCTCGCAGAGCTCGGCGACCTCGTTGATGAAGGAGATCTTGGCGGCGAGGAAGCAGTTCGAGGCATATTTGATGAGCTCGGAAGTCTCGATCGAGGTGAACACGATCGGTGTCTCGATCAGATAGAGCGGGCGATAGAGCGCCCGCATGACCTTGCGCGCCCGGTCGGTCTCCGCGCCGATCACCACGCGGTCGGGCCGCATGAAGTCCGCGATCGCCGAGCCCTCGCGCAGGAACTCCGGGTTCGATACCACGTCGAAGGCGCCCTCGGGCAGCACCCGCCGCAGGATCTGCGCGACCTTGCGGCCGGTGCCCACGGGCACGGTCGATTTGGTCACGACCACGGCATAGCCGGTCAGCGCACGGGCGACCTCCTCGGTGGCGCCGAAGACGTAGCTCAGGTCCGCATGGCCGTCGCCTCGGCGCGAAGGCGTACCGACCGCGATGAAGACCGCGTCGGCACCGGCGACCGCCGCCGCAAGATCAGTGGTGAACGAGAGCCGCCCAGCGCGGGCGTTGCTGGCGACCAGCTCGTCGAGGCCCGGCTCGTAGATCGGAATATCGCCGGCCTTGAGCCGCTCGATCTTCCCGGCGTCCTTGTCAACGCAGGTGACGGAGACGCCGAATTCCGAGAAACAGGCGCCCGAGACCAAGCCGACATAGCCCGTGCCGATAACCGCGATACGCATGGACGCTCCTGATCAGTGCCGGGGGAACAACGAGACCCCGGTCCTAAAATTCCGGCCCCGATAGTGGGGTCGGTCGGCGTTGCTGCTCCATCGGGATTGCGCCCCTTAGCCTGCTGCCACAGCTTTGCTCCAATGGGATCCCTCAGGGCCGTGGCGCGGCCATTCTCGCCAGGACTATTCGGACGTCAAGAAAGGGGTCGGTTAATGCCCGAAATCATTGGGGGACGCATGCCTGGAAACCCCTTTGGAGGCTTGCGATCGACCCGAGCGCGTCGTAAGACGGGCGGCCGAAAAATATAACCCACCGGCGGAAGAAGGGGGCACCGGGGGCCGTTCTCTGGGGCGTATTCGTCCCAGCTCCTGAACGGCGCTCCGTAATGCGATGAGCAAGACCATTCTGGTAACCGGGGGCGCCGGCTATGTCGGCAGCCACGCCTGCAAGGCGCTCGCGCGAGCGGGTTATCGGCCGATCAGCTATGACAGCCTGATCCACGGCCACCGGGAGGCCGTCCGCTGGGGGCCCCTGGTGGAGGCCGATCTCGCGGACGCCGAGCGGCTGACCGACACGCTCAAGCGGTTCGATGTGGCGGCGGTGCTGCATTTCGCGGCTTTTGCCTATGTGGGTGAGTCCGTCCAGCAGCCCGGCCTCTATTTCCGGAACAACGTCGCCAACACCCTGAGGCTGCTCGAGGCCATGCGCACGTCTGCCGTGCGCCGCATCGTGTTCTCCTCAACTTGTGCCACCTATGGAATACCGGACCGGGTACCGATCTCCGAGGGCGCGCTGCAGCGGCCGGTCAATCCCTACGGCGAGAGCAAGCTCATGGTCGAGCGCATGCTGCATTGGTATGGCAGCGCACACGGGTTCACGCACGCCGTCCTGCGCTATTTCAACGCAGCCGGCGCCGACCCCGAGGGAGAGATCGGCGAGGACCACGATCCCGAGACACATCTCATCCCCCTCGTGCTCCAGGCGGCGCTGGGCGAGCGTGCCCAGATCGATGTGCTCGGCACGGACTATCCCACGCCCGACGGTACCGCCGTCCGCGACTATATCCACGTCCAGGACCTGGCCGAGGCCCATGTGCGGGCTCTCGAGCTGCTGCTGAGGGGCGGCCTCAGCATCACCGTCAA
>DATEGF010000089.1:0-2200 GCA_035280245.1 Allostellaceae bacterium
CCCTGCTCGAGATCAAAGACCTCTATATCGAGGGCCAGAGCGACAATCGCTGGCATCCGATCGTCAAGAAAGTCGGATTGACGCTGAGGCGGGGAGAGGTGCTTGGCCTGATCGGTGAATCCGGCGCCGGGAAATCGACCATCGGCCTCGCGGCCATGGGCTACGCGCGGCCGGGATGTCGTATCAGCGGCGGTAGCGTGCAGTTCGACGGCATCGACCTGCTCCAGGCCAGTGAGGAAAAGAGGCGGGATCTCTGGGGCACTCGGATCGCCTACGTGGCTCAATCCGCGGCCGCGTCATTCAATCCCGCCCACAAGCTCATCGACCAGTGCGTCGAGGCTTCCGTTGGCCACGGCATCACCGGTGAGGACGAGGCCAAACGCACCACCGTGGACCTGTTCCGTCGCCTGCGCCTGCCGGATGCCGATCACTTCGGCTATCGCTATCCGCATCAGGTCTCGGGCGGCCAGCTCCAGCGCGCGATGACGGCGATGGCGATGGCGTGCCGGCCGGATCTCATCATCTTCGACGAGCCCACGACCGCGCTCGACGTCACCACACAGATCGAGGTGCTGGCCGCGATCAAGGACGTCGTACGGCAGTTCCAGACGGCAGCGATCTATATCTCGCACGATCTCGCGGTGGTGGCGCAGATGGCGGACCGCGTGATGGTGCTGCGCTACGGCGAGCTCGTGGAGGAGGCACCGACCCGGGAGATGCTGAGCAATCCTCAGCAGGCCTATACGAAATCGCTCTGGGCCGTGCGCGCGCTCCGCAAGGAAGAGGAACCGGGCCACGACCAGATCCTGCGGGTCGAGACGGTCGACGCCGCCTACGGCGCGCTCAAGGTGCTGCACGGCGTGAGCATCCAGGTGCCGCGCGGGCGGACGGTTGCGGTGGTAGGCGAGTCGGGCTCGGGCAAATCGACCCTGGCGCGGGTCATCACGGGGCTGCTGCCGCCGTTGACCGGGGGAATCAGCTTCGACGGGAAGCCGCTGCCGCCGCGCCTCAAGGAAAGGGACAAGAGGCTGCTCCAGCGCATCCAGATGATCTATCAGATGCCGGACACTGCGCTCAATCCGCGCCGACGCGTACGCGACATCCTGGGCCGGCCGCTCGAGCATCACCTCGGTCTCACCGGCAGCGCGCGCCACAGCCGCATCCTCGAGCTCCTCCACATGATCGAGCTCGACGAGCGCTTCCTCGACCGCTTCCCCGGGGAGCTCTCGGGCGGGCAGAAGCAGCGCATCTGCATCGCGCGCGCGCTCGCGATCAATCCCGAGCTCATCATCTGCGACGAGGTCACCTCGGCGCTCGACCAGCTGGTGGCCGAGGAGATCTTGAAGCTTCTGCTGAGGCTCCAGAAGGAGCTCGGCGTCTCCTACCTCTACATCACCCACGATCTCGCCACGGTCAAAGCGATCGCCGACGAGATCGTGGTGATGCACCAGGGTCGCGTGGTGGAAAGCGGCTCCAAGTCCGAGGTGCTGTCGCCGCCGCACCACGCCTACACCGAGCTGCTGCTCTCCTCGGTGCCCGAGATGGATCCGGACTGGCTCGACAGCCTGCTCGCGCGCCGGGGGGTGGCAGCCGCGGCCACCTGAGCCCGAGCCTCAGATCTTCTGGTTCACCTTCATCATGTAGCGGTAGGGGTCGCTGGTCATCACGGCGCCGCCTGAGACCAGCAAGACCGATCCCGAGACCCACGCCGCTGCTTCGGAAGCGAAATAGACCGCGGCCGCGGCGACGTCGCTGGGCTGCCCGACCCGGCGGAGCGGATAGAACATGGAGCGCTGCCGGCGATCCTCGGGGGTCGCGAGCCAGGGCGCGGTGAGCGGCGTCTCCACCACGGCGGGCGCAATCGCGTTGACGCGGATCCCGTACTGACCGAGCTCCATCGCCATGGTCTGAGTGATGTTGTTGAGCGCGGCCTTGCAGGCGCCGTAGATGCCTTCGCCACCGGGTGCGGCGTAGAAGCTGTCGATCGAGCTCAAAAAGATGATCGAGCCGCCTTTGCCGGATTTGCGCATGGCACGCCCCGCTGCCTGCGCGCCGAACACCTGCGCGGTCACGTTGAGCCGGACCATCTGCTCCCAACCGGCGGGGGTTACGTCCAGCCACTCCGCAGCGCTGCCCGCCGCGTCGGTGAATCCGCCGGCGTTGTTGACCCAGGCGTCGATTTTACCGAAGTGGGCAACCG
>DATEGF010000090.1:0-2461 GCA_035280245.1 Allostellaceae bacterium
GCGGCGGACCATTCCGTTCGTTGGCCGGGCGGGCGAGCAGGCCATCCTTGGCCAGAGCCTTGGCCTGGCCAGCACCACTGGGCGTCCGGTCCTCGTCACCGTTGTCGGCGAGCCGGGCATCGGCAAGACGCGTCTTGCGGACGAGCTCGCGGCGGGAGTCAGCGCGGCGGTGCTTACCCTGCGCGGCCAGTCACGGTCGCATACAGACACGGCGACGTTCTCGCCGGCGGCGGCGATCATCGCCGACCTCGCCGGCATCGGGATGCGCGACGAGCATGCCGTCATCCGCCGGCGCCTGGGCGAGCTCGCCGGCCGCAGATCGGACGGAGCGTCCGCTGAGCGGACCGCCCAGCGTCTGGCGCTTTTGTTCGGACCTGGCGAGAGTCGCGACGAGACCGCTTATGTGCACGACGTGCAGGCCGGCTTCATCGCGGTCATCGACGGACTCGCCCGGGACCACCCGGTGCTGATGATCTTCGACGATGCGCACACGCTGAAGGCGCCCATGCTCGACCTGATCGAGCGCGTGGCTACCCGTGTCAAGGATCCGCGCCGAGCGCTGATAGTCGCCCTCGCACGTAACGAGCTCCTCGAGCACCGGCCGGCGTGGGGCTCGTCCACCAGCAACGCCGTGCTGATTCGACTCGACGCTCTCTCCCGCGACGAGTCGGTGAAGCTCGCCCGCCACGCGGGGGGCGGGCGGGTCGGCGAGGTCGAGGCGATGGAGATAGCCGAGCGGGCCGGCGGCAATCCGTACTTCATCATCGAGACGACCGGCATGCTTGCGGAGGGCCAGGGCAGCCGCGCCGTGCCACCCACCGTGCAGGCCGTCGTCAGCGCCCGCCTCGACGCGCTGCCGGCCCGGCTGCGCGAGCTCGCCCGTCACGCATCGGTCTTCAAGTACGCGTTCGACATGACAGAGCTGCTTGTAGTCGACCACGAGGTTACGGCGGACGAGGTGCATCAGCTCGAGGAAGCCGAGATCCTGGTCCGCGAGATACAGCCCGGCGACCAGGAACGGTGGCGGATCAGGCACTCGACCCTGAAGGAGGTGATCTACGCGAGCCTCGCCAAGCGCGATCGCACGCGCTTGCACGTGCTCGTTGCGGAATTTCTGGTCGGCCGCGGCAACCCTTCGATCGCCGCCGACCATCTCGAGCTCGCTGCCCTGGCTGCGATCGACCTCGACCCCAACGACCGCACCGTTCCCGACCGCGCCGCCGAGGCCCTGCTGATTGCGGGCGATCGGGCTCGCCGGCGCATGGAGAGCCGCTCAGCCATCGACCGCTACGAGCGCGCCATCGCGCTGGCCGGGTCGGAGGCGCGGTGGGGCATCCGGGAAGCCAGAATTCTGGCCGGGATGGGCGAGGCGCATTACTGGCTGGCGGAATATTCGACCGCCACGGTGGCGCTGGACCGCGCCGTCGCGCTCGGCGAGTCCAACCATGACCCGTTCGCGCTGGCGCTGGCTTTGCGCTTCCTCGGCGATATCGCCATCAACTTCGAAGGCGACGTCGACAAGGCCGAGATCCTTCACAAGCGGTCGGTGGTGGCTGCTGAAGAGTTGGGCGATCCATGGGCGGTCGTGCGCTCGCTGCTGTTCGCGGGCTGGGCGCCGTGGATCCGAGAGCGGTACGACGAAGCCGAGGAGATATGGCGGCGTGCGCTCGACATGGCCGACCCCAAAGACCACTGGGCGCGGGTGCGTGCTCTGACGGCGCTGTCGATCAATCACGGCGAGCAGCACGATTTCGACGTCGCCCTGCACCTGATCGAGGAAGCCAGCGAGCTTGTCGAGCAAACCGGTGATCAGTTCACGCTGGCGAACACCCTCGTCCAAAAGGCCCGCGTGCTCGACGATCTTGGCCGCGGTGCGGAAGCCATGCCGTGCTTCGACCGCGGAGTCGCGATCTATGGGGAGCTAGGCGCGCGGTGGGAGCTGGCGGACGCGAAGGCCGCTCGCGGAATCGCGATGCGAAATCTAGGCCGGCTCGATGAAGCCGAGCAGGACCTGCGCTCGGCGATCCGGATCGCCGAGGAGCTGGGCGACCGTCAGCTGCCGCCCTGGACCTGGCGCAACCTCGCCAAGGTGGCCGAGCTCAAGGGCGACAAGGCCGCCGCCGAGGAGCTTCTTCAGCGCTCACGAGATGCGGAGTCGCGCGGGCCTCACTGAGACGCCCCCGCGGCCGGCGCTGCCGATTCGATGATCGTCGTACGCCGCTCGCGCGAGGGAGCGACGAGCAGAGCGAGGAGCCCGGCCGCGCCCACGACCACGGTCGAGGACAGGAACATCGCCCGCGCTCCGAGCGTGCCGTAGACGAGGCCGCCGCCTGACGCGCCGATGATCGGCGCCAGGCCAAACAGCACGGCCTTCATCAACGCCTGGCCCGTGGCTCGGAGGCGGGCAGGGACGAGGTCATTGGTGATCATCACCGCCGAAACCAGGGTGAGCGCGAACGCG
>DATEGF010000091.1:0-12294 GCA_035280245.1 Allostellaceae bacterium
TAAGGGTCTCTCAACAGCATTTGGGCGGATACCTCAATCTCGCGCCGCGCACGATGCATCCGCAAAAATATCTCTTCGACTTCGGGACCGAACAGTGCTGTGCATCGCACTTGCGTTTTCCATGCGCGCTCGAAAAAATCCTTGTTCGCCTGTATGCGCTTCAGGGTCGCATAGAATGGTCCACGAGCGCTTCGCTGTTCCTTGGTTCCGTAGTCGTCCGGCATATCTTTCCACTCATAGTCGAACGACATTTCGCCTCTGATGTGCTCGAAAATGAACTTGCTCTCATAGACGAGCGCCAACGCCTCAATTGCCGTCTCTATGCGCTTCTCTTCTAGTTTCTCCTTTTTCCAACGGCCGAAAGTGCGAAAGCCGCCGAGTGCAATGGCTATCGTGATAACAAATCCAATGATCGTTAGGAGCTGCGCCCAGCCAAACATCCACGGATTAGGCTCACCCATTTGTGCGGGCCCCTTCTTTCGCAGCCTACTTAATCAGGGGGAATTAGGGGACAGACCACGAGTTCGCGGACCATAGATTCTCGTTTGCCGAAGTGCCAGCGACCGCGTCACGCCGCGACCGCAATGCGCGCGGCGGATTTCTTCCGCGACGGCGTGACTACGATCGCGACGTTCTGGCCAAGCGCGGTCAGCGCCTGCATGAGGCGCTCGAGCGAGATGCCTCTGATCTTGTAACGGCGGATTGCGGAGATCTTCGGTTGTGGAATGCCGAGTAGCTCTGCCGCGGCGGATTGCGTGAGTGCCCGATGCTCGAGAATGTCGTTGATCTTCTTGGCGAGGATCACCTTGGCCGTGAGTTCCTCTGCATCCGGCAATCCCAGGTCCATCAGCACATTCTGCGTTCCGTGACGGGTCGCTCTCCGAGCCATGGGGTCAACTCCTCTCGCCATAACGTGCCAAGACGGCTTTAAGACAGCGGGGCTCGGTCCATTATACCTATTTGGATATAGCCGACAAGCCTACCCGACTGGCGACTTGACATGAACGCAATTAGCGTTCACTCTCGGGGGGAGCCCTGATCCGGAGCCCGTGAGCATGCTTCGCCTGCGCGCGAACGCCAGACCGTGTCGCCATCGCGTCGAACCGCGGTCCTCGATCGGCGATTTTGCGAAACGAAGCCAAACTCGCGCGACGGATCAGGGGGATGACCGGTTTGGCTTTCGCAGAAAAAGCCAAATCCGTCGTGGAAGCACGGAAAAGCGGCGCGGAAACCCGCGAGAAGTGCGCCCTCGCGCGGGCCGTGCTCGAGAAAATGAATCTGCAAATCAGAGCCAATTTGTTGAAAGGAATCAAAGGGCGGGGTGTCGGCAAAGCCAATTCAAACCCAATTTTCTGGGGCGAAGCCAATCGCTGGGGGCAGCGTGATCGCCGTCGATTGGGGCACCAGCTCGTTTCGCGCCTATCGCGTCGATGCCGAGGGACGCATCGTCGATCGGCGCTCGGCGGCACGAGGCACTCTCACGGTCGAGGGCGGCGATTTCGCGGGGGTGCTCGCCGAGGAGATCGGCCCGTGGCTCGGGCAGGAGCCTGGCGCCATCTTGATGAGCGGCATGATCGGCAGCCGGCACGGTTGGAGGGAGGCGCCGTATCTCGCGTGTCCCGTCGATCTCGATGCGATCGCGGGCGGCTGCGTCGAGGTCGCGTCGCGCGCCGGTCGCGTGCTCATCGTGCCGGGCGTCAGCTGCTGCGACGCTGAGGGCGTGCCCGACGTGATGCGCGGCGAGGAGACGCAGATCCTCGGCGCTATCGAGGAGCTCGGGCCCGACGCCATTGTTTGCCTGCCGGGGACGCACAGCAAATACGCTCGCGTCCGGGACCGCCGCATCGTCGATTTCACCACCCACATGACCGGCGAGGTGTTCGGCGTGCTCTGGCGGCACAGCATCCTCGGGCGGCTCGGCGGGACCGAGACGGTCGATGACGAGGCCGCCTTCGATGCCGGTGTCGACCGCTCGGCGGAGGGACAGGGACTGCTGCATCATCTCTTCGGTGTCCGGACACGCGGGCTCTTCGCGGAGATGCCGGCGGCGGGCCTCGCGTCCTATCTGTCAGGGCTGCTGATCGGTCACGAGATCCGCGCGGCCGCGCCCGTGGCGCCCGTCTCGGTGATCGGCGAGGATCGGCTCGCGCGCCTTTACGGCCGGGCCTTCGCGCGCTGCGGCGTCGAGGCTCGGCTGATTGCGGGCGAGCCCGCGCCGCGGGGATTGTGGGCGATCGCTCGGGCCCTGGGAGAATTGCGATGACGGCGCTCATGCCCTGGCTTCAGCAATCGCCGCTGATCGCGATCCTGCGCGGTGTCGAGCCCGCGAAGGTCGTGGGTATCGCGGAGGATCTGATCGCCGCGGGCATCCTGATCATCGAGGTGCCCCTCAACTCGCCGGAGCCTCTCGAGAGCATCCGGCGCCTCGCCGCCGCGTGTGGAAGCCAGGCGCTCGTCGGCGCCGGCACGGTCATGCGTGCCGACGAGGTCGATGCGATCGCCGCGGCGGGCGGCAAGCTGATCGTGACGCCCCATGCACAAGCCGGCGTCGTGCGCCGAGCGAAGGAGCGGGGCCTCCTGGCGGTACCGGGATTCTTCTCGCCGACGGAGGCCTTCGCGATGATCGAGGCGGGCGCCGACGGGCTGAAGCTGTTCCCGGCGGAAGCGGCCTCGCCGAAAGTCCTGGGCGCCCTGCGCGCGGTCCTGCCGCGGGGGATGCCGGTGCTGCCGGTGGGCGGCATCGATGCCGCGGGCATCCCGGCGTGGCTCAAGGCGGGAGCGGCAGGCTTCGGCATCGGCTCGGCGCTCTACAAGCCGGGCTTCGATCGTGGTGCCGTGGTGGCGAAGGCGCGCGCGCTGGTTCAGGCGGTGAAGGCGAGCGCCTGATGCCCGTGCGCCAACATGGTGCGTCCTTCGACGCGCTCCCTGCGGTCGCTTGCTCAGGATGAGGTCAAGTTATTTTGGCAGAAAGGAAAGCTCTCATCCTGAGCAAGCGAGCGTTGCGAGCGCGTCGAAGGACGCACTGACTCAACCCAAGCAACGCGCGCCCTCATCCGATAACCAGCGGAAACTCCTCGGCGGCCATCGGATCGCCCGGCTTCAAGCGCTGGTCGAGGCCGGGGAAGGGCGGGGAGACCTCGCCGGGGCGTTGGGCGTAGACCGCGTCGTCGCCCATCCAGCGCATGGCGATGGCGCGCCGGCGATTGCTGGAGGGATTGCCGGGCGCGCCGTGGATGGTCAGGAAATGGAAGGCGATGGCGTCGCCGGGCTCCACGTCCCAGCTCAGCAGCCGATAGTCCGACCGGTGCGCGCCGATGTCGGGCATGTCCTCGAGCGTGTCCGATTTGTGGTCATAGGCAACGCCGCTGAATTTGCGCGGCCGGAACCAGCGGCCCCAGCGATGGGAACCCGCGACATACTCGACGCAGACATCGCGCGAAACACTGTCGAGCGGCATCCAGAGGCTCACGTTTTGCGCGCCATCGACGCAGTAATAGGGCTGGTCGTGGTGCCACGGCGTGAGCTCGCGGGTGCCGGGCTCTTTGACGAGGACGTGCTCGTGGAAGATGCGGACCGTGCGCGATCCCATGAGCTGCTGGGCGATGCGCGCGGCCGGGCTTTCGAAGACGAAGCGCCGGTACTCGGGGATGCGCGCCCAGTTGCAGTAGTCGCCGACGAACCGACCGGAGCCGCCCTGGGGCGTGTAGACCCGCTGGAACGGCCCGGGCTCGGCGAGGTTGCGCTCGATGCCCGCGCGGAGCGGCTCAACCCAATCGCGAAAGTAGCCCTTGAGCAACACCGCGCCGTCGAGGCGGAAGCTCTCGACAGTCTGCGGCGGCAGGCTGGGACCCGCGCGAAGCTCGGACGCTGCCTCGGTGACCGTCATGTCGTGGTCTCCTCGATACGATCGCGAGAGCAAGTTTGGCATGCGCGCGGCGCGGCGTCATCCTGCGCCTGCGACCGGGGCAAGCGGCTATGATCCCCGGCGATGACCGAGCCCATTGCCGCGCCCGCGCCTGCCGCTGCGCGCCCTACCCATCTCGCCGCCCATGTGGGGACGGTCGTCACCATGTTCGCGTGGGGCACGCTGATTCCGGCGGCGAAGGTCGTGCTCCAGGAGCTCGACCCCTGGACGACGGCGGCGGTGCGTGTGGTCGTCGCCGCGGCCGTGCTCCTGGTGATTTCCGTCGGCATGGATGGAGTCTCGTGGCTTCGGGCCATACCCTTGCGACGGACCCTGGCGCTCGGCGCCGCCATCGCCGGCTTCTCGCTGCTCTATACCATCGGGATCGCGCTCTCGAACCCGGTCTCGGCCATCATCGTATCGGGGGCGGCGCCGGCGGCGTCCGCGATCTATGCGGCGCTGGCGTTTCACCAGCCCTTGCCCCGCGGTGCCATCGGCGCCTTCGCGCTTTCGACTACGGGCGCCATCATCGCGGCGCTCGGAAGCGTCTCCGGGGGCGAGGTCGCCGTCCGCGGCGGCGAATGGCTGCTGGTCGTCGCCGCGCTCTCGTGGACCTGGTACTCGCTCAAGGCGCAGCAGTGGCTGGGCTCTTGGGGTCAGCACCGCGTAACGGCCGTGAGCTACCTCGGTGCCGCTTTGGTGATCGCGCCGATCTATGCGGCGCTGGTCGCCGTCGGTATCGCCGAGTTTCCCGCCGCCGTGCCCACGACGCCGGCTCTCGTGCTGCTGGCGTGGATGATCGGCGCCGTCACCTTGCTCGGGGGCGTGCTCTGGAACTACGGCGTCTCGCGCATCGGGATCATTGTGACGTCGCTCTACCTCAACCTGATCCCGCTCTTCGGCATTCTGACAGCGGCGGCGTTCGGGAGCTACCCGACCGGGCAGCAGCTCCTCGGATGCGCGCTGGTCGTCGTCGGGGTCGGCCTGCTGCGGCGTCCGAAGCGTGCGGCGTGATGCCGCTGCGTCTGGCCGGGCCGGTGCGAGTCGACGCTGTGGCCGCCCCTGATGTATCAAGGCGGGTCAGAGACCAACCCTGCTGTCGCATCACTTCCGGGATGGGGAACAGCGCTTCGTGACCACGATTCTTGTCTGCGCGGCATTGGCCTTTATCGGCAGTTGGGCCGGGAGCTGGGCAATGACGCGCTGGCTCACCGCGCGGGGCATCGTCGACCACCCCGGCGAGCGGTCGTCCCACGATCGACCGACTCCGAAAGGTGCGGGTGCCGCGGTCGTCACTGTCCTCCTGGCGATCTGGATCGCGCTGGCGCTCCTGGGCATGGTGCCACGCGGGATCCTCGGTATTTCCCTGCTGGGCTTCGTTCTGGCGGCGGTTTCCTGGCGCAACGATCTCAGAGACATGTCCGTCACGTTGCGGCTCGCGGTTCAGATCGGCGCCGTCGCGGTGGCTTTGATCGGCTGGCCCGGACGCGGGCCGCTCTTCCAGGGCCTGCTCCCGCACTGGCTCGATCAGGGCGTCACCGCGGTTGCCTGGGTCTGGTTCATCAACCTCTTCAATTTCATGGACGGCGCCGACGGCATCACCGGTGTCGAGACGGTCGTGATCGGGATCGGCGTCTCCGTCATCGGTGCGTTCACGGGCTTCGGGCCCGAAGGCTATCTCCTGCTCGGCGTCACCCTCGCGGCTGTGGCGGCCGGTTTCCTGCCTTGGAACTGGTATCCGGCGCGCGTGTTCCTGGGCGATGTCGGCAGCGTGCCTCTGGGCTTCGTCGTGGGTTGGCTGCTGCTCGAGCTCGCGAGCCACGGCTATTGGGTCCCGACGCTGGTGCTCGCGCTCTATTATCTTGCCGACGCGACGCTCACGCTCGCCCGCCGCATGATCACCGGCGAGCCGTTCTGGCGCGCCCACAAGACGCATTTCTTTCAGCGCGCTCTCGCGCGCGACGGCAATCACGCAGCCGTCGTGCGGCTCATTCTCTTCGGCAACCTCGCACTTGCCGGCGCCTCGGTCGCGGCGATCTGGCAGCCGCTGCCCGCGCTCGGCGCCGGCGTGCTGATCACGGCCGCATTGATGACGGCCCTCAGTCGCAGAGGCCGCGAAACGCCGGGCGATTGGCGCTCGCTTCGCGGGACGACCGTCCGCGACGGCTAGCCCGCCGGATTG
The DNA here is from genome assembly GCA_035280245.1 of Allostellaceae bacterium. GTDB lineage: Bacteria > Pseudomonadota > Alphaproteobacteria > ATCC43930 > CGMCC-115725 > DASZHJ01. The sequence goes on from DATEGF010000091.1 coordinate 6,087, forward strand.
GCACCGGCGCGCCCTGCCACGAACTCAGCGCAGATCCTCCGAAGCTCCGCACTGAAGCGCTCGGCCGAAAATAACGCGGCCCGGCTCGCGAGCCGCTCCCGCGCCCCGGCCAGCGCGCTGGAGTCCTCGAGCACGCGACAGATCTTGTCGACGGCGTCGTCACCGGTCTCGTAGAGCAGCGCCGGGTCGCCGCCGAGTATCTCGGCGGGCCCGCCCTCCGCAGGCGCGAAGCACACGCAGCCCAGACGCAGCATCTCCGCCACGGCAATACCGAAGTGCTCGCCCACCATGCCGTGGATGCCAAACCGGCACTGGGCCACGCGGTCGATCAGCTCGGCGCGCGGCAGGTCGAGCGCGATCGAGATCCAGTCTCGATGCGGCGCCGCGGCGTGCAGGACCGCGCGCTCATAGTCCGGCACTTGCCGCTGTCCGCAAATGACAAGGGAGACCGGGTGGCCGCGCGCGCGGACCTTCGACAGGATATCGATGACGCTCTCGAGATTTTTCTCCGGCGACATGCGCCCGACACAGGCGAATGCGTTGGCGCGCTGCGCCCAGGACAGGGGCTCACGGTCGATCGGCACCGGCGGATGGAGCACGCGCGCGGGGGCGCCGTACCAGTCCTCGAACCGCCGGCCGGTCCAGGCGGAATTGACGAGAGTCTCGTTTCTGGCAATGCCTCGATGGGTCGAGCCGCTCAGCGCGATCGCGACGCCCCGGTAGAGCTTGAGCAGCGGCCAGACGTGATACCAGCGATATTCGACGTCGGGCCGCGGAAAATAGTTCCAGGGGAAGTGGACGTACTGGATTGCCCGGACGCCCACGTCGATCTCGTTGGTGGTGCTGACGACGAGATCGAAGCGCTCACGCCGCACCAGCGCCCGCGCCTGCCTCTGCAGGAGGCTGCCGCTGAGGAGGGCCAGCGGTACGGGCGTCAGCCGCAACGCGCGCCGCCAATGATCGGGCACGCGCAGGAACCGAAAATCGGTCGGCTCGAGCGTCGTGCCGAATGCCGCGTTGACGGGCTCGAAATTCACGGGGTCCCAGGTGAGGAGCGTCACCTCGAAATCCTCGCACAGGGTCTGCAGCGTGTAGGCGGCGACACAGGTGCCGCCGCCCGGGTTGGCGAGACCGGAATCAATGACGAGCGCGCGCCTCACGGGAAATTCATCCCGATAAGGACGGGGAGCGCCACGCGCCGCCATTCCTCGGCCCAGCTCGGTGTCGCCAAGTCCGCCATGCCGGCACGCGCTCGGGCGAGGCCGCCGAGCTCATCGAGCAAGAGCGTCTCGATGCGCTCGGCGAGCTCCGCCGGCGTCGTAAAGAGACCCGCCGCTCGCCCGCGCGGCAACAGCTCGCCGAGGCAGGGCGCATAGTCGTAGGCGAGAACCGGGAGCCGCGTCTCGATCATGTCGACGATTTTCATCGGAAGATCGAGGCCGGAGGCGGAGCGGTGCATGGAGATCCCGAGATCGGCGGCCCGCAGGAGATCGCGATAGAGATCGTCGCCGAGCCAGCCGGTGACGATCCGCAGGCCGGGCCCCTCGATCTCCCGAGCGCGCGCCTCGAACGCGGCGCGTCCGGGTCCGAGGCCCGTCGCGATCAGGACCAGCGGACGCGCGCCCTGCCGATCGGCATCGGATCGTTTCAGCGCGGCGAGGGCGCTCAGGAGCATGATCATGTCTTCGTCTTGGCTCCAGCTCGTGGCGCTCACCAGCACGACGGGTGCGGGCTGCTCGCCGGCGCCGACGCGCGCGCCGAGCGCCTCCTCGACACCGCGGAGGATGGCGGCGCGCTCGGCATCCGTGATCGGTACCGCCTGCCGGACCGGACGGTCGTGCAGCACGACACAGGCGCCGCCTCGAGCGCTCGGTTCCACGTGCCGGCGCATCGCCTCGGAGACGCACAAGTTCGCTTGCGCCTGGCCCGCGAGCCGGCGCTCGAGCCGCGCGATCGCGCGGACCAGGCGATGGGTCTCGCCGAGGCGCATGGCGAGCATGGCGCTCGAGAGGTTGTGCCAGTCGACGATCAGAGCCGCTCCGCGAAGCCGTGCGGTGATGCGCGCGAGGAGAGCCGCCGGCAGCGCGGGCGGATTTTGCACCAAGATCATATGTGCCCGCGGCAGCGCGCAAAGCAGCAGCCACGCCATCCGGATGGCGAGCCAGAGCGACCGCAATCCGGCCGCGGGGATGAACAGAGCCCTGGGTAGGCTCTGCGTCCTCGCCGAGCCGAGACGCGCGATCGCGTGCACCGATATCGCCGGGCTCCGCGCGAGATCCGGCGGCAAGGCAACGCCGGCGAATCCCACGAGCTGAACATCCGCACCGGCGGCCACCAGCTCGCGGGCATGATTGAGCATGCGCGGGCTCTGGGCGAGCTCGCCTTGGACCAGCACCAACACTCGTCGCCCCTTCAGCGCATCCATGGCGAGGGATATAAGCGGCGGCGCGACAGGACGTGTGAGGGAGGGCGATGCCCCGTATCGGGCTGATCGGCGGCTATACCGCGGGGCATGTGTTTCCCATGCTCGCGGCGGCGGAGGCCTTCCGCGCTCACCACGCCGGCGCCGAGCTGCTGTTCATCGGCGGCCGCGACAGCCTCGAGGCGACGCTGATCCGGAGCCACGGATATACCTGCCACGAGATCGATGGCGCGCCGCTTTACGGCGTGACGACGCGGCTCGGCAGGCTCCGATCCTATGGCGCCTTCCTCCGGGGCTTCGTGCAGGGTCGGCGATTGCTCGCCCGCGAGCGAGTGGACCTCGCGCTGGGGTTCGGCGGGTACATCACCGCCGGACCCATGCTGGCCGCGCGCTCCCTTGGGATCGCCACGGGGATCCTCGAGGCCAATGTGATCCCCGGCCGGGCCAACCGCTTGGTGCATCGGTGGATGGATATCCGCCTCATCGCTTTCCCGGAGACCGCCGAATTCCCGGGCTGGCGACAGTCGGAGGTCGTGGGCTATCCGCTGCGACCGGAGATCGCGGGCCTGGCCGAAGAGGCTCGCACGGCGCCGGCGGGACGGGTTGCCCGGGTCATCGTCACCGGCGGCTCGCGCGGAAGTGCCTTTCTCAATCGAGCGGCGCCAGATTTGCTGGCGCATGTCGGGCGCCTCGGGATTGCGCTCGAGGTGATACATCAGACCGGGCTCGAGGCACCGGAGCCGGTCGCGCACGCCTACCGCGCAGCCGCGGTGAAGGCGACCGTCGAGGGCTTCACCGCCGATATGGCGCAGGTCTATGCGCGGGCGGATCTCATCATCTGCGCCGCGGGTGCCGGGACGCTCGCGGAGATCGCGGCGATGGGCCTGCCGGCGCTGATCGTACCGATCTCGAGGGTCGCCGACGATCATCAGGTCGCCAACGCGCGCGTCTTCGCGCGGCGCACGGGCGCCATCTGGGCGAACGAGAGCGATTGGGACGAGGCCGCGCTCGCGACGAGCGTCTCGCGCCTGCTCCAGGATTCCGCGATTTGGGACCTGGCGGTCGCGCGTATGCGAGAGGCTGCCGTGCGCGACGCCGCCTCGGCCGTGGTGAGCGCGTGCGCGCGGCTGCTGGCGGCCCGTCGTTGAGGGAGGGGAGCGCTCCGGCATCAAGGCTGTGCCCAGTCGATGCGCCAAATCGTGACGCGCTGACCGTCGATCGCCAGCTGGTCGTAGATCTTTCGGAACGGCGTGCTGTATCGGCCGTCGAGCAGCGCCAGGCGCACCACCGTGGAGCGGACGACGCTCCGAGTGCCCACGAACACCCGGGCTTCGCCGGGATCGACGAGGACCGCGAGCGCGGCCGATGGGTTCGCCAGGGGTACCTCCCGCAGCCCGTCGGGTCCCGCGATCTCGACCAGCGCCGGCGTTGCATCGATGGGGGCGCCACCGCGTGGCGTGACCCGAATACGGGTCTGCTCCGGATGCTCCGGATCCACCGTGGCGCTCGACAACTCTCCGAATGCGAGCGGGCAGTGGAGCACCTGGTCCTGCGGCGTGCAGGTTTGCCAGCCTCGCGACCAGATCTGTGCGCCGGGCGCCGCGAAATCGACCCGGTCCTCCTCGGTCCGAATTCGCGATGCTGCCGCGTAGTAGTCGCGTGCCGTGGCTTCCGGCAGGCCGTATTTCTGCTCGATGATCGGCACGGCCGCCTCGACTGAGTCGTGGCGGGCAAGGTTCACGAGGAACGCGCGACCCGGGTCCCAGAGCCCCGGGACGAGCCAGCCTCGAGTCTTGAGGAGACCGGTCGTGAGCACAAGGAAGCTTTGCGGCGGCGTGCAATAGGCGCTTTCGAGCAAGGCTGAGAGACGCGCCTCGGGGAGACCCGCGCCGCGCAGGAACGCGGCCGCTTGATCGCGCGGCTGCCGGGACAGCTCGAGCATGGATCGGAACGCGAGTCCGGGATCGGCGCTCCACCGGACCAGCGTCTCATAAGGGCGTGCCGCAACTCCGCTGTCCGGGTCCTTGACCGCGCCGCAATTCAGCAGCCGCAGCCAGCCGAGCGCCTCCCTATCGCTCGGCGCGGCGAGCGCGCGGGCCGTCCACTGGACCGACCGATTGAGAAGCGAGGCGCCATCGAGCACGACCGCACGGTCCGTGTAGTACTTCGCCCAATGGCCGTAGTCCCACCAGAGGTCGACGATGGCGTCACTGCTGGATTGTGCTCGGATCGCCGCGAAGCCATCGGTCCACGCCTTGTTGACGTGGGGAGCGAACGCCACCGCCTGGGTCCAGCCCTGGCTTGCGACCGGTCCGAGCGTCACGGCTGCGAGCGCCCCGGCCAGGATCGCGCACACGGCTCGCGCGCGCGGGATCCGCTGGAGTCCGAGTGCCATGATGGTCGGACCGATCCGTCCCACGGCGATCCCAGCCGACACCGAGAGCGGCGCCATGGAGAGCAGGATGTACCGCTCGCCCTCGAAGCTCATCCAGAGGGTTGCTCCGAGCCAAGCGAGCCCCAGTATGCCCGTCGCTGCCGCGCGATCGCTCGGGGGCGGGTCGAGGAAGCAAGCCGCGATCACCCCCACGAGGCCGGCGAGGACCGGCAGCAGCAACAGCGGTGCCCGGGGGCTTCCGTAGTGGCCGAGCAGGGCGGCAATCACCGGGGTAAGCACGAGCAACGACAGGACCAGGAGCGCCTGGCGCCGGCCCGACGGAGCCCTGAGCGCAAGGGCGAACCCGACGAGGCCCAGCCCGGTGGCGAGCGGCCCGGTGGCGTGCTGGAGCATGTCCGCATTCACCGGGACAAGCTCTTCGACCGTGTGAAAGATGTCGTACATCGGCGCGGTGTCGGTGGTTGCGCGAGGTGGGCTCGCGAGCCCGATCACGTCGGAAAGGCCGCCGGCGATGACGCCGAGATCAACGTGGACTCCGAGCAGCCATCCCGCCGCGGCGAATCCCACGACGATGGACAGCGCGCAGCCGCCGACGACCCTGAGCAGGGCGGTATTGCGCGGCTGCCCACGCAGCTTTGCCACGAGCACCGCGACACCGGCCCAGGCGGCAAGCCCGATGAGACCCGCCAGCGTGTAGAGCGCGAATAGCGGCCAGCCCTTCCAGGCGGTGGCCAGCACGGCAAGCACGACGCCGCCCATCCCGGAGAGCAGAAGTCGCCCGTGCCACGTCGATCGTCCGAACGCCGCGGCGATCGAGCCCATCGAGAAGACCGGCAGCACCACGATCCATATATCGTCGTCGCTGTAGTTGCCGCGCACGAAGACCAGGGCGTTGCAGGCCAGCAGGAGCGCGGCGGTCAGCCCGCCGAGGCGGCCGGAAACGCGCTCGGCGATCAAGAACGCGGGAATCACGACCAGCGCCGAGAGCAGGATCGGCATCAGGATCGCCGTGGTGCTGAGTGGGAATCCCGGTCGCAACCAGGTCAGGAGCCGTTGCAACGCCGCCATCAGATAGACGTGAGGCGAGCCGGTGTACTCGATCCGTTGTCCGAGCGGCGCGTTGCCGAGGGCATCGGTGCATGTGCCACCATCGACCCGGTCGCACACGGTGCCACGCGACAGCATGGTGCGGGTGAGTTTCAGCCAGTAGTACCCGTCCTCTCCGCCGAGATAGACGTGACGGGCGCCGTCCTCGCCCTCGAATGTCAAGGCATCGCGAATCTGCTGCTCCGCGTCGCGCTCGATCGACGCCAGCGAGTCGGCATGGCGCGACCGCCACTCGGCAAGGGCGCTCTCGAACTCGGGCGGCGCCAGCTTGGCGGCGCCGGGAT
>DATEGF010000092.1:0-8637 GCA_035280245.1 Allostellaceae bacterium
CCTCGGTGAATCCCAGCTTCTTCAGGGTCTTCCCGGCCATCACCCGGGCCGCGAGCTTGGCCAGGGGAACACCGATGGCTTTGCTCACAAACGGCACCGTGCGCGAGGCGCGCGGATTGACCTCGAGCACATAGACCTGGCCGTCCTTGACCGCGAACTGAACGTTCATCAGGCCGACGACTTTGAGCGCCAGCGCGAGCTCCGTCGTCTGGCGCTCGATCTCCTTCACCACCGACGCCGGCAGCGAATAAGGCGGCAGCGAGCAGGCGCTGTCGCCGGAATGGATGCCGGCCTCTTCGATATGCTCCATGATGCCGGCGATCGCCACGTCGCTGCCGTCGGCGAGCGCGTCGACATCGACCTCGATCGCGTCCTGCAGGTAGCGGTCGATCAATACCGGGCTGGTGCCGGAGACCTTCACCGCATGGGTCATGTAGCGCGCGATACCCGCGGGATCGTGCACGATCTCCATGGCGCGGCCGCCCAGCACATAGGACGGCCGGATCACCACGGGATAGCCGATGCGCTGTGCCACTGCCTCCGCTTCCGCCACCGAGGTCGCCGTGCCGTTCTCGGGCTGCTTCAGATCGAGCTTCTGCAGAAGTTGCTGGAACCGCCGCCGGTCCTCCGCAAGATCGATCGCATCGGGCGATGTGCCGAGGATGGGAATGCTCGCGGCCTCGAGCGCGGCGGCGAGCTTGAGCGGTGTCTGGCCGCCGAGCTGCACGATGACGCCGAGCAACGTGCCCTTGCGCTGCTCCACCCGCACCAGCTCGATCACGTCCTCGGCGGTCAGCGGCTCGAAATAGAGCCGATCCGAGGTGTCGTAGTCGGTCGAGACCGTCTCGGGGTTGCAGTTCACCATGATGGTCTCGATGTCCGCGTCCTTGAGGCTGTAGGCCGCGTGGACGCAGCAGTAGTCGAACTCGATGCCCTGGCCGATGCGGTTCGGGCCGCCGCCGAGGATCACCACCTTCTTTCGCGTGCTGGGCTCCGCCTCGTCCTCGGGTGCCGCAATGCCGTCGCCCTCGTAGGTCGAATACATATAGGGCGTGAGCGAGGGGAACTCCGCGGCGCAGGTGTCGATCCGCTTATAAACCGGATGCACCTCGAGCCGTTGCCTGAGCGCTGCCGCCGCGCGCTCCTCGACGCCCGCGAGCTCCGCGAGCCGCGCGTCGGAGAAGCCCTGGCGCTTCAAGCGCACCAGGGCAGGTGCCTCCTGCGGCAGGCCGTTGGCGCGCACCTCGGCCTCGGCCGCGACGATCTTGCGGACCTCCTCGAGGAACCAGGGATCGTATTTGCAGGCGGCGTGGATCTCCGCGACGGTGAAGCCGAGCCGAAACGCCTGGGCGATCACCAGGAGGCGGTCGGGCGCGGGCTTGGCGAGCGCCGCGCGGATGGCGTTCTTGTCTCCGGAGCCCGCGCCCGCGATCTCCACCTCGTTGAAGCCTGTGAGCCCCGTCTCCATGGAGCGGAGCGCCTTCTGCACGGACTCCGCGAAGCTGCGGCCGATCGACATGGCCTCGCCGACCGATTTCATCGAGGTCGTGAGGATCGGCTCCGCGCCCGGGAATTTCTCGAAGGTGAAGCGCGGCATCTTGGTGACGACGTAGTCGATCGTCGGCTCGAAGGAGGCCGGCGTGATGCGCGTGATCTCGTTCTTGAGCTCATCGAGCGTGTAGCCGACCGCGAGCTTCGCCGCGACCTTGGCGATCGGGAAGCCGGTCGCCTTGGACGCGAGCGCCGAGCTCCGCGATACCCGCGGATTCATCTCGATGATGACCAGGCGCCCGTCGGCCGGATTGACCGCGAACTGTACGTTCGATCCGCCGGTGTCGACGCCGATCTCGCGCAGCACCGCGATCGAGGCGTTGCGCATCACCTGGTATTCCTTGTCGGTGAGCGTCAGCGCAGGCGCCACCGTCACGGAATCCCCGGTGTGGACGCCCATGGGGTCCACATTCTCGATCGAGCAGACGATGATGCAATTGTCGGCGCGGTCGCGCACCACCTCCATCTCGAACTCTTTCCACCCCAGCACCGATTCCTCGATCAGCACCTCGTGGGTGGGAGACGCGCGCAGACCGCCGCGCGTGATCTCCTCGAATTCCTCGCGGTTGTAGGCGACGCCGCCGCCGGTGCCGCCGAGAGTGAACGAAGGCCGGATGATGGCCGGCAGGCCCACGAGCTGCAGCGCCGCCGTCGCCTCGTCGAGCGTGCGCACCAGCCGACTCTTCGGAGAGGCGAGGCCGATCCGCTCCATCGCCTCGCGGAAGAGCTGCCGGTCCTCGGCCTTCGCGATCGCCTCCTCGCGGGCGCCGATGAGCTCGACGTTGTAGCGGCTGAGCACACCCGAGCGCGCGAGCGCCATCGCGGTGTTGAGCGCGGTCTGTCCACCCATTGTGGGCAGAAGCGCGTCGGGCCTCTCCTTGACGATGATGCGCTCGACCATGTCGGGCGTGATCGGCTCGATGTAGGTCGCGTCCGCGAGCTCGGGATCCGTCATGATCGTCGCGGGATTCGAGTTCACCAGGACGATCCGGTAGCCCTCCTCGCGCAGCGCCTTGCACGCCTGCGCGCCGGAGTAGTCGAACTCGCAGGCCTGGCCGATCACGATCGGCCCGGCCCCGATGATCAGGATGGACTTGATGTCGGTGCGCTTCGGCATTCGCTCAGCGCGCCTTTTCCATCAGGTCCACGAATCTCTGGAAGAGGTAGTGGCTGTCTTGCGGGCCGGGGCTGGCCTCGGGGTGGTATTGAACCGAGAAGATCGGCTTGCCTTTGACGCGCAGGCCCTCGTTGCTGCCGTCGAAGAGCGAGACGTGGGTCACTTCGACGTCGCGCGGCAGGCTCTCGGGGATCACGCAGAAGCCGTGGTTCTGGCTGGTGATCTCGACCTTGCCGGTCTCGATGTCCTTCACGGGATGATTGGCGCCGCGATGGCCGATCGGCATTTTCTTTGTGCGGCCGCCGAGCGCCAATCCCAGGAGCTGGTGCCCGAGGCAGATGCCGAAGATCGGCTTGCCCGTATCCATCAGCGTCTGCAGCGCCGGCACGGCATAGACGCCGGTCGCCGCGGGATCGCCGGGGCCGTTCGCGAGGAAAATTCCGTCGGGCTTGTGCGCGAGGATTTCCTCTGCCGTCGCGGTGGCGGGCACCACCGTGACGCGGCACCCGTGCGACGCCAGCAAGCGCAGGATGTTCCGCTTGGCGCCGTAGTCGACGGCGACAACATGAAAGCGCGGGCTCTCGAGCTGTCCGTAGCCCTCGCCCCAGGCCCAGCGCGTCTCGTCCCATTTGTAGGTCTGCCGGGTCGAGACCTCCTTCGCGAGGTCCATGCCCTCGAGCCCCGGCCAGGCCTTCGCGGCCTCGACCGCCGCGCGGTAGTCGATCTTGCCGTCGGGCGCGTGCACCACGGCGCCATTGGGCGCGCCGCCGTCGCGGATGCGCCGCGTGAGCTTCCGCGTGTCGACGCCGGCGACGCCGACCAGGCCGTGCGACTTGAGCCAGCGGTCGAAATGCTCGACCGCGCGCCAGTTCGCGGGCTCGGTGATGTCGACGCGCACGACGAGGCCGCGCGCCGCCGGGGTCAGCGTCTCGATGTCCTCGGTGTTGGCGCCGACGTTCCCGATGTGCGGGAAGGTGAAGGTGATGATCTGACCGGCGTAGGAGGGATCGGTCATGATCTCCTGATAGCCGGTCATGCTCGTGTTGAAGCACACTTCGCCGACGCGCATGCCGGTGGCGCCGATGCCTCGGCCCCAGAAGACGCTCCCATCCGCGAGAACCAGCGCAGCCGTCGTCCCCGGCGGGGACGGCGAGGGCGGCATCGTGGGAGCGCCGTCGGCCATGGTGGCGTTGCCTTTCCTTCTGCTGGAGGTTGTCGCGCACGAAACCTCCGGCGCGCAAGCGAGCGCCGGTGGCGCGAAACATGCCTCGATCTGACCTGAAGGCTATTGGATACGGGTTCACTCCTGCTGCGTCAAGCGGGAAGTCGGCAGTAAAATACATTCATATCAATGCTTTATGATGGTGCGGCGGAATTGCTATTCCCCCTGGGTTTGAGTAACGTCCGCTTTCTTTTCGACTCGAAATACCCTTCGGAGCGGAGGCAGCTCATGGCGCTGCGCGACACGTTCACCACCGTGCTCAAGGTCTCGATGAAGGCGGGCGATCAGCGCCGCGTCTCGACCGTGCGCATGATCCTCGCGGCCCTCAAGGAGCGGGACATCGACGCGCGCGGCAAGGGCAATCCCAACGGGATCGAGGACGGCGACATCCAGCGGATGATGCAGGGCCTGATCAAGCAGCGCCGCGAGGCGATCGAGCTCTATAAGCAGGGCAATCGACCCGAGCTCGCCCAGCAGGAGCAGGAGGAGATCGCGGTCATCGAGAGCTTCCTGCCCAAGCAGATGTCCGACGCCGAGGCCGAAGCCGCGATCAAACAGGTGATCGCCGCAGTGGGCGCGCAGAGCGTCAAGGATATGGGCAAGGTCATGGCGGCGCTCAAGGAAAAGCACGCGGGCCAGCTCGACCTCTCCAAGGCGGGCGGCATGGTGAAGAAGCTGCTGGGGTGAGGCGGGCTGAGTGCGAATTCTCGTAGCTCTTGACGCCGACCAACCGGTGTCGATGCTGAGCGGAATCCATGGAGGGGACAATGCCGACTGCCGGCGATTTTCGTACCAGATTGAAGGCACAGATCGAGCATGCCACCAAGCAAGGACGTGCCCATGTAGATATCAACGCGGGTGAATTGCACCGCGATGTCGGCGGCTATCCTGGGCCTGAGAACCGAATGCCTATGTGCTGTGATGCAATGTATGGCGAACAGAGACCGGGCGATGAAATCGTCTCTCAACCCCCAAAGGGTAAGGGCGCATCACTTACCATCCGATACAAACTGCCCCGCAGGTAACCGAGACGATGCTCAGTCATACCTGACCTATCGCCTCTAGTGCGCCTTCGGTTAAGCTGATCCTGGGTTGCCACGGCAAGGCGCAGGGACCTCGCGGGTGGACCTAGGGACTTAGATGGCGCTTCCTCCAAGTTTCCTTGAGGAGCTGCGCTCCCGCATTTCACTCGCGGAGGTCGTCTCACGTCGAGTCCGCTTGCAAAAGCGGGGCCGGGAATATGTGGGGCTGTGCCCGTTCCATAAAGAAAAGACACCCTCATTCACTGTTGTTGAAGAGAAGGCATTTTTTCACTGTTTTGGCTGCGGCGCGCACGGTGACGTGGTGGGCTTTACGATGCGGATGGGCAACCTCGGTTTCCGCGAGGCTGTCGATACGCTGGCGAAGGAAGCGGGCCTTGCAGTCCCGATGGAGAGCGAGAGAGAGCGAGATCGGTACCGGAAAACTCAAACACTCTATGACGTCTGCGAAGCCGCCTGTCGACTTTTCGAACGCCAACTAACTGAGGCCGCTGGTCGTGGAGCCCTGGACTACCTACGCCGGCGCGGACTCAGTGAGGACACGATACGAGCATTTCGGCTGGGATTTGCTCTCTCCTCGCGGACATCGATTCTTCGCGCGCTGGGAAAGGATTTTCCTCAGGCGCTCCTAATCGAGGCCGGGCTCTTGCGCAGCAACGAGGAGACTGGAGAGGTTTACGATTTTTTCCGCGGCCGCGTCATTTTCCCAATCGCGGATCATCGTGGCCGAATAATCGCATTTGGTGGGCGCGTTCTAAACGATGACTCGCCCAAATACCTGAATTCACCCGATACGCCGATCTTTGATAAGGGCAGGTCGCTTTTCGGCGCGCATCTGGCCCGCGGCGTATGTGCCGCCGGAACTCAGCCCATAGCAGTTGAAGGGTATATGGACGTGATTACCCTTCACAGCCGCGGATTTCGAAGTGCTGTCGCGCCGCTGGGTACTGCGTTGACCGAGCACCAACTGATCGCTCTTTGGCATCTTGGGAGCGAACCCATCCTCTGCTTCGATGGCGATGCCGCAGGACAAAGAGCTTCTGTGCGAGCACTTGATCGAGCGCTGCCGCTGCTGCGACCGGAGTTCACTTGCAGGTTTGCGCGGTTGCCCTCGGGCGATGATCCAGATTCGTTTCTGCGTAGCGCCGGGCCAGACCAATTTCGACTCGTGCTGGAATCGGCCCAGCCACTACATGAGTTCCTATGGCATTCGGAGATCGCTTCGGGTGGGTATGGAAGCCTGAATAGCCCATACACGATCTCAAAGTTGGAGGCACGACTTCGAAAACGCGTCGCATCCATCGATAACCGAATCGTTCAGAGGAATTACAACCTCTTCGTCAGCGACCAGCTTTGGGAACGTCGCTTTGCGCTCAGACGGCAGAAATACGCGAAGAAGGGTGCCGTCCGGAGCGATCAAGGCACCGATCGGCTAAGTTTTCCAGATGAGATCAGGCGCATTTTTGCAGACGCGAGCCAGAAGCATGCGCTCGAACTCATCATGGTTGCGACCGCAATCAACCATCCGAGCGTCGTACGGTCTCATCTTGAGAAGTTCGTTTTAGTAGATCCCGTCGAAGGGACGTTGCGGCAACTATGGAGTGCGATCGCGGACGAACTCGGCAAGGAGCGGGAGAATTACGAAGACCTACGGGATCGGTTGGCGGATCGAGGGCAGTCAGAGAACGTGGAGAAAGTGCTCTCGTCAAATTTATGCGCGGCGCAGAGCTTCTGCCGTTTCGGGACTGAACAAGGCTGGGTCACCAAGAATTGGCTTTTAGCCTTCAGGCGCTATGAGATTCCGATCCTTCGACGCCAACAGGATGAAGTCTACGTGCGGTGGCAAAAAGCGCCGAATGAGGAAAACTGGCAGTCTGTTGAGGTATTTCGCCAAATTATTGCGCAATACACGCTGGATGAGGATCACATGGATGACGACACGTCAGGTCACCGCCCAGTTGGGTCGTTGCCGCAGGAGCCGAGAGGGAAGGTTACCTAGCGTAGGGATCGGCAAAGGCTATGGTTCCGGCCGAACGAGCGGATCTGGAACGGGCAACAGGTGTTTGACGAAATTTTACGTGTCCATACGCATGATCCCGACCTTGACGACGGCCGACTTCGACTCCACCTTTCGGGTAAGGGATACGTCGGGATAGTGTCTAGCCTATTGGCACCCCAGGTGTTAAATCACGCCTCTTTTGCGCGGAGGGAGGCGGAACCGGAGGTCGCCCGTTCGGGTTGGCACCAGGTCCGGGCACAATTCCTGCGGCGGCAATACCCGCGGCAGCTGGACGATATGGAGCGCGGGTTGGCCGAGGAGATGACCGAGGAGCGCTGGGCGTCGGTCAAGGCTCTGCAGGAGGGCCGTGAGGACGAAGATAAGACGACGGAAGACTTGATAGGGTAGGGAGCGCCGGTTGACGACGTCGCGAGCAACGCGACGCCTCCGGTAGGCGATAGATTTGAGGACGGATGGGGATGCCCCTGAACGGCAGCCTGTGCCGTCTTTTTTTGGGTTTGCGGGGACGAGAGAACCAAATGGCGAGCAAAGCGGCAGCGGCGGCAGCGAACACGGCGGAATCGACGGAGGCTCGAGAGGACGCGGCGGAAGCGCCCCTGCTCGACACCGTCCAGGCGGCCATCCGCAAGATGATGGCGCGCGGCAAGGAGCGGGGCTACGTCACCTATGACGATCTGAACGCGGCCTTGCCCGCGGATCAGGTGTCCTCCGAGCAGATCGAGGACACCATGACCCAGCTCTCCGAGGCCGGCATCAACGTGGTCGAGAGCGAGGAGAGCGAGGAAGCCGCCCCCGCGGCCGAGGCCAATACCGAGGAAGAGGCGGAATCCCGCGGCAACGTCGACGACGACGACATCGGCCGCACCGACGACCCCGTCCGCATGTACCTGCGCGAGATGGGCTCGGTCGAGCTGCTGTCGCGCGAGGGCGAGATCGCGATCGCCAAGCGCATCGAGGCCGGTCGCGAGATGATGATCGGCGGCATCTGCGAGAGCCCGCTCACCATGCGCGCGATCATCGCGTGGCGCGACGCGCTCAACGACGGGAAGATGCTGCTGCGCGACGTGATCGATCTCGACGCCACCTACGGCAACAGCGCCTTCGAGGCCGAGAGCGCCGAGATGGCCGAGGGCGGAGAGGGTGAGAGCGAGGGCGAAGGCGAGGGGATGGCCGCCGAGGGCAGCGAGGAGGCCGAAGAGGAAGCCTCGATCTCGCTCTCGGCCATGGAAGCCGCGCTCAAGCCGCAGGTGCTCGCGACCTTCGACACCATCGCCAAGACCTACAAGAAGCTCCACAAGGTGCAGGAGACTCGGCTCGACTCCCTGCAGAAGGGGCAGGAGCTGCTGAAGCCCGGCGAGAACCGCTATCTCAAGCTCAAGACCGCGATGGTCGAGGCCATGAACGAGGTGCGCCTCAACAACGCGCGCATCGAGCAGCTGGTGCACCAGCTCTACGGCCTCAATCGCCGCATGCTCGGCCTCGAGGGTAAGCTGCTGCGGCTCGCGGAAGGCGCCGGCGTCAAGCGCCAGGAATTCCTGGAGCATCACTTCGGCCACGAGCTGGCGCCGCGCTGGATCCAGCGGGTGCAGCGCCTTTCCGGCAAGGGCTGGGCGAATTACATCCGGCGACACGGCCAGGAGGTGAAGGACCTCCGCGGCGAGATCGCCCTGATCGCGGCCGAGGCGGG
>DATEGF010000093.1:0-8258 GCA_035280245.1 Allostellaceae bacterium
CGCAGACGGCGACCGTCCAACCGTCGGCGGGCGCGGGCGGCTACCGCCTGCAACTCGCAGCAGTGAAAACGCCAGAGATCGCCAAATCCGAGATCGATCGCATCAAGCGGCAGGATGGCGATCTCGTGGGCTCGCTCACCCTCTCGGTGGAGCGCGCCGACCTAGGCGACCGCGGCGTCTACTATCGCATCCATGCCGGCCCGATCGCCGACGCAGCCCAAGCCGAGCGCGTCTGCGCACAGCTTCGCCAGCGCGGCCAAGGGTGCCTTCTTGCCAAGCCGTGAGCCCAGCGCCGTCATCTTTGGTTGTGCCGGTCCGTCCCTAAGCGCGCGGGAACGCGCATTCTTCCGGGATACCGATCCTGTGGGCTTCATCTTGTTCAAGCGTAACTGCGAGAACCCTGATCAGGTGCGCGCGCTGGTCCGCGAGCTTCGCGAGACGATCGGTCGAGCGGATGCGCCGGTGCTGATCGATCAGGAAGGCGGCCGGGTGGCGCGGTTGCAGCCGCCGCATTGGCGCAAGTATCCCGCCGCCGCGACACTGGGCGCGCTCGGCAGCGAGCGGGCGGAAGAGGCCGTCCGCCTGGCCGCACGCTTGATCGCCGACGACCTCGCGGCGCTCGGCATCAGCGTCGATTGCGTCCCCGTGCTGGACGTGCCGCAGCCCGGCGCCAGTCCCGTGATCGGCGACCGCGCCTATTCGAGCAACCCGGCAGAGGTCGCGCGCTTGGGCAAGGCTGCCTGCGAAGGCTTGCTCGAGGGCGGAGTGCTGCCCGTGATCAAACACATTCCCGGCCATGGCCGTGCAAACGTCGACAGCCATGACGCGCTGGCGCGAGTGACAGCGCCGCGCGCCGAGCTCGACGCCACTGACTTCGAGCCGTTCCGCGCGCTCTCGGACATGCCGTGGGCGATGACCGCGCACATCGTCTACAGCGCCATCGATGCCGAGGCGCCCGCGACCCTCTCGGCCCTGGTGATCCGCGAGGTCATTCGGGCTAACATGGGCTTCGATGGCGTGTTGGTGTCGGACGATCTCTCCATGAAGGCACTGGGTGGCCCGATCGGCGCGCGCGCGGCACGCGCGCTGGCGGCCGGCTGCGACCTGGCGCTCCATTGCAATGGCAACGCCGAGGAGATGACGGACGTCGCCGCGGCGACCGCGCCGCTCACACCCGGAGCCCGCCGACGCCTTAACCGATCGGAGGCGCGTCGACACGCACCGGCACCGCTGGACCGGCGCGCCGCCGAGGCGCGGCTCGATGCGCTGCTCGGAGTCGGCGCCGCATGAACGGCGACGCGATCCTGCACGGTGTCTCGGTCTGGGTCATTCCAGTCATCCTGGCGATCACCCTCCACGAGGCGGCCCATGGCTACGTCGCCCATCGACTGGGTGACGACACCGCCTGGCGCCTGGGGCGGGTGACGCTCAACCCGCTGAAGCACATCGACCCCTTCGGCACGATCCTGCTACCAGCTATTTTCATATTGAGCGGATCGCCCATCAAATTCGGCTACGCCAAACCAGTGCCGGTGAACTTCGGTGCGCTCCACAATCCGAAGCGGGACATGATCTGGGTTGCCGCCGCGGGTCCGGCCGCGAATGTGTTGATGGCGATCGCAGCGGGTCTTGCCGCGCACTTGCTGCCGCTATTCCCCGAAGGGGTGGCCGAGTGGCTGCTCGAGAATCTCGAGAATATGATCGTGCTTAACGTCCTTCTGGCGGTGTTCAATATGATCCCGCTGCCACCTCTCGATGGCGGCCGGGTCCTTGTCGGTCTGCTCCCGCACCCGCTCGCCGTGCCGTTCGCGAGACTGGAGCGCTTCGGGATGCTGATCCTGATCGCGGTCGCGCTCATCATTCCCGCCGCCACCAACGGGCGGGTCAATGTCATCGCCGACCTGATCTCGCGCCCGGCGCTTTTTCTCTACAATCTGATCCTGACAGTGACCGGACACGGCTGATGACCGGCGTCGACGATCCCTTCGAGCAACCGTTCGAGCGCCGCGCGCCCGGCGAGGAGCTCGTCGTCGATCTCGTGGGTTACGAGGGGCCCATCGATCTGCTGCTCAATCTGGCGCGCGAGCAGAAGGTGGATCTCACGCGCATCTCGATGCTGCAGCTCGCGGATCAATACCTCGCGTTCATCACGGCGGCGCGCCAGCTCAAGCTCGAGATTGCCGCCGACTATCTGGTGATGGCGGCGTGGCTCGCCTATCTGAAATCGCGCCTGCTGCTGCCGGAGCCGCAGCCCGACGACGAGCCGAGCGGCGAGCAGCTGGCGGCGGCGCTCACGTATCAACTTCAGCGGCTGGAGGCGATGCAGCAGGCCGGCACCCGGCTGATGGCAAGGCCGCAGCTCGGCCGCGACGTGTTCCGCCGCGGCGCGCCCGAGGGCATCCCGGTGGTGCGCCACAAGGTTTACGACGTGACCTTGTTCGAGCTGCTGAAGGCCTATGGCGACGGCCGTGCGCGGGCGGAGACGTCGGTGCTCCACATTGAGCCGGCCGAGCTCTATTCGATGGACGACGCGCTGCACCGGCTCCAAGGCTATTTGGGCCGCATGCCGGAGTGGCGCACCCTGGCGAGCTTCCTGCCGCCCAATCTGCGTCTCGGCCTCGTCGGACGGTCGGCGGTCGCCGCCACCTTCGCCGCAAGCCTCGAGCTGGTCCGCGACGGCCGCCTGCAGCTCCGCCAGGACCAGATGTTCGGTCCGATCTATCTCCGCAGCCCGCCCCTCGCGCCCGCGACATGAGCCCATGACCCAGCCCGACCACGCTGAATCCCTGCGCCTCATCGAGGCGCTGCTGTTCGCCTCGGGCGCTCCCGTCACGGAGGGCGAGATCGCCGATCGCTTGCCGGAGGGGACTGATGTGATGGCCCTGCTGGCGGAACTCGAGGGCCACTACCGCGACCGCGGCGTCACGCTGGCGAAGATCGCGGGTGGCTGGACCTTCCGCACCGCACCCGATCTGGCGCAACGCCTCAAGCTCGAGACCACCGTGCAGCGGCGCCTCTCGCGTGCGGCGGTGGAGACCCTCGCCATCGTCGCCTATCACCAGCCGGTGACGCGCGCCGAGATCGAGGAGATCCGCGGGGTGCAGATCTCCAAGGGCACGATCGACACGCTTATGGAAGCCGGCTGGATCGTGCCCAAGGGCCGCAGGGAAACTGTCGGCCGGCCCGTCACCTGGGGCACCAGCGAGGCTTTCCTGCACCACTTCAGCCTTGGCGACATCACCGACTTGCCCGGCATGGAGGAACTGAAGGCGGCCGGCCTGATCGGCGGTCGCGCGCCCATCGCTCTTCGGGAGAGCGCACTTCCGCACGAGGTGCCGGCACCACCCGACGACACCGAGGCGGACGAGGCACCGCCGGAGATCGAGGCGCTCATCGACGAGGCCGGGCTGGAGCGGCGCGAGGGCGATTAGGGGCGGACCCGCCTCGCAAATTTGCCGCGCGGCCCCCACTTCTGCCATTATCCCGCGCCGCATCGGCGGGCAGCGCCGATGCCAGCAATGGCGGAGTTTACGGGCTTAGACGATGTTCGATATTTCCTGGTCGCATCTACTGGCGATTGCCGTCGTCGCGCTCCTGGTGATCGGGCCCAAGGATCTGCCGCGGGTGCTGCGGGCGCTCGGTCGGTGGGCCGGCAAGGCCCGCGCGATCGCCCGCGAGTTCCAGAGCAGCATCGACCAGATGATCCGCGAGAGCGAGCTCGACGAGGTCCGCAAGGAGGTCGAGCAGGTCGCTACGACCGATGTCGCCCATGAGATCCAGCAGAGCGTCGACCCCAAGGGCGAGTTCCAGGCGTCGCTCCAGTCGGACCTGACCGAGGCCGTCAACCATCCCGCTGGCACGACCTCGACCACGACGCCCGGGGCCGGTGAAGTGGCCGCTCAGCCGACCGAGACGGCCGCGCACATGGAGAGTGCGCCGTCGACCGAGCCTGAGCCGCCCGCGAAGCCCCAACCGGAGAAGACGCAGACCGCGGCCTAGCCGGTCGCTCGTTCCAGTCGCATGACCGCTCAAGACGACAAAGACCTCGACGAAGGCAAGATGCCGCTGCTCGATCATCTGATCGAGCTTCGGCAACGGCTCATCTACGCCATCGCTTCCTTGCTGGTCGCGTTCATCCCGTGCGTTTACTTCAGCCAGAAGATTTACAATTTCCTCGCGGCTCCGCTGACGCAAGTGTTGGCGGAACAGCCGGGCGGCGCCGGCCGTATCATTCAGACCGATCTGCTCGAGGGCTTCATCACCCAGGTCCGGGTCGGGCTCTGGACGGCGGTGTGCGTGGCATTCCCGATCATTGCGATGCAGCTCTGGCTCTTCGTGGCGCCCGGCCTGTACAAGAATGAGCGGCGCGCATTTCTGCCGTTCCTGTTCGCGACGCCGGTGCTCTTCATCATGGGGGGCTCGCTCGCCTATTTCGTGATCTTTCCGACAGCGTGGAAGTTCTTCGCGAGCTTCCAGCAATTCGGCGGCCTCGACGGCATCACCATCGAGCTGATGCCGAAGATGAGCGACTACTTCACGCTGGTCCTGCACCTCATCTTCGCCTTCGGCTTCGCGTTCCAGATGCCGGTGCTGCTCACCTTGCTGGCCCGCGTGGGGATCGTGAGCTCGGCGACGCTCGCCTCGAAGCGGCGCTACGCGATCGTGGCCAACGTCGCGGTCGCGGCCGTCCTGACGCCGCCCGACCTCTTCAGCATGATCTCGCTCGCGCTGCCCATGCTCGCGCTCTATGAGCTCTCGATCTTCGCCTGTCGCCTGATCGAGAAGCAGCGCGCGGCGGAGGAAGCTGCCGAGGCCGCGAGCGCCAACAACCCGAGTTGACGCGGCGCGACCCTCGCGCGATGGACGTGGCAGGGCCGAGCCTCTATAACCGGCGCGCCCGACGCTGAGCCGACACCATGTTCGACCTCAAATGGATCCGTGAGAACCCCGAAGCCTTCGACAAGGGCCTCGCGCGCCGCGGCCTGCCCGCGCAGTCACCGGAGATTCTGAGCCTCGACAAGACCTGGCGGGAGACGCAGACCGAGGCGGAGCGGGTGCAGGCCGAGCGCAATCGCCTCTCGAAGGAGATCGGCGCCGCCAAGGCCAAGGGCCTGGACGTCGCCGAGATCCTGAAGCAGGTGGCGGCCAGCAAGGACCGGCAGGCCGCCCTGGAGGCCGAGGCGGGCGATCGCTATCGCGCCGTGGAAGCGGCGCTTGCGGGCATCCCCAACATCCCCGCGGACGACGTGCCCGACGGCGCCGACGCCGACGGCAATCGCGAGATCCGTCGCCACGGCACGCCGCCCACCTTCGCCTTCAAGCCGCGTGACCATGGCGAGATCGGCGAGGGGCTCGGCCTCATGGACTTCACCCGCGCGGGCAAGCTCTCCGGTGCTCGCTTCGTCGTGCTGCGCGGGCAACTCGCGCGGCTCGAGCGCGCGATCGGGCAGTTCATGATCGACATTCACACGCGGGAGTTCGGCTACACCGAGGTCTCGCCGCCGATGCTGGTGCGCGACGAGGCCGTCTATGGCACCGGCAGTCTGCCGAAATTCGCCGACGATCTGTTCCGCACCACCACGGGATTGTGGCTCATCCCGACAGCGGAAGTGCCGCTCACCAACCTGGTCGCCGACGAGATCGTCGACGAGGCGCAGCTGCCCATGCGCTTCACCGCGTGGACACCGTGCTTCCGCTCCGAGGCGGGCGCCGCCGGCAAGGACACCCGCGGCATGATCCGCCAGCACCAGTTCTACAAGGTCGAGCTGGTCTCGATCGCGCATCCCGACCGCTCCGGCGAGGAGCACGAGCGCATGACCACTTGCGCCGAGGCGATCCTGCAGCGCCTCGGTCTCGCCTATCGCGTGATGCTGCTCTGCACCGGCGACATGGGCTTCGCTTCGCGCAAGACCTATGACATCGAGGTCTGGCTGCCGGGGCAGGACGCCTATCGCGAGATCTCCAGCTGCTCGAACTGCGGAGAGTTCCAGGCGCGGCGGATGAAGGCGCGCTTCCGTCCGAAGGAAGGGAAGGGGACGCGCTTCGTCCACACGCTCAACGGCTCCGGCCTCGCGGTCGGACGCACGCTGATCGCCGTGCTGGAGAATTATCAGCAGGGGAACGGCACGGTCGCGGTGCCGGATGCGCTCAAGCCATATATGGGCGGGCTCGAGGTGATCGGCGGCGATGTTTGACCGTCCGATCGACCTGAAGCAGGCGCGGATCCTTCTCACCAACGATGACGGCATCGAGGCGCGCGGCCTCAAGCTTCTGCACAAGGTCGCGCGCGGTCTTTGTCGCGACGTCTGGGTCGTGGCCCCGGAGCTCGAGCAGAGCGGGGCCAGCCATTCGCTGACGCTGCATCGACCGCTGCGCGCGCGCCGGCTCGGGCCTCGCCGTTTCGCCGTCGACGGCACGCCGACCGATTGCGTGCTGTTGGCGCTCAAGAATCTCATTCGCGACAGGCGACCGACGCTGGTGATCTCCGGCATCAACGGCGGCGCCAATCTCGGCGACGACGTGACCTATTCGGGCACGGTCGCCGCGGCGATGGAGGCGACGCTGCTGGGTGTGCCCGCGATCGCGCTCAGCATGACCTACCGGGATCGCTCGAAGATCCAGTGGGCTACAGCCGAGCGCCACGCACCCGAGGTGATCCGTCGCCTCGTTGCGCAGCCCTGGCCCAAGAACACTCTCATCAACGTGAATTTCCCAGACCTGCCGGCCGCGGAGGTGAAGGGAATCGTGGTGGCGCGCCAGGGCCGGCACAAGATCGGCGACCAACTCATGGAGCGTATGGACCCGCGCGGCCGGCCCTACTACTGGATCGGCCCGATCCGCGAGACGGACGACAGCGTCGACGGCACCGACATCAGCGAGATCACGAAGGGCCAGATCACGCTGACGCCGATCCTGCTCGACCTCACGAACACGTCGGTGCTCGGAGCACTCCGCAAGGTGTTTACGTGAGCTCCGTGCCTGCCACCAAGAAGGTGCGGCTGATCATGG
Organism: Allostellaceae bacterium; assembly: GCA_035280245.1. Lineage (GTDB taxonomy): Bacteria > Pseudomonadota > Alphaproteobacteria > ATCC43930 > CGMCC-115725 > DASZHJ01. The sequence continues at coordinate 7,009 of DATEGF010000093.1, forward strand.
AATTGCGCGCGCTCGGCATCACCGACGCGCGGGTGCTTGGTGCGATCGAGCGGGTGCCCCGGGAGGCTTTCCTACCGGAGATGTTCCGCGATCGCGCCTACGACAACGTGGCGCTGCCGGTGGGAAACGGCCAGACCATCAGCCAGCCGCTGGTGGTCGCGCACATGACCGAGGCGCTGGAGGTAGGTCCTCGCCACAAGGTGCTCGAAGTCGGCACCGGCTCCGGCTATCAGGCGGCGGTGCTGGCGAGGCTCTGTCGGCGCGTCTTCACGATCGAGCGCTATCGCGATCTCCTCAAGCAGGCGGAGCAGCGCTTCGCCGCGCTCCGCATCCACAACATCACCTCGCGGCACGGAGACGGCAACAAGGGTTGGCCGGAGCAATTGCCGTTCGACCGCATCATCGTGACCGCCGCCGCGGAGGACGTGCCGCCGATCCTGAAACAGAGTCTGGTCGACGGCGGCGTCCTCGTGATCCCCGTCGGCGAGGAGCGGCGCGACCAGCAGCTGCTGCGAATCCGGCGGAAGGGCGATGAGTTCGTGACCGAGGAGCTCGGCGGCGTGCGCTTCGTCCCGCTGGTCGGCGGCTTGCCGCGCGAGACGACTCAGTGACGCTCGCCTGAGGCGCGATTGTCGCGACGGGGCGTGCTGACATACACTCCCGCGCCATGAGGGGTGGGTCGAGCGGCTCGCGTCGCACTTTCCTGATGCTCGTGATCGCAGCGAGCCTCGCCGGCTGCGACACGATGTGGGACTGGGGCCCGGAACCGCCGCACCACACGGCGATCGCGCCGCTGCCGCCGCCAGGCTCGCTGGGGCGCGCCCACCCGGACAGCATCGTCGTCAAGCCCGGCCAGACACTCTTCGACGTGTCGCGACTCTACGACATCCCGACGCGAGCGGTGATCGACGCCAATCACCTCGAGCCGCCCTATCGGTTGATCGCGGGCCACGCGCTGGTGCTGCCGCAGATCAAGACGCATCTGGTGAAGAGCGGCGACACGATCTACAGCGTCGCGCGCACCTACGGCGTCGAGGCCTCGACCCTGGTCGCGACCAATCACCTGCAGGCACCCTATACCATCTTCTCGGGCACCGTACTCGTGCTGCCGCCACAGGCGGCGTCCTCGGGCGGCTACTCCGCGAGCATCGTCGCGACACCGCTGCCGCCGCCGGGCCAGACCGCGCCGCCGCCGATGCAGCAACCAGCCGCGCCGGTCGCCGCACAGTCCGCACCGCTGCCGCCTGTCC
>DATEGF010000094.1:0-16410 GCA_035280245.1 Allostellaceae bacterium
TCTCTGGCCCGCGCTCGCGCTGATCGCGGCGCTCGCGGCCTGCGCGCAACCGAAGCCGCCGGCGCCGCCACTCGACCATCTCGTGCTGACGCCCGCGAGCTTCGACGACCTCAAAGGCTGGGCGAGCGACGGCGTCGGCGAGGCGCTCGGCGCCTTCAAGAAATCCTGTGCGCGCCGGAGCCGCTTTGCGGACGACGCGGCGATCGGCCCGCAGGGCATGGCCGGCAAAGTCGGGGATTGGCGCCCGCCCTGCACGGCCGCGGCCGCCGTCGACGAGCGCGACAATGCGGCGGCGCGCGCGTTCTTCGTGACGTGGTTCCAACCCTATCGCTGTGCCAACAACCAGACGACCGACGGACTCTTCACCGGCTACTACGAGCCCGAGCTCAAGGGATCGCGCACGCGCGGGCCCGGCTTCGAGACGCCGCTGATGAAGCGGCCACCCGATCTCGTCGCGGTGGACCTCGGCGATTTCCGCGCGGACTGGCGCGGCGAGCGGATCGCGGGCCGCGTGGTCGACGGTCGGCTCAAGCCCTACGAGACGCGGGCGCAGATCGAGGCGGGCGCCCTCGATCGGCTCAATCTCGGCTTCCTCTGGATCGACGACCCCGTAGCCGCGTTCTTCCTGCAGGTTCAGGGCTCGGGCCGCATCGATCTCGCGGAGGGCAGCCAGGTGCGTGTGGGCTTCGACGGCCAGAACGGCTGGCCCTATGTGGCGATCGGGCGCGTGATGATCGAACGCGGCCTTCTCGATCGCGAGAGTGCCACCATGCCGGGAATCCGCGCCTGGCTCGCGGCGCATCCCGCCGAGACCAAGGACATCCTCGACGCCAACCCCTCCTATGTGTTCTTCCGCGAGATCGCGGGCGAGGGGCCGATCGGCAGCGAGGGTGTCGCGCTGACGCCCGCCCGTAGTCTCGCGGTCGACACGAAATTTCTGCCCTTGGGCGCGCCCTTCTGGCTCGATGCTGCCGCGGACGACGGTGCGATCGAGCGCCTGCTCATCGCGCAAGACACCGGCGGTGCGATCCGCGGCCCCGTGCGCGGCGACGTCTTCTGGGGCCACGGTCCCGACGCCGAGCGCCGCGCCGGCACCATGCGCGCGCACGGCGGGTATTTCCTGCTGCTGCCGAAGACGGTGGTGGTGCCGGTCTCTTAGGTCGTACGTCCTTCGACTCAGGCCCTTCGGGCCGGGCTCAGGATGAAGCGACCGAGGAAGCCAAACGCCATTCTCCTTCATCCTGAGCCGGCCGCGCGAGCGGCCGAGTCGAAGGACGCACCATCGGCAATCAGCGCTTGCGATACGCCGCGATGAACACCCGCGCGGCCATGCGAACCACGTGGGCGATGCGATCGTCGGTCGGTGCGGTGCCGAAGCCGAACAGGATCGGTTTCAGCAAAACCCAGCACTTCCAGGGCAACAGCCACGCCGCGCAGATGGCGCTGCAGCAGCTCTTCCAGATGACGCATCAGCAAGGCGAGGTGGTGGCCTTCGCCGACGTGCTCCTGGTGCTGACTGCGATCTTCGTGGCGCTCGCGGGCCTCGCGCTATTGATGCACAAGCCCACGACGGCAGGCGGAGCGAGTGGCGAGCATTAATAAGCTCACCACAGAGACGGTGAGGCAGTGAGGTCTCGCGGCGTCGTCCCGCTCTAGCTCCTCACCGCCTCACTGCCTTAGTGGTGGGCTTTTGCTCGGATCCGACGCTCACGCCGCCTGCTCCAGCTCCTCGCCGAGTGCGACCGGGTGCTCGAGGGCGCTGTTGAGCTTGTCGCGATCGAGCTCGCCTTCCCAGCGACTCACCACCACGGTGGCGACGCCGTTGCCCACGAGGTTGGTCAGCGCGCGGCACTCGCTCATGAATTTGTCGATGCCGAACAGGATCGCCAGCGACTCGATCGGGATGGTGCCGACGAGCTGAAGCGTTGCGGCAAGGACGATGAATCCAGATCCCGTAACTCCCGCCGCGCCTTTCGAAGTTATCATCGCGACGACGACCAGCCACAGCTCCTGGCCGAGGCTGAGCGGCGTATTGGTCGCCTGCGCCAGGAACAGGGTCGCGAGCGTCATGTAAATGTTGGTACCGTCGAGATTGAAGCTGTAGCCGGTCGGGATCACCAGCCCGACCACGGATTTAGAGGCGCCGAGGCGCTCCATCTTGTGGATCATGTGCGGGAGCACGGTCTCCGAGGAGCTGGTGCCCAGCACGATCAGCAGCTCATCCTTGATGTAGGCGAGGAAGCGCAGGATCGAGAAGCCGGCCCCGCGCGCGATCGCGCCGAGCACGACCAGCACGAACAGGATCGAGGTCCCATAGAAGGTGAGGATCAGCACGATCAGGTTCGCAAGCGTGCCGATCCCGAAGGAGCCGATGGTATAGGCCATGGCGCCGAAGGCGCCGATCGGCGCCACACGCACGATCATCGCGATGATGCGGAACAGCATCTTGGCGACGAGGTCGATGCCACCCGCGATGCGCTCGCCCGCGCTCCCCATCTGCGCCAGCGCGAAACCCGAGAGGATCGCGATCAGGAGCACTTGCAGCAGGTCGCCCTTGGCGAAGGCGTCGACGAAGGTGTTGGGGATGATCGCCAGGAGATGCGCGACGACGCTCTCATCCTTCGCTTTGCCGACGAAGCCCGCGACCGCGTTGGCATTGCCGGCGCTGCCCGTGAAGCCCGTTCCGGGATGCACGAGCTCGCCGATGATCAGGCCGAGGACCAGGGCCACCGTCGAGACGGTCTCGAAATAGACCAGGGTCTTGAGGCCGACGCGGCCGACCTTGGTCATGTCGCGCATGGAGGCGATGCCGTGCACCACCGTGCAGAAGATCACCGGCGCGATCATCATGCGGATGAGCGCGATGAAGCCGTCGCCGAGCGGCTTCATCTTGTTCGCGAAGTCCGGCCAGAAGTGCCCGAGCACCACGCCGATCGCGATCGCGATCAGCACCTGGATGTAGAGCACGGTGTACCAGGGCTTGCGCCCGGCAACGACAGCGGCTTCGGCCATGGCCCCCCTCCCGCAGGCGCATGCGCCGGTTCATCCGGCGTCGCCCGTCAGCATAGGGAGGTCCGGCGCGCGCGCAAGCTCGCGCGCCGGGGGACGCCTAGTTCCCCGAGAGCGTGATCAGCCCACCCGCGGGGTCCGCATCGTCGGCCATGCACGACGCGATGTCCGCGCGCACGATCTTGGAGCGGCGATAGTATTGGTGCGTGGCGTCGGGCGGGTTGAGGGCGTTGAAGTCCTCGACCTCGGTGCAATCGAGGATGCGGAACATCCCGGTCGGATAATCGGTCGTATTGGTCTTCTCGTCGGGCCCGTCGAAGCCTAGGCGGAAGGTCAGGTTGATCGCCTGGCTCAGGTACATCGCGACGTCGCGGCGGCTATAGTAGACGGAGATCCGGCCGGAGAGGTCCGGCAGGTCGCTGAGTCGCGTGCCGTTCGGCTCCAGGAAGCTATCGTAACGCTCGTCGGCGCCCGGCAGGAACACCTCGTCGAACATCAGGTCCTGCGAGCCGCGGCCGCCGAACCAGGCCTGCACGCCGGCTTGCAGCGCGTAGTTCCCCATGCTGTGTGCGAGCAGGAAGATGCGGCCGTTCGAGTTCTGCGCGCGGTAACCGATGCGGAGCTGATCGATCACGCTCAGGAAGCAGGTGATGTGGAACCCGGATTTGCCGGCCTGCGCCTGGTCGGCGAGGTAGGCCTCGGGCGGAAAGTGCGGCGGCGCCGCGATGAGCTTGCCTGCCGAGGGCCAGGTGAAGGCAACCACGGTCGTGTCGGCCGCCGCGACGCCCGAGGCCGCGAACCACTCGCGATTGAAGGCCGCGCGCCGGATTGCGTCGTTGAACGTGTTGTCGAAACCGTGGATGAAGATCAACAGGTTCTTGCCGGCGCCGACGATCGCGCTCACCGCGGCATCGGCGAATTTGCCCTGCGTGCGGTCGGAGATGTCGGTGATCGCGCCGCTGGTCTCGTCGGTGAGGTCGATGCCGGTGACCTCGGCGGTGGCATAGGTCATGGCGGCGGGATCGTTGGCTACGATGTCGGCGCCAAAACCGCCGGTCTCGTTGGGGTCGGGTTTGCGATTGGTGGCAAAGTAGACGGTCGTCATCGAAAGCCTCCCTTCTGGCGGCATTGCGCCGGTCGTTATGACTAGCACCGAGCCTATGCCGGTCTTGTGGCGGCGCTCACAGGCAATCGCTAGAATCCGCTGCAATTGCATTTCGAGGGCAAAGCCCTGATGTCCGATCCGCCTGTTCGCGTCGGCCTGCTCGTCACCTGCCTGGTGGACCTGTTCCGCCCGAGCGTTGGTTTTGCGGCCGTGAAGCTCTTGGAAGCCGCCGGCTGCACGGTCGAGGTGCCGCGCCTCCAGACCTGCTGCGGCCAGCCCGCTTATAATTCCGGCGACAAGGCGGACGCCCAGGCGCTGGCGCGCCAGGTGATGGACGCCTTCGAGGGCTTCGACTACGTGGTGGTGCCCTCGGGCTCCTGCGCGGGCCAGCTGCGCATGCACTATCCCGAGATGTTCGCCGACGATCCCGCGCAATTCCAGCGCGCGCAGCACCTCGCAAAGCGCACCTACGAGCTCATCTCGTTCCTGGTGGACGTCCGCGGCATGAGCCGCGTCGACGCGCGCTACGACGGTAGCGTCACGTACCACGATTCCTGCTCGGGGCTCCGCGAGCTCGGCGTCAAGGCGCAGCCGCGCCAGCTGCTGGCGAGTGTCGACGGCCTCGCCCTCAAGGAGCTGCCGGGCGCCGAGATCTGCTGCGGCTTCGGCGGCACTTTCTGCATCAAGTATCCGGAGATCTCCGACAAGATGGTCTCGGAGAAGACCGCTGATATCGCGGCGACCGGCGCCGATACGTTGCTCGCGGGTGACCTGGGCTGTCTTCTCAACATGGCCGGCAAGCTGCAGCGCCAGGGCAAGGACGTACGCGTTCGGCACGTGGCGGAGGTACTGGCCGACATGGCGGGCGATCTCCCGCCGATCGGCGCGACTGCCTCGGAGAAGCGCTGATGCACGCGACCTCCCACGCCTTCAAGTCGAACGCCCACGAAGCGCTGGTCGACGCCACACTGCAGAAGGCGCTCGGCATCATGAAGGGCGGCTTCCAGGTCCGGCGCGCCGAGGCGATCGCGAAGCTGCCGGAGTTCGAGGCGCTGCGGGACGCCGGCCGCGCGATCAAGAACCACACGCTGGAGAATCTCGACTTCTATCTCGAGGCCTTCGAGACGAAGGTGACGGCGCGCGGCGGGCACGTGCATTGGTGCCGGACGCCGGCGGAGGCGCGCGACGCGGTGCTCGGCATCTGCCAGCGCCTCGGCGCCAAGACCGTCACCAAGGGCAAGTCGATGATCGCCGAGGAGATCGCGCTCAACGATTTCCTCGAGGCGAATCATGTCGTGCCAGTGGAGACCGACCTCGGCGAGTACATCATCCAGCTCCGCCACGAGCCGCCGAGCCACATCATCGCGCCCGCCGTGCACCTGGTGAAGGAGCAGGTCGCCGACACCTTCCGCGAGAGCCATCGGGATCTCGACCCGGCGCGGCCGCTGCCGGATGCGCGCACGCTCTGCGACGAGGCGCGCGCGGTGCTGCGGCAAAAATTTCTCCGCGCCGATGTCGGCATCACCGGCGCCAATTTCCTGATCGCCGAGACCGGCTCCAGCGTGATCGTCACCAACGAGGGCAACGGCGATCTCACGCAGACCTTGACCAAGGCGCATATCGTGCTGGCGAGCCTCGAGAAGGTGGTACCGACGCTGGAGGATGCGGCAACAATCCTGCGGCTCCTCGCGCGCTCAGCGACGGGTCAAGAATTCTCGGCCTACACGACCTTCTCCACGGGTCCGCGGCGCGCGGAGGACACCGACGGGCCCGGCGAGTACCACGTCATCCTGCTCGACAACGGCCGCAGCGCCATGCTCGGCACCGAGTTCCAGGACATGCTCCGCTGCATCCGCTGCTCGGCCTGCCTCAATCATTGTCCGGTCTATGCAGCCGTCGGCGGCCACGCCTACGGCTGGGTCTATCCGGGACCGATGGGCTCGGTGCTGACGCCGAACCTGATCGGCGTGGAGGAGGCGGGGCATCTGCCCAATGCCTCCACCTTCTGCGGGCGCTGCGAGAGCGTCTGCCCGATGAAGATTCCACTGCCCAAGATGATGCGCCACTGGCGTGAGCGTGAATTCACGCAAAATCTCTCTCCACGGCCCTACCGCGCAGGCCTCTCGCTCTGGGCCTTCCTGGCGCGCCGTCCCGCGCTTTACCACGCGATGGTGGGGATCGCGACCCGCGTGCTGGGCGCTTTCGGCAGGGGCCGCGGTCGCTTCCGCACGCTGCCGCTGGCATCGGGCTGGACCAGCGTGCGCGACATGCCGGCGCCGGAAGGGCGGAGCTTCCAGAGCCTGTGGGGTGAGAGACAGAAAAAGAAGGTTCACCACAGAGGCACAGAGGGCACGGAGAAGAAAACGTGAGCGGGCGCTTGGTGCATTGCGGCTGTGCGTCCTTCGACGCGCTTCGCTTGCTCAGGATGAGGTCAAGAGAGTCCTGGCTGGCCAAATATGCCCCTCATCCTGAGCAAGCGACCGCTAGGGAGCGCGTCGAAGGACGCACCATCGGAACGCGCACCGCCTCATGACCAACGGCCGCGAGCAGATTCTCGGCAGCATCCGGAAATCGCTGAAACGCGGGCCGGTGACGGATGAGCGCGCGGCGGCGCTGCGGGCGAAAATCGGCGCGCACGAGCGGAACGTGATCCCGGCGCGCGCCGCCGCGCTGCCGTCGGAACAGCAGGTCGAGCTCTTCATCCACATGGCCGAGGGCGTGCAGGCCTCGGTGGTGCGGGTCAAATCCGCGGTGGAGGTGCCGGGCGCCGTCGCCGATTATCTCGCGGACAAGAACCTGCCGGCGAAGCTCGTGATGACGCCCGATCCACGCCTCGATGGCATCCCCTGGACCGACCGGCCGCTCCTCGAGATCCGCCGCGGCCGCGCCGAGGACGGCGACCTCACGGGCGTCACCGCCTGCGTCGCGGGCATCGCCGAGACAGGCACCCTGCTGCTGACCTCCGGCCCGGAGTCGCCGACGCGGAACAATTTCCTCCCCGACCACCATCTGGTCGTGATGCGGCGCGACCAGGTGGTGGCGACCTACGAGGACGGCTTCGATCGCCTGCGCGCGCAGTCGAACGGTGGCGAGTGGATCCCGCCGCGCACGATGAATTTCATCACGGGGCCGTCGCGCACCGGCGACATCGAGCAGAAGATCGAGCTCGGCGCTCACGGACCGCGTCGGCTCCACATCATCCTGATCGAGGAGGGTTGAGGTGTCCGCGCGGCATCCAAGCCGCGATGACCGCGCGCTCTGGCGCAAGACCATGCGCGACGTGAAACCGCTTACGCCCGCGCGCCCCACTCACGCATCCGAGGAAGAGACACCCGAGATCGCACCCGCGCCCAAGTCAGCGCGTCTTGTGCCCGCGCAAGCGAAGCGCGGTACGAGCCTGCCGCCGCTCGCGCCGGGCGAGTCTCCCGGCGTCGATCGCCGCACGGCGGAGCGGTTCCGGCGCGGCCAGCTCGCGGTGGAGGCGCGGCTCGATCTGCACGGGCTCACGCAGGAGAAGGCGCACAGGGCGCTCGCGAGTTTCGTTCTCGAGGCGCATGCGAGCGGGCTGCGCACGGTGCTGGTGATCACGGGTAAGGGCGGCTCCGGCGACGCGCGCGGCGTGCTCCGCGAGGCGGTGCCGCGCTGGCTCAACGAGGGCGACCTCCGCCCGCGCGTGCTCTCTTGTGCCTGGGCGCAGCCGAAGCACGGCGGTGCCGGCGCGCTCTACGTGCTGCTCCGGCGGCAGCGATGACGCCCTTCGGCGTGAAGCTCCGGCAGATCCGCGCCGAGCGGGGCATGAGCCTCAAACAAATGGCGGAAGGGCTCGGCGTCTCGCCCGCTTATCTCTCCGCCCTCGAGCACGGACGACGCGGCCGGCCCGCCCATCCCATGGTGGTGGCGATCTGCGCGCAGCTCAACATCATCTGGGACGAGGCGGATGAGCTCCTGCGCCTCGCGCGGCTCTCGCATCCCCGCGTCACCGTCGACACCCAGGGCCTCTCGGCGCCCGCGACGGAGCTTGCGAACCTGCTCGCCGAGCGCGTCCGCAAGCTGGCACCCGCTGAGATCGAGCGGATGCTGGCGATCCTCAAGGCCGCCCCCGGCGCCAAGCCGAGGCCGCGACGGTTAAGCAGGCCTTAAGCATTCCGCGCGAGGCTCGGACATCCACCGGCAGGGGACCCGGAAGGCACCTCATGGGCGACGACGACATCCGCAACGCCGACCTCTCTCAACTCAGCGTCCGCGACATGACCCCGGCGCAGCGCGCAGAGCTCAAGCGCCGCTACGCCGACTTCGTCGCCAACTTCGGCCCCACCACCGCCGCGAAACTCCCCGGCAAGGCCAAGACGAAGCCCAAGAGCTGGGTGCCGGGGAAGAAGGTTTAGGCCTTCAACAGGAGTATTCCGTAGGCCGAGAAGACGCGGTCGCGCGTCACCAGCGTAAGCCCCTCGCTCTGGGCCTGCGCGATCAGCATGCGGTCGAACGGATCGCCGTGGTGGCGCGGTAACGCGCCCGCCAGTGCAGCGTGCCCGAAACCAATGCCAAGTTTTTGAAGGCCGCGCTGGTCGATCATTCCCTCCAGGTCCGCGGGCATGCGCAATCGCCCGAGGCCGGACTTGATTGCAAGCTCCCACGCCGTTGCGACACTCACGAAGACCTCGTTGCCGGGATCGTCGATCGCCGACAGAGCCGGTGCTGCAATGTCGCTCGGCGTGCTCGTCCACCAGACTAGAACGCGAGAATCGAGGAGCAGTCTCACTTACGTCGCTTGCGTGGTTTGCGGCCTTCGAATGCGGCAAGCAACTCTTCCGGTAGAGGCGCGTCGAAGTCGTCCGAGATCCAAACCTTGCCGCGCCAGAATCCCCCTTTGCGCGGCTGCTGCTTCGCGCGGAACGGCACGAGCATTGCTTTGGGCTGGCCGGCCTTCGCGATCACGATCTCCTCGCCTGCTGCGGCACGCTCCACCAGCTCGGAAAGATGCGTCTTGGCGTCGTATAGGTTTACGGTATCGGCCATGTGAGTCACGATATTGGTCAGGATTGACCAACTCTGTCACGGGACGCAACTAACGTCAACGAATCCGATGCTAGGCGGCGAGACTACTCCGGTTCATCCGGGGTGCGGCCCTCGAATGCCGCCAGAATATCCTCAGGCAGAGGCGCGTCGAAATCGTCCGAGATCCAGACCTTACCGCGCCAGAAGCCGAGCTTGCGCGGCGTCTGCCCTGGTGACTGCGATGCCGGATCCAGTTTCTGTACCAGCTTCTTCGGCGCCGTTATCCGGTAGCTGCGTTCCACCACGACCGCGACCTCGCGCCAGGTGACGCGGCGGTCGAGGAGCATGCCGATCCAACCCTTGTGGCCGACATAGGGCGGGACGAAGAAGCGGTCGGGATCGGCCTCAACGAGATGCGTCTGGTTGCCGGGCGGTGCCTTCGCCCAGAAGGCCGGGCGGGCGTCCTCGTCCTCGACGTACATCACGTAGATCTTGTCGCGCACCCGGAAGGTCGGGCACTCCCAGGTCTCGCGCTCTTCGGCCTCGGGAAGCGCAAGGCAGATCGCGCGGAGACGGTCGAGGGGAGTGTGGCGCTTGCGGCGCTTCTTCTTGCCTTTGCGCGCTATCACAGAATGAACTTCGACAGATCGCTGTTCTTGGCGAGCGGCGCCACGCGGTCGCGGACGTAGGTGCGATCGATCCTCACCACGCTGCCGTTCTGTTGGTCGGAGGCGGTGAAGCTCACCTCCTCCAGGAGCTTCTCCATCACGGTATGCAAACGGCGCGCGCCGATGTTCTCGATGGAGCCGTTGATCTCCTCGGCGAGCGTCGCAATCTCGTCGACGGCGTCGTCGGTGAAATCGAGTGTCACGCCCTCGGTCAGGATCAGCGCCTTGTACTGCCTGACGAGGCTCGCCTCGGGCTCTGTGAGGATGCGGCGGAGGTCCTCGCGCGAGAGCGGCTTGAGCTCGACCCGGATCGGCAGCCGGCCCTGGAGCTCCGGCAGGAGGTCCGAGGGCTTCGCCAGATGAAAGGCACCGGAGGCAATGAAGAGCACGTGATCGGTCTTCACCGGCCCGTGCTTGGTCGCGACCGTCGTGCCTTCGATGAGCGGCAGCAGGTCGCGCTGCACGCCCTCGCGGCTCACGTCGGCGCCGATCCGCTCGCTCCGCGCGCAGATCTTGTCGATCTCGTCCAGGAACACGATGCCATTCTGCTCGACGGCAGCGATCGCCTCCTTCACCACCTTCTCCTGGTCGAGGAGCTTGTCGCACTCCTCCTCGATCAGCACGCGGTAGCTGTCGGCGACGCTCATGCGGCGCGGCTTGGTGCGGCCGCCGCCGAAGGCTTTGCCCAGCATCTCGCCCAGGTTGACCATGCCCATCTGCGCGCCGGGCATGCCGGGGATCTCGAAGGTGGGGAGGCCGCCGCCGGTGTCCTGCACCTGGATCTCGATCTCCTTCTCGTCGAGCTTGCCCTCGCGCAGGAGCTTGCGGAATTTCTGCCGCGTCTCCTGGGATGAGTTCGCGCCCACGAGCGCGTCCAGCACGCGCTCCTCGGCGGCGACCTCGGCGCGGGACGCCACTTCCTTACGCAGGCGCACGCGCGTCATCGCGAGCGAGATCTCGACGAGATCGCGCGCGATCTGCTCGACGTCGCGGCCGACGTAGCCGACCTCGGTGAACTTCGTCGCCTCGACCTTGAGGAAGGGTGCTTGCGCGAGCTTCGCCAGCCGCCGCGCGATCTCGGTCTTGCCGATGCCCGTCGGCCCGATCATCAGGATGTTCTTCGGCAGCACTTCCTCGCGGAGTGCCTCGGGAAGCTGCTGACGGCGCCAGCGGTTGCGGAGCGCGATCGCGACCGCGCGCTTGGCGTCGCCCTGGCCGACGATATGGCGGTCGAGCTCGGAGACGATCTCGCGGGGACTGAAGGCGGCGGAGCTCATAGGACGTCGACGGTCACATTCTCGTTGGTGTAGATGCAGATCTTGGCGGCGATCGCCATCGCCTTGCGCGCGATCGCCTCGGCATCGAGGCCCGGCTGGTCGATGAGCGCGCGCGCCGCGGCGAGCGCATAGGGCCCGCCGGAGCCGATGCCGATGATGGCATCCTCGGGCTCCAGCACGTCGCCATTCCCGGAGACGATCAGCGACACGGTCTTGTCGGCGACCGCCATCATGGCCTCGAGCCGCCGAAGGTATCGATCCGTACGCCAGTCCTTCGCGAGCTCGACACAGGCCCGCGAGAGCTGGCCCGGATGCTGCTCGAGCTTCGCCTCGAGCCGCTCGAAGAGCGTGAGCGCATCCGCCGTGGCGCCGGCAAAGCCCGCGAGCACGCTGCCGCCGCCGAGCCGGCGCAATTTCTTTGCATTCGATTTGAGCACGGTCTGGCCGAAGGAGACCTGACCGTCGCCGGCGATTACGACCTTGCCGTCCTTGCGGAGCGACAGAATGGTCGTGCCGTGCCAGGTCTGGTCGCTCGGTTGAGACATGAGGGCCTTTCGGAAGAGGCAAGCCCGAATGTGGGGAGTCCCTGCGCTCCGATCAAGCGATTTGCCCGGAGAGGGCGCGGCCTAGCCGGGAACCCGGCCCTTCACCGCGTTGGCGCGGGCGCCAAATGTGATGCGGCCCGCGGTATCGGCGGTGAGCCGCGCGCGGACACCGGCCTTCAAACGCTCGCGGTCCGCGGTGGGCATGCCGGCGATGGCCGAGCCAAGGCTCGCGCTCAGCAGGCTCGTCGCCCAAAAATCGTCGAAATCCGCGAAGGTGCGCTCTACCGAGATCTCCCGCGTCGCGACGTCGCGGAGACCGGCGCGCGTCCATAGCTCTTGCAGAGCGTCCAGCGCGGCGGCACTGACACTCGGCGGGTTGGCCGGCTGGAGCCCCATGGCGCGCATCTCCGCGCGCACCGGCTCCAACGGGAATCCGCCGCCTAGAATGTCCCAGGCATAGGCGGCAACCGTACCGCCCGGAGACACCACGCGGGCCATTTCCGCGATGCCCTTCGCTGGGGTGGGAACGAAAAAGATCACCAGCGCCATCGCGGCGGCATCGAATCGATTCTCGGAGAAGGGCAGCGCCATGGCATCGCCCTTGTGGAAGTCGGCCATACGAGCGGCCGGCCGTCCGCGCGCGAAGGCGAGCTGAGCCTCCGACGGATCGATGCCTTGGACCTCGGCGGGGGCGCAGCGCTCGATGAGAAGCTCGGTGAAGGCGCCGTTACCGCACCCGACGTCGATCCATTTGAGGCCCGCGCTTGGCGCAACCCAGTCGATGAAGATATTGCCCGCGAGCCGGCTCCAAACGCCCATCATCCGCTCGTAACCGGCGCCGTCCTCGAAGCGGATTTGCGTCTCGGCCATCGATCATGTCCTTGGTCTATTGGGGCTCGGACCGTAGCACCCTACCACCCGCGCCAGAAGGCGAAAGCGGGGGGAAAACCAGCCGGCTGGCCTCCCCCGTCGCTTCTTGCTAAAAGACCGGCCGCCGGCGGCATGACGCCGGCTCTAAGGAGCACCGTTACCGTGTCCAAGGCCCCAGCGCGCCAGGCGACCGTCGAGCGCAATACCAAGGAGACCCGCATTCGCGGCACCGTCGGTCTCGACGGTACGGGCGTCTATGACATCAAGACCGGCATCGGGTTCCTCGATCACATGCTGGAGCAGCTCTCGCGCCACAGCCTGATGGACATCGCGCTCCGCGCCGAGGGCGATCTGCACATCGATTTCCATCACACGACCGAGGACACGGGCTACGTCATCGGCGAAGCGGTCTCGAAGGCACTCGGCGACCGCCGCGGCATCCATCGCTACGGCCACGCGCTCATCCCCATGGATGAGACGCTGACCCGTGTGGCGCTCGACGCCTCGAACCGGCCCTACCTCATCTGGAAGGTTGCGTTCTCGAAGCCCAAGCTCGGCGAGATGGACACCGAGCTCTTCAAGGAATGGTTCCAGGCCTTCGCGCAGTCGGCCGGGATCACGCTCCACGTCGAGAACATCTACGGCGACAACAACCATCACATCGTCGAGTCCTGTTACAAGGGGTTGGCGCGCGCGCTCAAGGACGCGCTCGCCATCGATCCGCGCCAGGCGCAGATCGTGCCCTCGACCAAGGGTACGCTCGCGAAGCCGGCGTGAGGCGGGAGCACATCCATGGGTGACGACTGTGATCACGGCCCTCATCGACTACGGCTCCGGAAATTTGCGCTCGGCGGCGAAGGCGCTCGAGCGCGCCGCGCGCGAGGGTAACGTCGCCACCGACGTGGTGGTGACCAGCGATCCCGATCTCGTCCGAAAGGCCGACCGCGTGGTGCTGCCGGGTGTCGGCGCCTTCGCCGATTGCCGGCGCGGCCTCGCCGCGGTCGCGGGCATGGAGGCGGCGCTGGAGGAGTGCGCGATCCAGCGCGGCCGCCCGTTCCTCGGCATTTGCGTCGGCATGCAGCTGATGGCGAGCTGGGGCCGCGAGTTCGAGCACGTGGCGGGTCTCGGCTGGATTCCGGGCGAGGTGGTGGCGATGAAGCCCAGCGATCCCGCGCTCAAGATTCCCCATATGGGCTGGAATGAGCTCGAGCCCAGGCGCGCGCACCCCGTGCTCGCGGGCATCAGCAGCGGTGATCATGCCTACTTCGTGCACTCCTTCGAGATCCGCTGCGACACCACCGCTCACGTGATCGCGACCACCGACTACGGCGGAGCCCTTGCAGCCGTGGTCGGCCGCGACAATCTCATCGGTACGCAATTTCACCCCGAGAAGAGCCAGGCCACGGGCCTGCGCCTCATCGCGAATTTCCTGGGCTGGCGGCCATGAGCGACACCAAGGCATCGGATGCGACCTCCGTCGAGGTGCTGACGGAATTCAAGGGCACCGACCTCGAGGACATCTGCGACGCCGCCGAGGCCGCGATCGGCGATGGCGGCGGCTTCGGCTGGGTCCGAAAGCCGCCGCGCCACATCATGGAGGCTTACTGGAAGGGCGTGCTCCTGGTGCCGGACCGGCGCGTCTTCGTGGGCCGGCTCGACGGCACCATCGCCGGCTCGGCGATCCTGGTCCGGCCGCCGCGCAACAACGAGGCGCAGGCGTTTGCGGCGCAGCTCACCGGCATGTTCGTGGCGCCCTGGGCGCGCGGCCGCGGGCTCGGGCACAAGATAGCCGCGCTCGTCGAGACGATCGCGCGCGAGCTCGGGATCGAGGTGCTGAACCTCGACGTCCGCGACACCCAGGCAGCGGCGATCCGGCTCTTCGAGGGCCTGGGCTATCGGCGCTGGGGCCGGCACCCCGCTTATGCGCGTGTCGACGGCAAGATCGTCAGCGGCCATTTCCTCTGGAAGCCGCTGTCGCCCAACGTGACGGGCGAGCCGTGATCATCTTCCCGGCGATCGATCTCAAGGACGGCCAGTGCGTGCGCCTCTTCAAGGGCGACATGCAGCGCGCGACGGTCTTCAACGATAATCCCGCGGCGCAGGCGCGCGCCTTCGAGGCGCAGGGCTTCCGCTGGCTCCACGTGGTGGATCTCGATGGAGCCATCGCGGGCAAGGCCGCCAACGCGCGCGCGATCGAGGCGATTGTGCGCTCGATCGCGATCCCCGTGCAGCTGGGCGGCGGCATCCGCGATGCCGCCTCGATCGAGCGCTGGCTCGAAGGTGGCGTCCGGCGCGTGATCCTCGGCACCGCCGCCGTGCAGAATCCCGAGCTCGTGCGCGAGGCCTGCCGCAAATTTCCGGGCTCCATCGCGGTCGGCATCGATGCGCGCCAAGGCAAGGTCGCGGTCGAGGGCTGGGCCAAGACATCCGAGGTGGCGGCGCTGGAATTGGCGCTGCGCTTCGAGGATTGCGGCGCGACCGCCATCATCTACACGGACATCGAGCGCGACGGCGCGCTTACGGGTGTCAACGTCGAGGCGACCGCGGCGCTTGCGAACCGGCTCGAGACCCCCGTAATCGCCTCGGGCGGCGTCGCTTCTCTCGACGACATCCGCGCGCTGCAGCGCTATGAGGACGACGGCGTCGAGGGCGTGATCTGCGGGCGCGCGCTCTATGACGGACGCATCGAGCCCAAGGCCGCGCTGGCGCTCACGGCGGAGAGCTCATGCTGAAGGCGCGCGTCATCCCCTGCCTCGACGTCAAGGACGGCCGGGTCGTCAAGGGCGTCAATTTCGTGAATCTCGTGGATGCCGGCGATCCTGTGGCACAGGCGAAAGTCTACGACACCGAGGGCGCGGACGAGCTCTGCTTTCTCGACATCACGGCGTCCTCGGAGAACCGCGCCACGCTCTACGACGTCGTGCGCCGCACCGCCGAGCAGTGCTTCATGCCGCTCACGGTCGGCGGCGGCGTGCGCGAGGTCGAGGATATTCGCCGACTGCTTCTCGCCGGCGCCGACAAGGCGTCGATCAACACGGCCGCGGTGGCGCGGCCCGAGTTCGTGCGCGAGGCCGCGGAGAAATTCGGCGCCCAGTGCGTGGTGGTCGCGATCGACGCCAAAGAGACGACGCCCGGGCGCTGGGAGGTGTTCACCCATGGCGGCCGGCGCGCCACCGGCCTCGACGCGGTCGATTGGGCGAAGCGCATGACCGAGCTCGGCGCCGGCGAGATCCTGCTGACCTCCATGGACCGCGACGGCACCAGGCAAGGCTTCGACATCGCGCTCACCCGCACGATCGCCGACGCGGTCACGGTGCCGGTCATCGCCTCCGGCGGCGTCGGCACGCTTGCGCATCTGGTCGAGGGTGTGCGCGACGGCCACGCCAGCGCCGTCCTCGCTGCCTCGATCTTCCACTTCGGGACCTATCGGCTTCGTGACGCCAAGGCGGCGTTGCGCGATGCGGGCATTCCGGTCCGGCAATAGCCATCGATCGATCGTGCGTCCTTCGACGCGCGGCCCAATGGGCCGCTTGCTCAGGATGCGGGGCACGGGAGAGGTCGCGAAAAATGAATCCTCATCCTGAGCAAGCGAGCGGAGCGAGCGCGTCGAAGGACGCACTGGTACCCGCCCGAGAGGTCGATCTGCTGGTCGCCGGCGCCGGGGCCGGCGGCATGGCCGCGGCGCTGGTGGGGGCGCTCGAGGGACTGGACGTGCTGCTCTGCGAGGCGTCGTCACAAGTCGGCGGCACCTCCGCGACCGCCGCGGGCACGCTCTGGATTCCCGGCAATCGCCAGAGCCTCGCGGCCGGCTTCAGCGACAGCGCGGAGGCGGCGGAGACCTATCTCGATGCGATCATCGGCGATGGCGCCGGCCGTCATCTGCGCGCGGCCTTTCTGGGCACCGGGGCCGATGCGATCGATTACTTCGCGGCGCGCTCGGA
>DATEGF010000095.1:0-3464 GCA_035280245.1 Allostellaceae bacterium
ATCGGCCGCACGGACGGGCCTGCGGCGCGGCGGCCGATGCTCCGGCTCGGCGACCGCCCCGACGGCGCCGTCTCGGCCGACGGCCGCGTCATGGGCTGCCACGTGCACGGGATTTTTTCGAGCGACGACTTCCGCCGTGCCTTCCTCGAGCGCCTCGGCGGCACGGCCGACGCGGCGCTCGCCTACGAGGCTAGGGTCGAGTCCGCGCTGGAAGCGCTTGCCGATCATTGCGAGGCACACCTCGACGTGCCGCGCCTGCTGGAGATCGCGCGTGCGCGCTAGTTGTTTCGCCGACCAGCCGTCAGTTCCGCAGCAGGGCCACGGCCGCGATCAGCGCGACCTCGATCACGCATGCCATGACGAACACGCCGAGCGCTCGACGGATCTCGCTGGCGCCGGCATCCTCGCTGCCTTCCCCGATCCAGGCATCCTCGACCCGCTCGCCGCCGTACTGACGCGGCCCCGCAAGCGCGAGGTCGAGGGCGCCCGCCATGGCGCCCTCGGGCCAGCCGGCATTCACCGAGCGGTGCTTGCGGGCATCGCGGATCATGATCATCAGGGCGTCGCGGCCACTGGCGTGGGGCATCACCGAGGCGGCGGCCGCGATCAGCAAGCCCGCGAGCCTCCCAGGCACCAGGTTCGCGACGTCGTCGAGGCGCGCCGCGGCCCAACCGAAGGCACGATAGCGGTCGGAGCGGTGGCCGATCATGCTGTCGAGAGTGTTCACGGCCTTGTAGGCGCACATCCCAGGCAGTCCCAGCACCAGGAACCACAACACCGGCGCTACCACGCCGTCGCTGAAGTTCTCGGCGAGCGATTCGATGGCGGCGCGCCCGATGCCGTCCTCGTCGAGGCTCTGGGGATCGCGGCCCACGATGTGTCGGATCGCCTCGCGCCCACCGGCGAGCCCCTTCTGGTCGAGGGCTTTCGCCACCGCCGAGACGTGGTCGTAGAGACTGCGCTGGGCCAGCAGCACGGTCAGCACCGCGACCTCGACAATCCCGCCCCAGGTCGTGACCACCGCCAGGCGATCGATGACAATGCCGACGCCCGCGGCAATGCCGACCACCACCACGACCGTCGCGATGCCGCCCAGCCGGCGATCGTGGTCCGAGCGATCCTGCCGGTTGAGGCGCTGCTCCAGCTGTTCGATCAGGGTTCCCACCAGCGCCACCGGATGGGGCAACCGGCGAAAGATCGCGGCGGGATCGCCGATCACCGCGTCGAGCGCGAGCGCCGCCACCAGCAGGAGCAGCGGGTCGAAGCGCGCGGCATCGGCAACGAAGAGTGGGAACATGGCCGTGCCAGCATCGGCGGGTGGAATTCTGCCGTCAATCGGCGGTCGATAGAAAGCGACCTAAAGGGGAACAGCCGAACATGAGCAAGACCGCGATCATGCTGTGCGGCCACGGCAGCCGAGACGACGGCGCCATCCGCGAATTCGAGCGGCTCGCGGGGGCGCTCAAGGTGCGGCTCCCCGTCCACGCGGTCGAGGTGGGCTATCTCGAGTTCGCCCGGCCCGTGATCCGCGAGGGGCTCGATGCGCTCAAACGCCGCGGCGCCCGGCGCATCATCGCGGTGCCGGGCATGCTGTTCGCGGCCGCCCACGTCAAGAACGACCTGCCGTGGGAGATCAACAGCTTCGCCGCCGCCAATCCGGAAATCGAGGTGCGCTTCGGCCGCGAGCTCGCGATCGAACCCAAGCTGCTGCGGGCCGCGGCCGACCGGATCGCCGAGGCGGAGACATCAGCGGGTCCCGCGGTGCCGCGCGATCAGACCCTCCTGGTCGTGGTCGGGCGCGGCACCAACGATCCCGACGCCAACAGCAACATTGCCAAAGTCGCGCGCTTCCTGTGGGAAGGCATGGGCTTCGGCTGGGCGGAGACCGCCTTCAGCGGGGTCGCGCATCCGCGGGTCGAGCCGGCGCTCCGGCGCGCGCTCAAGCTCGGCTTCGCGCGCATCATCGTGTTCCCCTATTTCCTCTTCACGGGCGTGCTGGTGAAGCGGATCTACGATGAGACCGATCGCGTCGCCGCCGACCATCCGGAGATCCAGTTCCTGAAGGCGCCCTACCTCAACGACCACCCGCTGGTGCTTGATTGCTTTGCCGAGCGGATCGACGAGACCGCAGCGGGCACGCCCGCGATGAATTGCCAGCTCTGCAAGTACCGCGAGCAGATCATCGGCTACGAGACCGCCGCCGGCGCGCCCCAAGAAGGACACCATCACCACGTCAGCGGCATCGGCACCGACGGCGATCATCACCATCACCACCATGGTGAGCACGGCCAAGATCATCATCACGACCACGACCACCTCCATCATCACCACGGGCAGAACGGCCAGAGCCGGCCGGAGTCGGACTGAGCTTGGGCGGGCGTGCCCTCTTCGATCTCTATGTGATGGTCGACTGGAGCGCGGCAGCGACGCCGAAGCTGGGCGCCGACAGCATCTGGGTCGCCGCGCTCCGGCGACGCGGACGGAAGGTCGAGACCGTGCTGCTCGAGAACCTCGCGACCCGCCGGGACGCCGCCGCGGTCTTGCGGGGGCTCTTCATCGGGACCGTCGCCCGCGGCGAGCGGGTTCTCGCTGGCTTCGATTTTCCGTTCGGATATCCCGCGGGGCTCGCGACGCGACTCGGCCTTGCGGGCGCGCCGTGGCGCGCGATATGGGACGAGATCGCCCGCTCCCTGGTCGACGGACCCGACAATGCCAACAACCGGTTCTCGGTCGGCGCCGAGCTCAATCGCCGGCTCACCGGCGAGGCCTATCCGTTCTGGGGCTGCCCCGCCGGCACCGCAGGGAAATTTCTGCAGCCAAAGCACCACTACCGGCACAGCGCCGGCGACTTCCCCGAGCATCGGCTGGTGGATCGCCGGATGCGGGGACCGCAGCCCGGTTGGAAGCTCGCGGGCACGGGCTCGGCCGGTGGCCAAGCCCTGACGGGCATCCCCGTGCTCCGCGCGCTCCGCGACGATCCGGCGCTTCGCCCAGACATCCGCGTCTGGCCGTTCGAGACCGGGCTTGCGGCCCCCCCGCGCGGAGGCCACGCTGCCGTCGTCATGGCGGAGATCTATCCCTCCCTGGTGCCGGCTCCGCGCCGCGCGGGCGAAGTCAAGGACTCCGCCCAAGTCCGCCACCTCGCCACCCACTTCGCGACCATGGACGTGCGCGGGGAGTTGGCGGCGCTGCTCGCGGGCGACCCCAAGCTCTCGAAAGCCGAGCGCCGCCAGGTCGAGCGAGAGGAAGGCTGGGTGCTCGGCGTCGCGGGTGAAGTCGTGCGACGCGCCAAGAGCGCCGGGCAAATCCGGGGTATTCCTCTCCGCCCCTCAGGGGCGGAGAGGCAAGGTGAGGTGGGGCGGCGCCGCGTCAAAAATGAGCCGGTCACGCGCACCCCTCGTACCGTCGCAGCTGCAAGCAGGACGACTCATCGCACCTCCGGCAAGCGCCCCACCTCGCCTAAC
>DATEGF010000096.1:0-12314 GCA_035280245.1 Allostellaceae bacterium
ATCAATCACTTCAAGGGCACGCAAGTGCTCTCGCCGCCGGAGCCGCGTGTTGCGGAGCCGGGCCCGCCGCCGCCCGACCTCAAGGACATCAAGGGCCAGGAGACCGCCAAGCGCGCGCTCGAGGTGGCGGCCGCCGGCGGCCATAACCTCTTGATGATCGGCCCGCCCGGCGCCGGAAAATCGATGCTGGCGGCGCGGCTCCCCGGCCTCCTCCCGCCGCTCGATCCCGCCGAGGCGCTCGAGGTCTCGATGATCCACTCGATCGCGGGTTTGCTGCGCGAAGGCAAGCTCCTGCGCCAGCGGCCGTTCCGCGATCCACATCACTCGGCCTCGCTGCCGGCGCTGGTGGGCGGCGGTCTGCGCGGCCGTCCCGGAGAGATCTCGCTGGCGCATCTCGGCGTGCTCTTCCTCGACGAGCTGCCGGAGTTCCAGCGCGCGACCTTGGAGTCCTTGCGCCAGCCGATCGAGACCGGCCGGGCCACGGTGGCGCGCGTCAATGCGCACGTCACGTATCCCGCGCGGGTGCAGCTGGTCGCCGCGATGAACCCCTGCAAGTGCGGCTATCTCGGCGACCCCGCCCTCGGCTGCGGCCGCGCGCCCAAGTGTGCCCTCGAGTATCAATCGAAGATCTCGGGCCCGCTCTTCGACCGGATCGATCTCCACATCGACGTGCCGGCGGTGAAGCCCGCCGACCTCTCGCTGCCCCCGCCCGCGGAAGGCAGCGCCGAGGTGGCCGCCCGCATCGCCAAGGCGCGCGCAGTGCAGATGAAGCGCTATGCGGCGCTCCCCGAGGACCGGCGCATCCGCACCAATGCCGAGGCCGATGGCGCGCTCCTCGACGAGATCGCGACACCCGATCCCGAGGGCAAGAAGCTCCTGCTCGACGCCGCCGAGCGGCTGCATCTGTCGGCGCGCGGCTATCACCGCGTCATGCGCGTCGCTCGCACGCTCGCCGACCTCGACGGCTCGCCCACAGTGCGCCGTCTCCACGTGGCAGAGGCGCTCAGCTACCGGAGGATCGCGCTGAGTGGATGAGTGAAATGCACTGACCGCGTCAGCGCAGGCTCACGAGCGGTCGGTCGGAGCCGCGACCAGATCATCGCGAGAAGCTTGTCCGCGTCGAAGGGCTTCGGCACGACGTGATCGGCGCCGAGCTGCTTCGCGACCATCAGAAAATCCGATTTGCCGAGCGGTCCAGCCGCCGACCTTCACTCATTAACCGACCGCTTGGGCTTTTTCGATGAAGGACGATCGGCTCGCGAGGTGCCGGAAGAACAGCCAAAGGATCACCGCCACGCCGAGCGAGGCCGCGCTGGCATCAAAGGCGAAACGCGCGCTTCCGGCCTGCTTCGCGATCAGGCCGATCAGCCAAGGACCGCCCACATTCACTGCATAGTAGACCGTGAACATGATTCCCATGCCCACGGACCGCGTCTCCGGTGCGAGCACTTGCGTCGGCAGGGCCATGATGGCGCCGCATGGCAGTCCGCTCGCGATGCCCAACAGCAGGAATATGGCAAAGACTGCGTCGACGCGGGGCGCCACAGCCATCGTCGCGGCAAAGGCGAGTAACCCGCAAACCAGCACGACAGCGCGGCGCCCGATGCGATCGGCGAGTAAACCACCCGCCGGCAGCGAGATCGTCACAATCCACAGCACGAGACTGGTGGCCGAGCTTCCCGCGGCAAAGGACCATCCGCGCTCGGTGAGCATCAGCGGCCCAAAGGCAAGGATGGTCACCAGGCCGACATTGTAAAGCCCATAGATCAGGCCCGCGGTTATGAGACACACGACGACTAGCCGCTCCGGCCAACGCGACTGACGTTGAGCACCGGCGCTTGCATCGTCGGGCGCCTTATAGGCCGCTGCCAAAGCCACAAACGCCAAAACCAGGTAAGCCACGACCGAGATGGAAGCCGGCACTCGATCGCCGGAACTGGCGATCCAAGGAATCGTGGCAAGCGACAGCGCAATCCCGGCCGGTGCGGAATTGCCGATGATCGCCATCGCCGTCGCCGTCTCTTTGCCGGTGAACCAATCCGCCACCATCTTGATGATCATGACGTTGAGAAGAATGCCGCCGGTTCCGGCCACGATCCGCGCGCCCATCAGAATCGGCCAGGTCGGCGCGGTCGCCGCGGCGATCTCGCCGATGGCCATGAGCGCCAGTCCAATGAGCACAACGGGTTTGTCCCCAAGCCATGCGCCGATAGCGCCACCCGGAAACGCGAGTATCGTCCCGGGGGCGTGGTAGAGCCCGATCAACAGGCCGATGTCAGCGATGCTGAGCACGAAGCCGGACATCAGCTGCGGCGAAAGCGACGCCACCGCCTGATACTGGATCCCGGTTGAGACGCGCACTGCAAATAGAAGCGCCAAGACGACCCATCGATTTGAGGGCATCGAATGCTCTCGCAGGTTTCGCCCGTTCCGCGCAGCACTTGCGCCTATCTCGCCACGACCTCGATCTCGACGGCGGCGCCGAGCGGCAGGCCGGCGGCCTGAATCGTTGTCCGGGCCGGATATGGTGTCTGGAAATAACGCGCGTAAACCGTGTTCATCGCGCCGAAATCCTTCATATCCGCGAGGTAGACGGTGGTCTTCATCACGTCGTCGAAGGACTTCCCCGCCGCTTCCAGCACGGCTGAGATGTTGGCGAATATTTGCTCGGTCTGAGCGCCGATGTCGCCGGCGACGAGCTTGCCGGTCGCTGGATCAAGCGCGACCTGGCCGCTGAGAAAGAGCAGATCTCCGGCACGTACAGCGGCGGAAAAGGGTCCTACTGACGGCGCGATCCGGTCGGTCGTGATTATCTCTCGACGCATGTCGTTGATCTCCTGCCAAGGTTAAAATCGTCGGTATTGCGATCATCGATGCGGCCACTCCTCCGGCGAACTTTCCGAAGGAAGCTGCCGGATCCGCGCGCCGTCCGTTTTCGTTCGAAAAGCGACGGTTCTGCTGTCAATCGCCATCAAGGCGCTGATCAACAATCTACGCCGATGTCGCGTAACGTAAATTCACTGGTGAGTATACTTTCATATTGCGCTTCGGGCGCAGTCGGGTACGTTTCACGAACGGTGGCCCGCGCCGCGCGAATTAAACCCTCTCTTGAGGTGCCGAATATGCCGAGGGATGGCCTACTCACGAGAAATCAAATCGTTGCTGCCGCTGACGAGCTTTTCTATAGCCAGGGCCTGCATGCTGTGAGCGTGGATGCGATCGCCGAGAAGGCCGGTGTCACGAAGAAGACCTTCTATTACCACTTCAAATCGAAGGACGATCTGATCGGTTGTTATCTCGATGCCCGCGATAGGCCGACCGTCGATCGTTTCAAGGTGTGGGCAGGCAGCGAGGGAAGTGTCGCCGACCGGATGACGCGGTTTTTTTCAAAGTTGGGCAGATCAAGCCGAGGGCCGCGGTGGAATGGCTGCGGCTTTCTGCGCGCGGCCGCCGAGTTGGCCAACATGCGTGGCCATCCGGCGCTCACGGCCGCGCGAACCCACAAGGCGCGCTGCGAACAATGGCTATTGGAAATGGTGAATGAAGAGGGCCATTCCAATGCCGAGACAATCGCTCGCGCTCTCATGGTCTTGATCGACGGCGCGGTCAGTCAGATCTTGATCCATCGTGACTCCAAGTATGCGACCTCGGCCGGGCTTGCCGCTCGATCCCTGTTGAGCAGAGATCAGCTATAACTGGCGCCATATCGTCGGGGCTGCAGGTCCGACTCGACGTTCTGCTCGGTCGCCTTCGTCGCCCACTACAATGCCGAGGCCGTACTCCGCGTCGCCCGCACGCTCGCGGATCTAGACGGTTCGCCCGCCGTGCGCCGTCTCCACGTGGCAGAGGCGCTCAGCTACCGGAGGATCGCGCTGAGCTGGTGATTGTCATTCTTTCGCTGGTACCACCTCGAAATGTACGGCCTTCGGCGTGCGGTCGGGGCCGTTGATGGGCGTCACGTCCATCGGGCAGGCCGAGAACACCACGATCGCGTCGACGAGCGCGCGCAGGAGCACGTGATCGCCGGGTCGGCTCACCGGCGGCTCCATGCCGATCTTCTCGCTGTCGCTTACGGGTATGTTCATCCAGAGATTGAGCGGGTTCGGCACGATGGGCGCATCGTGGCCCGCCGCGAACAGCGCCTCGATGAAGTTGTCGCGGCAATTCCGGTGGCCGGGCGGGGAGCCGTAGTGCTTGTAGAGCCACTTGTCGCAGCAAGCGAAGAGCATGTCGTGCCGGCCGGGCGCGGTGTCCTCTTCGAGGAGCAGCATCGGATTGCGCCGGTTCGAGTAGAGCGTGTCGCCCTGGCGCGGAAACAGATTGAAGAGCATGCGCCGCGTATGCTCGACCGAGAAATATTCGGTTGGATCACCCGCCGCGAGCGCCCAGGTATCCACCACCTGCGAGCCGAAGGTGTTCACGAGCCGCACGGCCTCGCCCTTGCGCAGCGGCACCGCACGACCGAATCCGCCCGCAATCTCCTGCATGGTCATGGGCACCTCTCCCCGATTCCCGTGCGACCATCTTCCCGCAAAAGCTCGTGGTGCGCCAGTTGCAGCTGTGGTATGGGTGCCCATATCCCATTAGCCATATAGAAGGCGGCCCATGAAGACGACGATCGAGATCTCGGATCCTCTGCTCCGGGAGGCGCGCAAGCTCGCGATACGGCAAGGCATCACGCTCAGAACGCTGGTGGAGCGCGGTCTTCGGCGCGTGGTTGCCGAGGAAAAGCCCCGTCCGGGCTTCAAGCTTCGGCGGGCGAGCTTCAAGGGAAGCGGACTGCAATCGGATCTGGAGGGGGCGTCCTGGGAGAGGTTGCGTCAGCTCGCCTATGAGGGGCGTGGCGGTTGATCGCGGTCGACACGAATCTACTGGTGTATGCGCACCGCGAGGACTCGCCGTTTCACAAGGCGGCATTCGAGCAGCTGGGGGCGCTGGCCGCCGGCTCGGCGAGTTGGGCGATTCCCTGGCCCTGTCTCCACGAGTTCCTCGCCATTGTAACGCATCCCCGGATCTATGCGCCGCCAACGCCGTTGCCGGCCGCACTCGACCAGGTAGACGCCTGGCTCGAATCGCCGTCACTGGTGCTGTTGGCGGAATCAGGCGACCACTGGTCGGTCTTGCGGAGCCTCCTCGTCGATGCTCGCGTCACCGGTCCCCAAGTGCACGATGCGCGCGTGGCGGCACTTTGCCGCCAGCACGGCGTGCGCGAGCTCTGGTCCGCGGACCGCGACTTCACGCGTTTCCCGGGTCTCCAGACCCTCAACCCGGTGATCGGGAGTGCTTCCACTTGACGGAACGGCCCGAAACCCAACCGAGATTGCGCCTTACGCCTCCAGCCGGTCCGCCAGCGCCATCAGCAATTTGGCGCCCTCGCCCTGCCAGGCGCTGCCGTGCATGCGGGCAAGCGTGGTGGGGTCTTCCATGGCGAGCCGCGTCAGCAGGCGCCGAGCGCTCCTGGTGTGCGAGAAATAGTCGAGCGACAGGCGGAAGCGCTCGCTGGGCTCCAGCATGTCATCGGTGCTCACGGGCGGATGGTCGGCGCCACCCTCGGTGAAGAGGTCGCCGCAGAGCAGTGTCCGTGTCGTGCGCTCCATGAGGAAGCCGCACTCCCAGGCGTGCGGCAGGTGCGGCGTATCAAGCCAGCGCACCGTGTGCCGGCCGAGATGCAACAGCTCGCCATCCGCCATCGCGCGGGCGCGCCGGTCCGCGAAATCATTCACGGAGGTCATGGCGGCGATGGTGCCGCAGAGGGCCTCGGCTTTGGGTGCCGCGGCGAGGAACTCGTTGAGGGCGCCGCACTCGTCCGCCTCGAAATGGGAGAGCGAGACCCAGCGCAGACGCTCGACCGGCATCACCCGCGCGATCGCGTCGCGCACCAGTGGAAAAATGCGCCGCATCCCCGTGTGGAACAGCAGCGGCTCGTCGTCGACGATCAGGTACTGGCAGAAGGTAAAGCCTCCGGCGTTCCCGCTTGGTGGCCGCGGTGTCGCGATGCGATAGATACCGTCGGCGATCTCGTCGACCCGCGTATCGGTGTCGGCCATCTCCCACCCCGCCGTGCCATGGCTCAGGCCGACACTAGCACTCGCCGCGCCGTGTTTGGCTCGCGAGTAAGTTGTGTCAGGCTACCCGCGTCTGCCGGTACTTGAGGTCGCGGTAATCGCCGGAGCGGACGGGCGGATATTTCGCCTCGCCCTTGGAGGCGATGCACTCGATCGCGGCGTCGTAGTTCGGGTGGTGGAAGAAGGCGATCGAGAGACGCTGGGCGCGCGCCGCGACCGAGTCCGGCGGGTTGACCACACGGTGCGTATTCGAGACCCAGCGGTCGTTGGTCCAGCGCATCAGGAGATCGCCGATATTTACCACGAAGCTCGAGGGCTCGGTCTCGACGTCGAGCCACTCGCCCCCACGCGTCCGCACCTGCAGGCCGCCGGGCGCGTTCTCGCCGTTGAGGATCGTGAAGTTGCCGTAGTCCGTGTGCTCGCCGGCGCGGAGCTGCCCTGGCAGCGGCGCCTCGGTCTGCGCCGGATAGAAATTGAGCCGCATCGCCGTGATGTGCCGGTCGATCTTGGCGTCGAAGAAGCGCTCGTCGACGCCCAGCGCCAGCGCCGCGAGCCGCATCATCGCCAGCGAGATCCGCTCCATCTCGGCGTAATAGCGCTCGGCCGCCTCCTTGAATCTCGCGGGCCGCGCGGGCCAGAGGTTCGGCACGAAATAGCGCTGTCCCTCGGGGCCGGTGAAATAGGGCTCATCCGGCCAAGTCTCGCGGCCGAAGTGGTAATACTCCTTGAGGTCCGGCGGGGTCTTGCGGTCGTTGCCGTAGGAGAGCGCCTCGATGCCGAGCGCGCGATAGCCGCGCGGCGTGCCGGCGATCGGGTGGATGGCGCGGCGTTTCTCCTCGAGCGGCAGGGTGAAAAATGCATTCGCTTGAGTGCGGAGATCGTCGAGCACGGCGGCGGGCGCGCCGTGGCCCACCAAGGTGAAGAAGCCGATCTCGCGGCAGCTGCGGTCGAGATAGGCGGCGAGCTTGCGTCGCGACGCCAAGTCGCCGTGGAGGGCATCGGAGAGATCGAGGACGGGAATGCTCTGCGGCAAGGCGGATGGCTCCTCTCAGTGATAGTAGGCGCCACCGTCGACCACGAGTGTCTGTCCCGTGATGAAGGCGGAGTCCGGTCCCGCGAAGAACGCCACCGCGCCCACGAGATCGGCGGGCATCATGTCGCGGGCGAGCACGCGGCCGCGGAGCGAGCGCTCGCGCACACCCGCCATCAGCTCGGGGTTGTCGCGCAGCCCGTCGCTCAGCGTCAGGCCGGGCGCTACGCTGTTGACGAGTATTCCGTGAGCGCCAAGCTCGGTCGCGAGCGCGCGGGTGAGCGAGATGACGGCGCCCTTGCTCGCGACGTAATGCGCCATGTTGGGATTCCCCTTGAAGGCAACGCCCGAGGAGATGTTGACGATGCGGCCGCCACCTCGCGCCTGCATCGCCGGCAGCACCGCGCGGGCGCAGAGGAAGACCCCGATGACGTTCACCTCCATCACCCGGCGCCACTCCGCCGCATCGATCTGCTCGAAGGGCCGGGGCTTGAGCGTCGCATAGATCCCGGCGTTGTTCACGAGAATGTCGAGGCCGCCAAAGGCCGCAGCCGCCGCCTCGGCCATCGCCGCGGTCTCCCGCTCCGAGGCCACGTCGACGGCGACACCGATCGCCCGTGCTCCTTTCGCGCTCAACCGGGCGGCCGCGTCGGCGGCGCCGGTCACGTCGGCGATCGTCACGGCGGCCCCACGGTCCGCCAGCGCCTCGGCAACGGCAAAGCCGATCCCCCTGGCGCCCCCCGTGACGATCGCGACTTTGCCGGCGAGCTGCATGGACACCTCTCAGGCCCAGTCTCTACGTTCTCGGCGCCGCATCAAGGGCGCAGGCTCTTAATCCCACGCTAATGCCCGCACACGCGCTGGCGCTCGGGAATGAGGCGGTTCGTCGCGGCGATCGCGGCGCTGGCGTTGGCGTCGGCCTCGTCGTCGCTGCCGAAGGTCGCGAGCTCGACCGCCCGCATTTCGTCGAGCGTCAGCCCGCGCGCGAAGACGTCGATCTGGCAATCGCAGAACTTGAGCGCGGCGCCGCTGCTAATCCCTAACCGCATCGCGGCCTCGCTCTGACAGGTGATCCGGCGGCCCGCGAACTTGCCCTTGAAGGCCGCGGCGCTCGGGCTCAGCGGCGCGGCGTAGTTGGTCTCCGCCAAGACCGGAGAGGCGGCCTCCATGATGACGAGCAACGCGAGGCACAATGGGCGCATGAGCCTGTTCCGAGACAACTGCACCCGATGCTACACGACCACGCGTGCGCGAGTCATGCCACGCGCCCATCGCGCCGCCGCTTGTCTATAATGCGGAGAGTCTTTCGACCGCATGCGATAAACCCAGAAGAGGTACCCGATGTCGACACTCGCCGGTTTCCCGATCGCCAAGCACTGGCCCGCCCAGCATCCCGAGCGCCTGCAGCTCTACTCATGGCCAACGCCCAACGGCGTCAAGGTCTCGATCGCGCTCGAGGAGTTGGGGCTCCCCTACGAGGCGCACGGCGTCAACATCGGTAAGGACGAGAGCTGGACGCCCGAATTCCTCTCGCTCAATCCCAACGGCAAGATCCCGGCGATCCTCGATCCCGACGGCCCCGGCGGGAAGCCGTTCGGCCTCTTCGAATCGGGCGCGATCCTGCTCTACCTCGCCGAGAAGACCGGGAAGCTCATTCCCGCCGATGCCGCGCGGCGCTGGGAGACCGTCCAGTGGGTGTTCTTCCAGATGGCGAACGTGGGGCCGATCTTCGGGCAGGTCGGCTTCTTCCACAAATTCGCGGGTCGCGAGATCCCCGACAAGCGCCCGCTCGAGCGCTACGCGAAAGAGTCAGCGCGGCTCCTCCGCGTGCTCGAGACCCGGCTCGAGGGCCGCTCGTGGATCATGGGCGATGACTACACCATCGCCGACATTGCGCACCTCGGCTGGGTGCGCAACCTCGTGGACTTCTATGGCGCGGGCGACCTCGTGCGCTATCGCGAGCTGAAGCGGGTGCCCGCCTGGCTCGACCGGTGCCTGTCACGGCCGGCGGTGCAGCGCGGGCTCGACATCCCGAAGCGGACCTGAGCCGGCGGTCGCGCCACCATGACCGGCGCGCCCTCGCTGATCGCCACCGTCGCGCTGAGCCTGGCCGTGGCCTATGTGGGCGGCATGCTGGCGCGGCTAGTCCGGCTGCCGCCGCTGGTCGGGTATCTGATTGCGGGGATCGCGGTCGGACCGTTCACGCCGGGCCTGATCGCGGATGAGGCGACGGTCGAGCAGCTGGCCGAGATCGGCGTCGCCTTGCTGCTGTTCGGCGTCGGCCTGCACTTCTCGATCGACGATCTCGTGGCGGTCTGGCGTGTCGCCGTGCCCGGGGCGCTCGTCCAAGTGACGCTCTCGGCGGCGCTCGGCTTCGGCGTGGGGCGCCTCATCGGGTTCGAGGCCGGCGCGGCGGCGGCGCTCGCGGGATGCCTCGCGGTTGCCAGTACCGTGGTGGCGACGCGCAGCCTGACCGAGCGCGGCGAGCTCGCGACCAACGCCGGGCGCGTGGCGCTGGGCTGGCTTGTCATGCAGGACCTGATCGTGGTGGTCCTGCTGGTGATGTTGCCGGGTGGCGGCGACGACATGGCAGCGCGCTACGGTGCCGCCGCGAGCCTCGCGCTCAAGCTCGCGAAGGTCGCGGGCTTCGCCGCCGGCATGCTGCTGCTTGGCCGGCGCGTCATTCCCTGGCTCCTCGAGCGCACCGCGCGGGAAGGCTCGCGCGAGCTGTTCCGGCTCTCGGTCATCGTGGCGGCGCTCGGCATCGCCTATCTCTCCTCGGCGCTCGCCGGCGTGTCGCTGGCATTGGGCGCCTTCTTCGCGGGCGTGGTGATCGCGGATTCCGACGTGAGCCACCAGGCCGCCGGCGAATCGGTGCCGGTGCAGCAGGTCTTCACCGTGCTGTTCTTCGTCTCGGTCGGCATGCTGTTCGATCCCATGGCCTTCGTGCGCGTGCCCGCGCATATCGTCGCGGTGGCCGCCGCCGTCGTGCTGGGCAATGCGCTCATCACCGCGTTGGTCCTGCTGGCGCTCCGCGCGGCGCCACGGAGTGCCGCCGAGGCGGGGGCCGCGCTGGCGCAGATCGGCGAATTCTCCTTCATCCTGAGCGGCACCGCGGTCGCACGCGGCCTCATGCCGGCCGAGGGTCGCGATCTCGTGCTCGCGGCTGCGCTGATCTCGATCGTCGTGCAGCCGGCGCTGCTGCGCGTCGCCGACGCGATCGGCGCGCGGCTCGAGCGGGTTGGTGCCTTGCGCGCCTGGACTGCGAGCCGCGCCGGTCGGGCGGCGGACAAGGCCCCGAGCCTCGAGGGCCACGCGATCATCGTGGGCCACGGCCGGGTCGGCAGCGTGATCGCGGCCTCGCTCCGTCGCCAAGGCATCCCGTACGTGGTGATCGAGCAGAACCTTCGCTTCGCGGAACAGCTCCGCCGCGACGGCATTCCCGTGGTCTATGGCGACGCCGCCTGGCCCGAGGTGCTCGACGCCGCGCGGCCCACGAAGGCGCGGCTCCTGGTGATCGCGGTGCCCGAGCACGCCGCGGCCCGCCGCATCCTCGCGGAGGCGCGCCGCGCCAATCCGGAGATCGAGCTCATCGTCCGCACCCACAGCGCCGAGGAGGCCGCCTGGCTCAAGCAGCGCGGCGTCGGCCTCGTCGTCATGGGCGAGCACCACATCGCCAGCGAGATGGCAGACCAGGCGCTGAAGCGGTTCGGGGCGTGAGCCCCTCACCGCCCGCGGAGCTTGGGGTCGAGGGCGTCGCGCAGCGCGTCGCCGAACAGAGAAATTCCGAACACCGTGAGCGCGATGGCGAGGCCGGGGAAGACCGCGATCCACGGCGCCTCCAGCGCGTATTCCTCGGCGCCGCCCTGGAGCATGAGGCCCCAGGCGGGGGTCGGCTCCTGGACGCCGAGACCCAGGTAGGAGAGCGACGCCTCCGCGAGGATCGCCTGGCCCACGAAGGCCGTGAACACGATCAGGAACGGCGCCATGACATTGGGGATCATGTGCCGGAGGATGATCCGCCAATGCCCGAACCCGCAGGCGCGCGCGGCATCGACGTAGGGCACCTCGCGGATCGCGAGCGCACTCGAGCGCACGACGCGCGCACAGCGCGGGATCAGCGGGATGGTGATCGCGAGGATCACGTTGTGGACGCCGGTGCCGAAGATCGCCACCACCGCGAGCGCCAGGATGATCAGCGGGAAAGCCATCAGCACGTCGAGGACGCGCTGCAGGACGAGATCGAGCCAGCCGCCGAAATAGGCGCTGCCGACGCCGATCACCAGCCCGATCGCGCCGCCGACGATGGCGCAGGTGAAACCCACGATCAGCGCGGTCTGCGCGCCATAGAGGATGCGCGAGAAGACGTCGCGGCCGAACTGGTCGGTGCCGAGGAGATGCGTCCAGCTCGGCGCCTCGGTCATCGCGGCGAAATCGTTCGAGGTGGGATCGAAGGGCGCGAGCCAGCCCGCGAAGACCGCGGCAAAGATCATCAGCAGGACCAGCACCATGCCAAAGGCGCCCATGGGCTCGTGCGAGCAGAAGTCGAGCACGATCCGCATCGGCGAACGCCTGAGCGCGCGCTCGTCCGCGGCGACGACGGGAGCGGTGTCGAAGGGTGCTGTGCTGGACATCGGGCTCAGCCGAACCGGATGCGCGGGTCAAGCCACGCGTAGAGCACGTCGACCGCCAGATTGCAGATTACGAACACCGTCACCACCAGCATCACCAGCGCTTGGGTCAGTGTGTAGTCCTGATTCTGGACCGAGAGCACGAAGAGCCGGCCGATGCCGTTCAGGTTGAAGACCTGCTCGGTCACCACGAGGCCGCCGATCAGGAAGGCGAACTCGATGCCGATCAGGGTCACTACCGGCAGCAGCGCGTTCTTGAGCGCGTGCCGGTTGATCACGATCCGGTGCACGAGCCCCTTGGCGCGGGCCGTGCGGATGTAATCCTCGCGCAGCACCTCGAGCATCGCCGAGCGGGTCATGCGCATGGTGACCGCGGAGTAGCGATAGCCCACGGTGACCGCCGGCCAGAACACCATCGAGAGATTGCGCACCGGGTCCTGCCAGAGCGACACGTAGTCGATCGGCGGCATCCACGGATGGCCCGAGATCATCTGGGTGACGTCGAGGACGATCAGGATCGACACGATCCCGAGCCAGAAGGACGGGGTCGCCAGACCGGCGATCGAGAAGCTGCGCACGACCAGATCG
>DATEGF010000097.1:0-2077 GCA_035280245.1 Allostellaceae bacterium
CCAGGCGCGTGTCGGCGCCCGCGAGGCGCCGAATATCTCTGCTGGCGCCGACTTCCGCGATGCGGTCGCCCGCGATGGCCACGGCCTGTGCGGTACGCAGGGCGGGGTCGAGCGTGACCACGTTGCCGCCGTAGAGGACCAGGTCCGGCCGGATCATGAGTAATCGCGCGGGTTCATGGGCACCCCCATGGTAATACTTGAAAAGGTGATTGATTTTCACACCTTTTCCATCACTGCGCGCGATCCGGAGACGGGCGCGTTCGGCGTCGCCGTCGCCACCGCGCGACCCAACGTCGGTAGCCTCGTGCCGTGGGTCTCGCCGCGCGGAGCCATCGCGACTCAGGCGCGCGTCAACACCGATCTCGGGCTCCAGGGGATGGCGCTCCTCGCCCAGGGGGTCCCGGTGGACGTCGCCTTGAGCGCACACCTGAGAAAAGACAGCGATCGCGAGATCCGCCAGGTCCACGGGCTGGACGGCGAGCGCGCCTTCTGCCACACCGGCTCCGACTGCGTGCCATGGTGCGGTCACGAGCAGGCTGACGAGTTCACCATCGCCGGCATGCTCGCCGGCCCCAATCTGATCGCGGCGATGGCGCGCGCGTTTCGCGCGAGCGACGGCGAGCGCCACGATCTGTCCGAGCGGCTGCTCATGGCGCTCGAGGCCGGGCAGGCGGCCGGCGGCGACAAGCGCGGTAAGCAATCGGCGGCGCTCCTCGTGGCCGCCCTGCGCGAGCCGCGCATGTACCACAATCTCCGCGCCGACGATCACGCCGATCCGGTCGCCGAGCTCCGGCGCGTCTGGGCGGCCGTCGTCGCGCACACCAAGCAGATCGAAGCCGACTACGGCTCCGCCGCGCTCCGGCTCTTCGGCCGGGTCAAGTATTGAGGAGGACCGCCATGAAGCTCCGCGCCATTCCGTGTCTGATCGGGCTGGTCGCGCTGGCGATGGGCGCTCTCGCCGAGGCGAAGACGTACCGCTGGGTGAACGATCAGGGCATCGTCACCTACTCGGACCAGCCCCCTCAAGTCAGGCCGGTCGAAGGCGAGCGCGAGGCACTGATCAGCGAGGCCCTTGAGATCTCGGGCACCAAGAAGGCGCTGGAGACGATCCCGGCGCACATCCGCGCGCAGTTCGAGGCGCGCCAGACGCCGCTCAAGCCCGAGGAAAAGGCGCGTGCGGTCAAGATCCTGGGCGACGCGTTCCGGACCGAAGTGCTCTACGGCGCCGTCCGCGGCGCCTTCAGGACGAACTACGATCCCTCGCGCATAGGGTTCGTGATCGCGCAGCTCCGGACGCCGCTCTTCCGGAAGGTCGCGGCGGCGGAGGTCGCGGCGAGCGAGCCGGGCGCCAGGCAGGACCTCGAGCGCTTCACCATGGGGCTGCAGGGGGACATCCCGCAGCCGGGGCGCGTAGCACTCGTCCAGCGGCACGAGGCGTCCATGCGCAGCGCCGAGCTGCAGATTGAGATGGGCGTGGTTGCCTACCGAGCCGTCACGCGGTCGCTCGAGCCGGTCCTCCCGGCCGAGAAGCGGCCCACGGCCCGCGAGCTCGACTTCGCGGAGCGCACGCTGCGGGGGCAGCAGGATCGGCTCGTGCGCGAGGCGCTCGTGCGGTGGCTCTACACCTTCCGATCGCTGACCGACGAGGAGCTCGCGGAGTACGTCGCGTTCGGGGAGTCGGACGCGGGGCGCTGGTTCATGGGCACCCAGCGCAAGGGTCTGCTCGACGCGATGCGCACGGCAATGGACGCGGCGGCCCGGCAGATGGCGGCCGCCTTTCCGGCGAAGCGCTAGACGCGAGCGGAGTGAATCGCTAGCGGGCCGGCCGGCGCTCCTCGAGGAGCTTCAGAAATCGGGGATCCTTCTTCAGGCTCACCAGCGAGGGGTCGAGGCTCAAGTAGTCGAACTGGTCGTAGCCGAGGTCGAGAGCCTTGTTGAGCCACACCAGGGCCTGATCGGCGTCGCCGAGCCGCGCATAGACCCGCGCGGCGTTGTACGCGGCCTGCGGATCCTGAGGCTTGGCGTCGGCTCCCTGAACGGCCGCCGCGGCCTGGTCGTTGCGCTGCTGGGTGATCGC
>DATEGF010000098.1:0-2862 GCA_035280245.1 Allostellaceae bacterium
GCGCGCATCCAGCGGGCGACCTCGGAGCTCGCCTATCATCATCAGGAGACCAACTTCACCTTGGGTCTCGCGGAGCTGAGTGCGCGGCTCCGGCGGCGGGCCCTCGTGGTGCTGTTCACGGAGTTCGTCGATACCGTCACCGCCGAGCTCCTGATCGAGAGCATGCAACGCATCGTGAGCCGGCACGTGGTGGTCTTCGTGACGCTTCGCGATTCGCTGCTCCAGCGCACTGTGGACGCCGCACCCACCAGCTTTGAGTCAGTGGCCGAGGCAGTGATCGCCGATGACCTGCTGCGCGATCGCAGCGTGGTCTTCCAGCGCCTGGAGCGGCTCGGCGTGCACTGCCTCGACGTGCCGAGCCGCGGGCTCTCTGTGGGCCTGCTCAATCGCTATCTGCGCATCAAGCAGCGGGGCTTGCTGTGAGTGCCCCCGCTCCGCTCGACGACACTCGGCCGCGGAGTGCATCCGCGCCAGCCATCGTCCTGCGCAGCAGCGAGTTCCGGCGGGGCCGCGAGGAGAGCTGGCGCGAGCTCGAGGCCTTGGTCGGCCGCGCAGAGCGGCGCGGCGTACGCGCGCTCTCGCCTGAGGAGCTGCAGCGGCTGCCGTTGCTCTATCGCTCGACGCTCTCCTCGCTCTCGGTCGCGCGCAGCATCGCGCTCGATCGAAACCTGCTGCTCTACCTCGAGAACCTGACGATGCGCAGCTTCCTCTCGGTCTATGGGCCGCGTATCAACGCGCTCGAGGGCATCTCGGATTTTTTCCGGCGCGGATTTCCCGGCGCGGTCCGCTCGGTGCGCTGGCACTTCGTGGTGGCCCTGGTCGCGCTGCTGGTCGGCGTGGTCGCGGGCTTCTGGCTGACGCTGGTCGACGAGGCGTGGTTCTCCGCTCTGATACCGTCCTGGCTCGCGGGCGGCCGGGGTCCATCGAGCACGCGCGAGAGCCTGCTCGAGGACGAGATATTCGCGCCCTGGCCCGGCCTCGCCCAGGCCTTCGTCGCCATGAGCAACGCGCTCTTCGAGCACAACACGCTGGTGGGGATCCTGACCTTCAGCCTCGGCGTCGCCGCGGGCGTGCCCACGATTCTGCTCCTGGTCTATCAGGGCCTCGGCTTCGGCGCGTTCCTGGCGTTGCATTACAACCGCGGGCTCCTGCTCGAGGTGATCGGCTGGGTCTCGATCCACGGAGTGACCGAGTTCGGGGCGATCCTGCTGTGCGGCGCCGCGGGGCTCGCGATTGCGGATCGGATCCTGTTTCCGGGCCGCTACGGCCGGGTCGAGAACCTCGCGCTCAACGGCCGCGTGGCGGCGCAGGTCGCGATCGGCGCGGTGCTCCTGTTCTTCGTCGCCGGCATCCTCGAAGGCGGCTTCCGGCAGCTGGTCGCCAGCACGCCACTCCGGCTCGCGATCGGCGCGGCAACCGGCGCCCTCTGGATCTTCTATTTCACGCGGGTCGGACGGGAGCGCCCGGAATGACCGCCGCTCACGAGCTCGCCTCAACGTTCCTCGAGGGCGGCGGGCGCAATCGCCGAGAGCTGATGACGCCCGAGGGAGTGCCGCTTGCCGTCGATCTCGCGGATTACGGCGAGCGGGCGGTCGCCTTCGTGATCGATTTCGTCCTCTGCATGGCCGCGACGATCCTCATCTATCTCCTGGTCATCTTCCTGCCGTTCGGCGGCACCACCGGGATCGTGGCGCGATCGCTGGTGCTCTTCATCGCCTTCGTGGTGCGGAATTTCTATTTCATCCATTTCGAGCTGGCGTGGCAGGGTGCCACGCCGGGGAAGCGCATCGTGGGGCTCCGCGTGGTCGATCGTCGCGGCGGCCCGCTGCTGCCCGCGGCCGTCGTCGCCCGCAATCTCACGCGCGAGATCGAGGCCTTCATGCCGATCGGCCTGCTGCAGTCACCCGTGGGTGCGGGCTCCGCCGCCTGGGAGCAGCTGTCGCTGGGGCTCTGGCTGCTGCTCTTCGCCTTGCTGCCCTTCGTCAACCGCGACCGCATGCGTGCCGGCGACCTGATCGCAGGCACCATGGTGGTCGCCTTGCCGCGCCGCGTGCTCTTGGGTGACCTCGTGGAGAGCGCCGCGCACTACAGTTTCACCGAGAAGCAGCTCCAGGCCTACGGCGCCTTCGAGCTCCAGGTCCTGGAGGAGCTGCTGCGCCGGCCGGACGGCGTGGACACCAGCCGGCTCTTACGCGAGGTCGCGGACAAGATCTGCCGACGGGTCGAGTACACGGCGCTTATCCCCGACCCCGATATCCGCGTCTTCCTGCGCGAGTTCTATACCGCCGAGCGCGCCTTCCTCGAGCGCGAGCAGCTCTTCGGAAAACCGCGCGCTGACAAGTATTACGAGAGCAAGTCCCCGCCGGAGAAGGGGAAGACCGGAGAGTAACAGCGACCGCTCAATCGAACACGGCAGCGATATGCTCGATGTCGACGCCTTCCTTCGCGACGCGGAGGTCGTGATAGGCGACCGCGACGGTGATCGCCTGATAGGCGCTGAGCAACGCGTGCCACACCATCGAGACCACCAGCGTGATCGCGACCCCGGCCGCGCCCAGGACGCCGCCGATGATATTGTTGACGATCCCGCCGACGATACCCAGCACCAGCCAGATGCCGAAGATCTTCCAGCGGTGTCCCTTGGTGAGATCTCCGCTGCGGCCCAAGCTCTGGAATGGCCCGAGCCGCTCCACCACGCATGCAGGAAGTGCGACATAGAACATCGACAACAAGATGAAGCCCGGAATAATCAGCAGGATGAAGCCGAACATCATGGCGATCACCATGCAGATCGAAGTGCCGATGACGGCGAAGAACCGGGCGAGGCCTTTCTGCAGGGAGTCTCCGATCTGGAACGACTGG
>DATEGF010000099.1:0-34765 GCA_035280245.1 Allostellaceae bacterium
CGTCTACCTGATCGCCGATACCGGTGCGCCGGCGGTGCTGGCGGCCTTGCGGGCGGCGGGCTGGCTGACGCTGGCCGCGGTCGCCCTGGCGCACCTGGTGCCGACGCTCCTGCGCGGGGTCGGCTGGCGCCTGCTGTTCGGCGGGGAGGTGCACGTCGGCTGGCTCGGGTTCACCTGGGCGCGCTGGGTGCGCGAGGCCGTGGATAACATCCTGCCGATCCTACCGGTGAGCGGCGTGCTCGCGGGTACCCGTGTGCTGTTCGCGTGGGGCGAGGGCCGCGCCGGCGCGAGCGCGGTGGTGGATCTGACTTCGGAACTGCTGGGTCAGGTCGTGTTCGGCCTGCTCGGGCTCGGGTTGCTGCTGGCGCTCCGCCCGGATGATCCCCGCGTGTTCTGGGCGGCCCTTGGCATGGGGATCATCACGGTTGCGTTCCTGGGCTTCCTCGGGGCGCAGCTCGGCGGACTCTTCCGTTTTCTCGGCCGCGCTGTCGATCGGGTATGGCGGGGCCGAAATGCCGATGCGCGCAACGGGCATCGCGCCGAGGCCTTCCACGACCACATTCAGGGCTTCTACCGGCGCCGCGCGCGGTTTGTTGCCAGCGTCGCGGTGCATTTCGTTGGCTGGATCGCCTCCGGGTTGGAGGTCTGGATTGCTCTTTGGCTCATGGGAAGAGCGCTTGCGGCGACCGAAGTCCTCGTGATCGAAAGCCTGATCTTTGCACTGCGCAGCGTCTCCTTTTTCGTGCCCTGGAGCGCCGGCATCCAGGAAAGCGGCTATGTCGTGGTGGGCGCGATCTTCGGTGTGAGCCCTGAGGTGGCCCTGGCGCTCTCCCTGCTGAAGCGGGGGCGGGACCTGATCCTCGGCGTTCCTGTGGTCTTGGCGTGGCAAGTCGGCGAAGGTCACGGGATGCTCAAACGCTGGGCAGGCGGAAGCCTGGCGGACCTCGATCGGGAGCAGGATTGAGGTAATTAAACGGGCACGCCCGGCGGGAAACCGTCCTATCCAATAGAGACACAAGTTCGTGTGACCGGTGCTATTGACGGTCGACGGCGGGCGCAGGTAAATCCGACCCTGCGGACCGTTTGGACGCCGCCAGAGCTCGCAACCCCCTGGGTTGCGGAAGCCGAACCAAGCGCGAGTTTATCGGGTAAGCGAACCGCCGCGGAGCCACCTGAACGTCGAGGCGTCAACCTCATCGACGAAAGGGTTCTCGACACATGTTTCAGCCGCCCCAAAGCCTCGATCTCGATCCCGGCAGCGAGCCGCGAACCGCTTCGATACGACCGCTCCGCGTGGGCGTTCTGGTGGATCTACCCTTCGGCCCGCATTCCGGCGGTCACGTCAAATGCTGGACCCGGCTCGCCGAGGCGGCGGGACGCCGCGCGGGCGATCTCGATCTCACGGTCTATTTCACGGGCGACGAGCCCCGCGAGATCGCGGTCGCCGACAATGTGAGATACGCGATCGTGCCGTCCGTGTTCAGCACCGCGCGTGTGCGGTTCCTCTCGCACGTGCCCGATCACACCGACCTTGCCCGCTGGCATCCCAAGATCGCCGCGGCCCTGCCGCGGTTCGACGTCATTCACACGACCGACGGGTATTTCACGTATGCGCGAACGGCGCTCCGCGTCGCGCACCGCCGAAGCGTCCCGTTGGTCAATTCCGTCCACACCAACACGCCCGAATATGCGCGGGTCTTCACCGCCCAGACCATCGACAAGCTGTTCGGCCAGGGCATCGTCTCCCGCGTGCTGCGCGACGGCTTGCGCGTGCCGGAATTCGTCGAGCGCCGCATGCTCCGACAGCTCGATCGCTATCATCGAGCCTGCGATTTCGTGTTGGTCTCGCGCCCGAGCCAGCTCGAGGCGGTCGGCCGCGTCATTCCCGGCCGCGTCGCGCTTCTCCGCCGCGGCATCGAGCATCAGCTGTTTCGACCCGCGAGCCGCAATCGTAACTGGCTCGCGTCCGAGTTCGGCATCGCGCCCGATACCACCGTGGTGGTTTATGTCGGGCGCCTTAACCACGGCAAGAATGTCGGCCTGGTCGCGGATGCCGTCGCGTCGCTGGTGGAGCGCGGGCTTCCGATCCATCTGCTCTGCGCGGGCGACGGCGATGAGCGCGCCGCGATCCTGTCCCGCCTCGGGCCGCATGCGAGCTGCCCCGGCAACATCGAGCGCGAGAAATTGGCGAGGATCTACGCCTCGGCGGACATCTTCGCTTTCCCCTCGGAGATCGAGGAATACGCGAACGTCGTGCTGGAGGCGTTGGCCTCGGGCCTGCCGGTCATGGTCTCCGCGCGCAGCAGCATGGGGCGGCTCTTGATCGAGAACGTCACGGGCCTGGTTCTGCCGGGCGGTGACGCCGGTGCCTGGGCCGAGGCGATCGCCGGTCTGGTCCAAGATCCCACCCGACGCCTCGACATGTCCCATGCCGCGCGTGCCTATGCGGAGCGGCGGCTGCCGTCCTGGGACGACGTGCTCGGGACCGATCTGCTGCCGCATTGGCGCAGCGTCGTGGAGCGCCGGCAAGCCAGAACGTGAGCGCCGCGCGGCTGCTGATCCTGATTCCACACCCTGACGACGAGGTGGTCGGCTGCGCCATCGCCGCATGGCGCGCGCGGGCGGCGGGCGCCGAGGTCTTCGGGCTCTATCTCACAACCGGCGTCCCGGCACGGGAGTGCGTGTGGCCGTGGCGCCGGTCGCGCTATGCCTCGCTGGTGGGGCTGCGTCGGGAGGAGGCCCGGCACGCCGCCGCCGCTCTCGGGATCGTGCCGGTGGGCTTTCTCGACTGGCCCTCGCGCACGCTCAAGTCGCACCTCGACGAGGCGGCGGCCGCGATCTCGCGGACGATTGCGGAGCGATCGATCGATGGGCTCTGGACGCCGGCGTGGGAAGGCGGCCATCAGGATCACGATGTCGCCAATTTCCTGGCCGCGCGCTTTGCCGACACGTTGCCGGTTCGCGAATTCGCGGAATACAATCTTGCGGGCGGCCGCGTGCGGTCTCAGAGCTTTCCACAGCCGAACGGAGCCGAGGAGATCCTGACTCTCACGGCCAAGGAGACGCGCCTAAAGGCCGACCTCATCTCGATCTACCGCTCCGAGCGGCTGAATCTTCGCTACGTGCGCCTGGAGCAAGAGACCCTGCGCCCCCTGGCGCGCTACGACTACGGCGCTCCACCCCATCCGGGGCGGTTGTTCCGCGAGCGCTTCCAGTGGGTGCCGCTGCACCATCCCAGCGTCGATTTCGAGCCGTCAGCGGCGGTTCGCGCGGCGCTCGCGGCGTGGCCCGGAGCGGCGGCGCCTCTGCGCTGAAGCGCCACATTCTGCCGAGATTGCCAGCACCGGCAGGCGCCGCTATAACGCCGCGCAATTTTATGTCGCCATTCTGGGAGTACCGCCGACCATGGCCATCGAGCGTACCTTGTCGATCATCAAGCCGGACGCGACCCGCCGCAATCTCACGGGCAAGATCAATGCCCGGTTCGAGGAGCGAGGGCTCAGGGTCGTGGCGCAGCGCCGCCTACAGCTGTCGCGCGCGCAGGCGGAGCAGTTCTACGCCGTGCACAAGGCGCGGCCGTTCTTCAACGATCTCGTCGTCTTCATGATTTCGGGGCCGGTGGTGGTGCAGGTGCTCGAGGGCGAGAACGCCGTGGCACTCAACCGCGAGATCATCGGTGCCACTGACCCCAAGAAGGCGGCGGCCGGCACCATCCGCAAGGATTTCGCGGAATCGATCGAGGCGAATTCGGTGCACGGATCGGATTCCGCCGAGAATGCGCGGACCGAGATCGCGTTCTTCTTCGCAGGCGTCGACATCTGCCCCTGAGCCGGGGCGGGGCCGCTTCAGAGCGTCAGCAGCCTCAGCACCACAAGCGACAAGATGATCCCCGCGATCGACCACTTCATCAGCCGGGTGAAGTTGATCCACATCTCACGGTGGCGCTCGAGTTCCTGATCGACGGCCATCGGCTCTGGTCTCCTGGTTCCGCGGTTCTTCCGGGCGAGCTATACCGCAACGTTCGCCGTTGGCAAGGCCTGGCTTCAGTCGGGGGGATTCACGAGCGCGGTCGGCGTTGGGGCGGCGGCACCATCGATCTCCGCCCGCTCGCCGCTGATATGCACCCGGCCCTCGGCGATCAAGCGCAGGGCCAACGGATAGATTTTGTGCTCCTCGGCGAGGACCCGCTCTGCAAGCCGCGCGGCATCGTCGCCCGGCAGCACCGCCACCACGGCCTGCACGATGACCGGACCCTCGTCCATGGCCGGCCGCACGTAGTGCACGGTGCAGCCCGTGAAGCGCACGCCGGCGGCAATGACGCGCTCGTGGACCTTGAGGCCCTTGAAGGCCGGCAACAGCGACGGGTGGATGTTGATCATCCGGTCGCGCCAGCGCTCGACAAAACCGTCGCTGAAGATGCGCATGAAGCCCGCGAGGCAGACGAGCGCGGTGTCGGCCTCCTCGAGCGCGCGCTCGACAGCGGCATCAAACGTCGGACGATCCGGGAATTGCTTGTGCGGGATGATGCGGGTCGGGATGCCCGCGCGCCCGGCTCGGGCCAATCCCTGCGCGCCCG
This sequence comes from Allostellaceae bacterium, assembly GCA_035280245.1. Classification (GTDB taxonomy): domain Bacteria; phylum Pseudomonadota; class Alphaproteobacteria; order ATCC43930; family CGMCC-115725; genus DASZHJ01. The sequence goes on from DATEGF010000099.1 coordinate 4,577, forward strand.
GCTCGTTCGAGATAACCAGCCGGATTTCGGCGGGGAAATTCGGATCGGCGCAGGCGTCGATCAGCGCCTGCAGGTTCGACCCGCGGCCAGAGATCAGCACGGCCACTTTCAGCCGGGCCACGCGGTCTCCGTGTTGATGAGGAGCGTGCCCGGGCCATCCTTCGTGCGCGGCACCACGCGGCCCACGCGATGAACGGTCTCGCCGTGCCGGGTGAGCACGTCCGCGATTGCGTCGGCCCGGCTGGGCTCGACGATGGCGATCATGCCGAGTCCGCAATTGAAGACGCGCGCGAGCTCGCCGCGCGATAATCCCGCGGTCTCCGCGAGCCAGCGGAAGACTGGCGGGAGGGTCCAGGCGTTGGCATCGAGCTCCACGCTGACGCTCGCCGGGATGACGCGCGGGATGTTCTCGACGAGCCCGCCGCCCGTGATGTGCGCGAGCGCCTTGAGGCCGCCCGCGGCGGCCGCCGCGAGGCCGCTCTTCACATAGAGCCGCGTCGGCACCAGCAGCGCCTCGGCGAACGTGCGCCCCGGCATGAAGGGCGCCGGCGCGTCGTAGGAGAGGCGCGCCTGCTCGACGATGCGGCGCACCAGCGAGAAAGCGTTCGAATGGAGACCGCTGGAGGCGAGGCCGAGCACGACGTCGCCCTCGGTCACGCTGCGGCCGTCGATGATGCGGTCGCGCTCGACCGCACCCACCGCGAAACCCGCGAGATCGTAGTCGCCATGGGCATACATCCCGGGCATCTCGGCGGTCTCGCCGCCGATCAGCGCGCAGCCGGTCGCGCGGCACGCCTCCGCGATACCGGCGAGGATCACGCGCGCCGCGGCGACGTCGAGCTTTCCCGTCGCGAAGTAGTCGAGAAAGAAGAGGGGCTCCGCGCCCTGCACGACGAGGTCGTTGACGCACATGGCGACGAGATCGATGCCGATCGTCTCGTGCCGGCCGGAGGCGATCGCGATCTTGAGCTTGGTGCCGACGCCGTCGGTGGTGGCGACCAGGACCGGGTCCTTCAAGCCGGCCGCCTTCAGGTCGAAGAGCGCGCCGAAGCCGCCGAGACCCGCGTCGCTGCCGGGCCGAGCCGTGGATTTCGCCAGCGGCTTGATCGCCTCGACAAGCGCCGCGCCGGCATCGATGTCGACCCCGGCCTCGCGGTACTGGTCGCGGTAATTTTGGCTCGTTATGGCGTCCTCACGCGGTGTAGGGTATGACCTCAAGGAGGGCGGCGCCCCGCGAGGTTCCGCGCGCGAACATACTGTATCCGAGGCGGTTTGCAATGATGCTGAGGCGCGGTTTCCTGCTGGTGGCGGCGGGATTTCTGCTGGCGCTTCCGGCGCTTGCCCAGACTCGGATAGGCGCGGCCTACACGGTCTCCAACGTGGCCGTTGACGCGACTTCCCAGAGCGCGGTGCAGGCGCGCGACATCGCGCGCGCCGAGGGCGAGCGCCGCGCGTTCCGCACGCTGACGGAGCGCCTGACGCTGAAGCAGGACTGGAGCCGGCTGCCCAAGGTGACCGACGCGGACCTCTTCGCACTGGTGCAGGACTTCGAGGTCACCAGCGAGCGCAGCTCCACCGTGCGCTACATCGCGACACTGACCTTCCGCTTCCGTGCGGAGCCGGTCCGCCGCTTGCTGCGCGATCGCGGCGTCCCCTTCGCGGAAACGCCGAGCAAGCCGCTCATCGTCCTGCCGGTACTCGCGGCGGGTAATCGACCCGTGCTGTGGGACGATCCCAATCCCTGGCGCGCAGCCTGGGGGCGGCAGCCCGCGAACGAGGGCCTGGTGCCGATGCAAGTGCCGGCGGGCGACCTCGCGGCGGTGCAGTCGATCGACACGCAGCAGGCGCTCAAAGGCGACAAGGACGCGCTCGCCGCGGTCGGGCGTCATTACGACAATGCCGACGTGCTGGTGGCGCAGGCCGCGCTCTCCGGGAGCGGCGACCAACGGACGCTGCAGCTCACCAGCGTGCGCTACAGCGCGGGCTTCTCCGACCAGAACTGGGTGAGCTCGCTCAGGTCCGATCCCAAGGAGAGCGATGACGATTTCTACGCGCGCGCCGTCACGTCGGTGGTCGCCGATGTCTCCGAGGCGTGGAAGAAGGCGACGCTTCAGCAATCCGGTGCCGAGGCGACGCTCACTGCCGTGGTTCCCGTGAAGAGCCTCAGGGACTGGGTCGTTGTCCGCGACCGGCTACAGAACGTGCCGTCGGTCCAGCGCTCGGTCCTGCTGTCGCTGAGCCAGGATGGTGCCCGCATCGAGATCCATTACGTCGGCGATCCGCAGCAGCTGCAACTCGTCCTGTCGCAGCGTGACCTCGTGCTGGCGCAGGGCGGCGCGGACTGGACGCTGAGCGCCAAGAGTGCGGGCCAATAGCCCGTCGGAGCCGGACCCGCCCTTGAGCCTTCCGAACCTTATTACGCTGGCCCGCCTGCTGACGGTGCCGCTGACCGTTTGGTTGATCTCCGAGGGGCGGCACACGGCGGCGTTCTGGGTCTTTATCGCCGCGGGCGTCTCCGACGCCATCGACGGCTTCATCGCCAAGCGCTTCGACCGCAAGACGGAGCTCGGCGCGCTGCTCGATCCGATCGCCGACAAGACGCTGTTGGTGAGCGTCTATGTGACACTTGGAATCGCGGGCCATTTGCCGGGCTGGCTCGTGATCCTTGTGGTGTTCCGCGATCTCTTGATCATCGGCGGGTTCCTGCTGGTGCACGCGATGTCGCATGCGATACGCTCCGCTCCGCTCATCGTCAGCAAGCTCAACACGGCCTGCCAGATCGCGCTCGCGGCCATGACGCTTGCCAAGCTCGGTCTGGGCTTCAAGGCCGAGATGCTGATGGAAGGCCTGGTCTATGCCGTCGCCGCGACTACGGTGGCGTCGGGCGCGGGTTATCTCGTGCGCTGGGCACGCGTGCTCGCTGGACTGGAGGAGCAGACGTCGTGACCGCGGCCCATCGCAACACCTGGTTCTGGGTCGTGGGCTTCGCGCTGTTCTTCGCCGCGCTCTGGCTCTTGAGCGGCATCCTGCTGCCGTTCGTGGCCGGCATCGCGATCGCCTATTTCCTCAATCCGCTGGTGAACCGCCTCGAGCGCCTGCGGATGCCGCGGGGGCTCTCGGCCTTCGCGGTGCTCCTGCTGTTCCTTTTGCTGCTCGCGCTAGTGATCATGCTGGTGGTGCCGATCCTCGAGGGACAGGTGCTCGACCTCGCCGCCAACCTGCCGAAGCTCCTCGATGATGCGCGGCGCGAGGCCGAGGCGCTCATGCGCATGGCGCAGGAGCGCCTCACGCCCGAGGACTTCGCGAAACTCCGCGACGCCGTGGGCGGCAAACTCTCGGACATGTTCGCGGTGCTCGGCAACGTCTTCCGCGACGTGGTGACGCGCGGCGTGGCGCTCGCCAATCTGCTCTCGCTGGTGTTCGTGACGCCAGTGGTGTCCTTTTTCCTGCTCCGGGATTGGAACCGGATCATCGCGCGCCTTGACAGCTGGCTGCCGCGCGCCCAGGCCGCTACGATCCACGAGCAGGCGGCACGGATTGACGAGATCCTGTCGGCCTATCTCCGTGGCCAGCTCAGCGTCTGCGCCGTGCTCGGCATTTACTACGCGGCTGGGCTCACTTTGCTCGGGCTCAATTTCGGCGTGATCATCGGGCTCCTGGTCGGCATTCTCGCCTTCATTCCCTATGTCGGCTTCGCAATCGGATTCATCCTCGCGATGCTCTTGGCACTGACGCAGTTCTCGGACCAGCACTACCTCTACGTCGCCGCACTCTTCGGCGCGGGCATGATCATCGAGGGGAATCTCCTGACGCCGAAGCTGGTGGGCGAGCGGGTGCAGCTGCATCCGGTCTGGATCGTCTTCGCACTGCTGTCCTTCGGCACGCTCTTCGGCCTCCTGGGCGTGCTGATCGCCGTGCCGATGGCGGCGGTCATCGGCGTGCTCGTCCGTTTTGGGCTCTCGCGCTACCTCGCGAGTCCGCTCTATGACCCGGCGAAAGCAACCGCGGCGCCCAATGACCCAGCTGATCCTTGACCTCGGCCATCGTCCGGCGCTGGGAGAAGCGGATTTTCTGGTCGCGCCCTGCAATCAAGCGGCGATCCAGTGGCTCGATCGCTGGCCGAACTGGCCGGCGCCCGCGCTGACGCTGCAGGGGCCGGCGGGTTGCGGCAAGACGCATCTCGCCCGGGTGTTCGCGGCGCGCAGTCACGCGCCGATCATCGAGGCTGCGGGCATCACGACTGACGCCGTGCCGAGCTTGCTCGGCCGTGCCGGTGCTTGCGTCGTCGACGACGCGGATCGCGCCGCCGCGGAGCCGCTGCTGCATCTCTATAACTTGGTCGCGGAGCGCCGTGGCACGATGCTGCTGACGGCACAGGAGCCGCCGGCGCGCTGGTCGGGCCTCCTGCCGGACCTGCGCTCGCGTCTCGCGGCCGCGCCGGTGGTGGCGGTCGAGGCACCCGACGACGCGCTCCTCGCAGCGCTGCTGGTGAAGCTCTTCGCGGACCGCCAAGTCGCGGTGAGCGAGGATGTCGTGCTGTTCCTGCTGCGCCACATGGAGCGGAGCTTCGAGGCGGCGCGGCGGCTTGTGGCCGACCTCGACGCGGCTGCGCTTCGCGAGCGTCGCGCTGTCACCATTCCGCTGGCGCGCGCGGTGCTGGGTCTCAGGACGTGAAGAGCGCGGTGAGCCGAGCGCTCGCCGGACTCAAAGCCGACCACGCGGCCGACACCTGGAAGATCGCCAATCCCGCGGCCGGGAGACCAGCCTCGACCGCGGCACTTGCCGCGCCCGCAAGCCCGCGGACCAATTCCTCCAGGCCGGGATTGTGCCCGATCAGCAGGAGGCACTTGGTCTCGGCCGGTACGGCGCGCAGGTGGTGCAGCACGCTATGGCAGTCCGCCAGATAGAGCGCGTCGTCGAAATCGGCGGGCGGCAGGGCGCCGAGCGCTATGGCGAGGCCATCGAGTGTCTCCCGGGCACGGCGCGCCGGCGAGCAGAGGACATGGTCGGGGCTCATTCCCTCGGATTTCAGGCGACGGCCCAGCAGCTCCGCCGCGCGCCGGCCATCGGGCGTCAGGGGCCGCTCGCGGTCGCTGCCGCCAGCGCCCTTGCCGGCGGCCGCGGCGTGGCGCATCAGGAGGAGCCGATTCAGGGGCACCTCGGCGAGGGCCGCAAAACGCGCAATGACAGCGTCATAGTTACGTTATAGACTATACGCAACCCGTTGGAAAACCGCGTGATTGTTGTCACATAGCGAGGTGACGTGGCCCAGGCGCAACCGGCTCTCCAGCCATCGATAGACGCGGCATCCGAGGCGCGGTTCATCAATCGTGAGCTGTCCTGGCTCGCCTTCAACGAGCGGGTCATCGGCGAAGCGGATAATCCGAACCACCCGCTGCTCGAGCGGTTGCGGTTCCTCTCGATCTCGGCGAGCAACCTCGACGAGTTCTACATGGTCCGCGTTGCCGGCCTCAAAGGCCAGGTGCTGGCCGGCGTCTCGACGCCGAGCCAGGACGGGCTCACGCCGGCGCAGCAGCTCGCCGCGATCAACCAGCGCGCACGCAAGCTGATGCACGACCAGCAGGTGATCTGGCGTGCGCTCCGCGACCAGCTCCACGAGGCCGGCGTCTCCGTGATCCGTCCGCAGGATCTTTCCGGCGAGGATCGCGCCTGGGTCGAGGCGCATTTCCTCGCCGAGGTCTTCCCGGTGCTGACCCCGCTCGCGGTCGATCCCGCGCATCCTTTCCCGTTCGTCGCGAACCGCGGCATCGGGCTTGCGCTCCAGCTCACCCGCGCACGCGACGGCAAGCGCATGCAAGCGCTGCTCTTGCTGCCGAGCGCCATCGGCCGCTTCATCCGCATGCCCGGCGAGAGCGTGCGCTTCCTGCCGCTCGAGCAGATGGTGACGCTGTTCCTCGACCGGCTATTCCCGGGCTTCTCCGTCGTGGGCCACGGCATGTTCCGCATCGTGCGGGACAGCGAGATGGAAATCGAGGAAGAGGCCGAGGACCTGGTCCGGCTGTTCGAGAGCGCGCTCAAGCGGCGCCGCCGCGGCAACGTGATCTGGCTCGCGGTCGACGCCGGCATGCCCGAGGACCTGCAGCGCTTTCTCGCTGAGAACCTCGACGTGTCGCCCGACGACTCCTCGCCGCTCGACGGCATTCTCGGCCTCGTCGACACCCGCCAGCTCATCATCGCGGAACGGCCCGACCTGCTCTTCAAGCCCTATCACCCACGCTTTCCCGAGCGGATCCGAGATTTCGGCGGCGACTGCTTCGCCGCGATCCGCCAGAAGGACATCATCGTCCATCACCCCTACGAGAGCTTCGATGTGGTGGTGCAGTTCGTGCGCCAGGCCGCGCGCGATCCCGCGGTGGTCGCGATCAAGCAGACGCTCTACCGCACCAGCGTCAACAGCCCGATCGTGCGGGCACTGATCGAGGCGGCGGAGGCCGGCAAGACGGTCACGGCCCTGATCGAGCTCAAGGCGCGCTTCGACGAGGAGGCCAACATCCGCTGGGCGCGCGATCTCGAGCGCGCGGGCGTGCAGGTGGTCTACGGGTTCATCGAGCTCAAGACTCACGCCAAGGTCTCGCTGGTGGTGCGTCGGGAGGGCGGCGAGCTGCACTCCTACGTTCACTACGGCACCGGGAATTATCATCCGGATACCGCCAAGGTTTACACGGATCTTTCGTTCTTCACCTGCGATCCCGCGCTCTGCCGCGACGCCGCGCGCCTCTTCAACTACATGACGGGCTACGCCACGCCGGCGCACCTCGAGAAGCTCTCCTTCGCGCCGGTCGATCTCAGGAAGCGGCTCCTCGACCTCATCGAGGCCGAGATCGAGCACGCCCAAGCGGGTCGGTCCGGGCAGATCTGGGCCAAGATGAACCAGATCGTCGATCCCGCGGTGATCGACGCGCTCTATCGCGCGTCCAGTGTCGGCGTCGAGATCGACCTCGTGGTGCGGGGTATCTGCTGTCTGCGGCCGGGCGTGCCGGGCCTCTCCGAGAACATCCGGGTCAAGAGCATCATCGGCCGTTTCCTCGAGCACGGCCGCATCGTGTGCTTCGGCAACGGGCAGCGGTTGCCGTCGCCGCAAGCCAAGGTGTTCATCAGCTCCGCCGACTGGATGCCGCGCAACTTCGATTGGCGCGTCGAGGCGCTGGTGCCGGTCGAGAACGAGACCGTGCACCGGCAGGTGCTCGACGAGATCATGGTCTCGAACCTGCGCGACACCGCGCAGAGCTGGCGGCTCGATGCTTCCGGCGCCTATCTGCGCGAGCCCGCGGCGTCGGACGCCTTCAGCGCCCACACCTATTTCATGACCAATCCGAGCCTCTCCGGCCGCGGCAGGGCGCTCCGCCGGCCGCGCCCCCGGCCCGTCGGCGAGCAGGTCGCGGTCTCGGAGTAAGGGATGCCGGCGAGGGGGGCGCCGCCGAGATCGGGAAAGAGCAGCCGGGTCGGGGTCATCGACATCGGCTCGAATTCGGTCCGGCTCGTGGTCTACGACGCGCTGTCCCGCGCGCCGATGCCGTTGCTCAACGAGAAGGTCCTGTGCGGTCTCGGCCGCGGGCTCGGCGAGACCGGCAAGCTCAACTCCGACGGCGTGCACTCCGCGCTCGCGCATCTCGAGCGCTTCGTGGCGCTCGCCCGCACCATCGGCGTCCGGCGTCTCGACGCGCTTGCGACTGCGGCGGTGCGGGACGCCGAGGACGGCCCGGAATTCGCGGCTGAGGTGCGTCGGCGCACCGGCGTCCCCGTCAGCATCCTCTCGGGCGAAGCCGAGGGTCGGCTCTCCGCGCTCGGCGTCATCGCGGGCATTCCGGACGCGAGTGGCGTGATGGGCGACCTCGGCGGCGGAAGTGTCGAGCTCGTGCCGGTGCGCCGTGGCCGCACGCTCAAAGGAGCGACGCTTCCGCTTGGGCCTTTCCGATTGGCCGAGCTCGCGGGTGACGAGCGCAAGCTCGGCGCCGCGATCGAGCGGCAGGTCGAGCGGCTGGATTGGCTCCGGCACCGGCGGAGCGACACGTTCTACGCCGTGGGTGGCGCCTGGCGCGCGCTCGCGCGCATCCACATGGAGCAATCGCACTACCCGATCCATGTGATTCAGTCCTACACGCTGCCGCGCCGCGATGCCGAGGATTTTCTTGGCCTGGTCGCACGGCTGTCGCGGCGCTCGCTCGAGCAGATCAGCACGGTCTCGCGCAAGCGCCTCGAGGTCGTGCCGGTGGCGGCTGAGATCCTCCGGCGCATCGTCGCCACCATGGAGCCCAAGCGGATCGTGTTCTCGGCGCTGGGCCTGCGCGAGGGGCACATCTACGAGCTGCTGCCCGAGCGCGAGCGCAAGCTGGATCCGCTGCTGGTGGCCTGCGCCGCGCTGGCGCGCGGGCATCCGCGCTTCAGTGCCGGCAATGGCGAGATCGACGCCTGGCTCTCCGCCGCCTACCCGCGGCCCGATCCGCATCGGCGCCTGCGCTACGCCGCGAGCCTGCTGGGCGACGTATCCTGGGCCGAGCATCCCGACTATCGCGCGGAGCAGGCGTTCCGGAGCGTGCTCTATATGCCCGCCGCCGGTCTCAGCCATCGCGAGCGCGCGTTCCTCGCGGTGGCGCTGCACGCGCGCTACGGCGGGCCCGAGAGCGCCATCCGCGATACGGTCTCGCGGCTGATGGACGAGGATATGCTCGCCGACGCGCGCCGCACGGGTCTGGCGCTCCGCCTCGCCTATACGGTCAGCGGCGGCGTGCCGGGGCTCCTGCGGCGCGCGTCGCTCGACCTTGCACGAGGAGAGCTCGTTCTGCGGGTGCCCGGCCGCGGCCCCCTCCAGGGCGGTGAGGCGGTCGAGCGCCGGCTTGGAGCCCTGGGCCGCGCGCTCGGTGTTGCGGCGCGTGTACGCGAGGGCGCGGTGCGGTCTGGTACCAAGGCCCGATGAATAATGGCATTTCGTTACGCTCCTGGTCTCAATTGCCCGCTGGAGATTGACGCAGGTCAAGGTCGCACCCTCGATTCCGTGCGATGAGAACCCGCTTTTGTTGCAAGCGGGACCCGCGGAATGACGGATGATGCGTCGAAGGCCTTGGGAGAGAGCGTGGAGGACCGGGCCACAGAGGTCTTGCCGTCGACACCTGTCGCGCGGCGGTTGCTCGACTACTGGCGGAATAAACTAAACGGGCGCAAGGCGCCGCGCCGCTGGGAGATTCTGCCGGAGGAGCTCGGCGATCTGCTGCCGTGGGTGATCCTGGTCGACGTGGCGGGATCGCCGCCGCGGTTCCGGGTTCGCCTCGCGGGCACGGGCGTGGTGCGTGAGTACGGTGCCGAGATGACTGGCCTGTTCCTCGACGATCTCGACATGGGCGGGATGCGCGAGCGCTCGCTCGAGGACCATCGGCGCGCGGTGCAGGAGTGTCGTCCGGTGGTGGGCACCTTTGATTTCAAGAAAGACGATGGGCGCTGGGTGACCTACGAGTGGATCACATTGCCGCTTTCGGCCGACGGTGAGACCGTCAACATGCTGCTCTGTGGCGCCCGTATGCATGGTGCGGCCTCACAGGCTGAGCCGATCGTGTTCCGGGCGGCGACGCGCACCGCCGGCGGTGAGTGATCGGATCGCGCCCCGACAGGGCTCAGCGCTTCGGCAGCGTCATCTCGATCAAGCGGGCGAAATAGCTCGCGCCCACCGGCAGGATCTCGTCGTTGAAATCGTAGCGAGGGTTGTGCACGTCGCAGGTGCCCTCGCCATCGCCGTTGCCCAAGAAGATGAACGCACCCGGCCGCGCCTCCAGCATGTAGGAGAAATCCTCCGACGCCATGCGCGGCGTTCCGTTGCGGTCGACGTTCGCCTCGCCCACCACCAGCGCCGCCGCATCGCAGGCGATCCCGGTCTCGCGGGCATGATTGACGAGCGGCGGATAGCCGCGCCGGAAATCGAGGCGCGCCGTGGCACCGTGGGCCGCCGCCGTGTTCTCGGCGACCCGCCGGATGGTGGCCTCCATGCGATCCATCACCTCGGTGCGGTAGGCACGGCAATTGCCGCAGATCCGTACCTCCTCGGGGATGACGTTGTAGGCATCGCCGCCGTGGATCTGGGTGATGCTGACGACGGCGGTGTCGAACGGGCTGATCGTGCGGCTCACCACGCTCTGGAGCGCGGTCACCACGTGCGCCGCCGCGACCACGGGATCGTGACCGCCCTCGGGCCGCGCCGCATGAGCGCCACGTCCCACGACCTGCAGGTCGAAGCTCGCCGACGCCGCCATGACGGGGCCAGGCCTCGTAAAGAATGTTCCGGCGGGGTGGCGTGCCGCGTTGTGGAGGCCGTAGACCGCCTCCACGGGAAAGCGCTCGAAGAGTCCTTCCTCCACCATCACCCGGCCGCCGCCGCCGCCTTCCTCGGCCGGCTGGAAGATAAAATAGACGGTGCCGTCGAAGTTCCGCGTCGCCGCGAGATAGCGTGCGGCGCCCAGCAGGATGGTCGTGTGCCCGTCGTGGCCGCAAGCATGCATCCGCCCGTCATGGCGCGAGCGGTGGGAGAACTCGTTCTTCTCGTGGAGCGGCAGCGCGTCCATGTCGGCACGGAGCCCGATCGCGCCGTTGCCGGTGCCGACCTTGAGGGTGCCAACCACGCCGGTCTTCGCGATGCCACGGGTCACCTCGATCCCGAATGACTCCAGGTGCTTTGCGACCAGGTCCGACGTGCGGTCCTCCTGGTAGCAGAGCTCGGGATGCGCGTGGATGTCCCGCCGCCATTCGGTCAGCTCGTCCTTGTAGGCGACGATCTCGGGGATCACGGACATGCACGGCCTCCCGGAAGGGTCCGCAAGCTAAAGGCAAGCATGGAGGACGCGCAAGGCGATCGGGCCTCACGCACTCCCGTGTGCGTCGACCGCTGCCGGCTCGTCGAGCCGCACCAGCTGGATCTGCTTGCCGGCGGCGGTGAGGGCGATGCGACCGTGCTTGAGCGCGAGCGCGTCTTCGCCGAAGAGCTCGCGGCGCCAGCCTGAGAGCGCCGGCACGTCGGCGGAGTCCGCGGCGGCGATCAGCTCGAGATCCTCGGCGCTCGCCACCAGTTTCTGCGCGACGCCATGCTCCTCGCAGCGCAGCTTCAAGAGCACGCGCAGCAGGTCCACCAGCGGTCCGAGGCCGGGCGGGAGCTCGCGGCGCGCCGGCGCCTCCGGGTGCGCGTGCTCGGGGAGCGCGAGGGCGTGGCGGATCACCTCCAGCACCTCGCCGCCGAACCGGCCCTCGACAAAGCCCTTGCCGAGGCCGCGGGTGCGCGCGAGGTCGGCGGGCGTGCTGGGCGCGTGGGCCGCGATCTCCATCACCTGCTCATCGCGCAGGATGCGGTTGCGCGGCAGGTTGCGCTGCTGGGCCGCGATCTCGCGCCAAGCCGCGAGCTCGCGCAGCAGGGCCAGCGTGCGGCGGCTGCCACCGCGCAGCTTGAAGCGGCGCCAGGATTCCCGGGGATCGAGCGTATAGGTCGAGGGGTCCGTGAGGATCTTGATCTCCTCCTCGAGCCAGGCCGCGCGGTCGTTGCGCTGCAGGCGCGCTTGCAGTTTCTCGTAGACCGTGCGGAGCGGCACCACGTCGGAGAGCGCGTAGTGGATTTGCCGGTCGGTCAGCGGCCGGTGCGACCAGTCGGTAAATCGCGCGGACTTGTCGATGCGCACGCCCGCGAGCTTGCCGGCGAGCGTCTCGTAGCTCGCGGACTCGCCGAAGCCGCAAACCATGGCGGCGACCTGGGTGTCGAACAGCGGCGCGGGCACGGCGCCCATGAGCTTGTAGAAGATCTCGATGTCCTGCCGCGCGGCGTGGAACACCTTCAACACCGCTGGAGCCGCCATCAGCTTGAAGAGCGGCCTCAAATCGATGCCGTCGCCGAGCGGGTCGATGGCCGCGGCCTCGTCTGGCCCGGCCACCTGGACCAAGCACAAATCCGGCCAATATGTGCGGTCGCGCATGAACTCGGTGTCGACCGTCACGAATTCCGCATGCATTTGTTGCTCGCAGAATCCGGCGAGCCCCGCGGTGTCGGTGATGAGTCTCATGCGCGCGCTGCTATACACGCAATCCGCGTGGCGCGAAAGCGCGGCGAGGGCCGTCGCTTGACAACATTCGGAATTCCGTGCGTTCTCCCGGCCTCCCGCCCGCACCACTAGCCGAGCCGAGATGCCGATGCACGTCTATCGCACCCACACTTGCGGCGCGTTGCGCCTTGCCGATGCCGGAAAGACCGCGCGCCTCTCGGGCTGGGTGCACCGCAGGCGCGACCACGGCCAGCTGCTGTTCGTCGACCTGCGCGATCACCACGGCGTGACCCAGACGGTGATTGACGTCTCGAGCCCGCTCTTCAAGCAGGCGGACGCGCTCAAGAACGAGAGCGTGGTGACGCTCACGGGTACCGTGGTGAAGCGCTCCGCCGAGACCATCAATTCGAAGCTGCCGACCGGCGAGGTCGAGCTGCAGATCGCGGAGATCGCGGTGCGCTCCGAGGCGGAGCCGCTGCCGTTCCCCGTCAACGCCGACGCCGAATACCCCGAGGAGATGCGGCTCAAGTACCGCTTCCTGGATCTCCGCCGCGACGCGATCCATCGCAACATCGTGCTGCGCTCGAAGGTGATCGCGTCGATCCGGCGTCGGATGATCGAGCAGGGTTTCACCGAGTTCCAGACGCCGATCCTGACCGCGAGCTCGCCCGAGGGCGCACGCGACTACCTGGTGCCGAGCCGGCTGCATCCGGGCCAGTTCTACGCGCTACCGCAGGCGCCGCAGCAGTTCAAGCAGCTCCTGATGGTGGCGGGCTTCGACCGCTATTTCCAGATCGCACCCTGCTTCCGAGACGAGGCGAGCCGCGCCGACCGGTCCCCCGGCGAGTTCTATCAGCTCGATTTGGAGATGTCCTTCGTCACGCAAGAGGACGTGTTCGCGGCGGTCGAGCCCGTGCTCGCGGGCGTCTTCGAGGAGTTCGGCGAGGGCAGGTCCGTCACCAAGCCGCCATTCCCGCGCATCGCCTTCGACGAGGCGATGCTGAAATACGGCACCGACAAGCCCGATCTGCGCAATCCCATCGTGATGAGCGACGTAGCCGAGGTGTTCCACGGCTCGGGCTTCGCTGTGTTCGCGGGCGCGCTGGAGAAGGGAAGCATCATCCGCGCGATTCCGGCGCCGGGTGCGGCCGCGCGGCCGCGGAGCTTCTTCGACAAGCTCAACGATTGGGCGCGTGGCGAGGGCGCTCCGGGGCTCGGCTACATCGTGTTTGCCGAGGGCGCCGCCAAGGGTCCGATCGCCAAGTTCCTCGACCCGCCGCGGCTCGAGCGGTTGAAGGCAACCGCGGGCGTGGGCGAGGGCGACGCCGTGTTCTTTGTCTGCGACAAGCCGGAGCCCGCGGCGAAGCTCGCGGGGCTTGCGCGCACGCGGATCGGGCGCGAGCTCGGCCTCGTTGTCGAGGGCGAATACCGGTTCTGCTGGATCGTCGACTTCCCGATGTACGAGCGGGACGAGGAGACCGGGAAGATCGTTTTCAGCCACAACCCCTTCTCGATGCCTCAGGGCGGGCTCGAGGCTCTCACCACGCGCGACCCGCTCACCATCAAGGCCTTCCAGTACGACATCGTCTGCAATGGCGTGGAGCTGTCGTCGGGCGCGATCCGGAACCACTTGCCGGAGATCATGTACAAGGCCTTCGAGATCGCGGGATACCCCGCCTCCGAGGTCGAGACGCGTTTCGGCGGCATGCTGAACGCGTTCAAATACGGCGCGCCGCCCCACGGCGGCTCGGCGCCCGGGATCGATCGCATCGTCATGCTGCTCGCCCAGACGCCCAACATCCGCGAGGTCGTCGCATTCCCGATGAACCAGCAGGCCCAGGACCTCCTCATGCAGGCGCCAGCCGAGGTGCCGCCGGAGCGTCTCAAGGAGCTGCATATTCGCGTGGTGCTCCCACCGCCGTCCAAGGGCCCAGCCGCCTAAACTCAGGTACTACTTGCACTGACGTCCAGAAGTGTTTATGATTCCTTAGAGACTCTCCGGTAGGGACACCCGAGTCTCAGCGGGAGCGGGCGAGGATGCAGCGGTACATTTGGGTGTTGGTGCCCGTTCTCTTGAGCGGTTGCGGCCTCCCGCCAGCCGTGATGATCGCCTCTTATGCCGCCGATGGCGTGAGCTATGTTGCGACCGGCAAAAGCGTCTCGGATCACGGAATCTCAGAGGTGACCGGCCGCGATTGCGCGGTCTGGCGCGTGATCAAGGGACAGGGCATCTGCAAGGACGCGCCCAGCGAGCGCGCCGAACCGGCGCCGGTGGAAGTGGGTCAGCAGGCGACGCTGCCGCCGGGATCGGAGCCCGCCAAGGCTTTGGCCGGACGCCATCATTACCTCGTCCTCGGGAGCTTTGCCGACCTCCACAACGCCGAGCGGCTCGCCGCGGGCCACGGAGACAGGCACGTGACCGAGGCGAGCGTCGACGGCCGGCGCACCCACCGTGTCATCGCGGGTCCCCTGAGCGACCAGGAAGCCGTGCAGCTGCAACAGCGGTTGGCCCACGAGGACCAGCCGCACGCCTGGGAGATCGCGTCGCTCCCGCTGGGGATGTAGCCGACTCGTTCAATTTGAACAAAGCTTGCGCTACGCAAGCGATCGCCGCAAGATCATTTCACGGGAGCGTGGACTCGTCGTGGCAGGGGGAGCGACGGCATGCAGCGGCACCGATTCATATTGGTTTTGGCGCCGATTTTGCTGGGCGGCTGTGCCATTCCGCCGGCGATCAGTATTGCGTCCTACGTCCTCGACGGCATCAGCTACGCCGCCACCGGCAAGAGCGTCTCGGACCACGGGATTTCCGCCGTGGCGGGGCGCGACTGTGCGACGTTCCGCATCCTCAAGGGGCAAAATCCCTGCCGCGGCGAGCCGACCGAAATTCCCGATCCGGCGCCGGTCGACGCGGGCCAACAGGCGACTCTGCCCACGGGTGAGCCGGCTCCGGCGGTCGCGAGCACCCTCGCCGAGACCCCAGCGGCGGCGGCGCTCCCAGCCGCGACACCGCGTCAGCATTACCTGGTGCTGGGTAGCTACGATACCCGCGGCAGCGCCGACGAGATCGCGATGCAATTCTCAGATACGAAGGCGACGGTGTTCGAGGTGAAGGTTGACGGCCGCGCCGCGCATCGCGTGGTAGCGGGCCCGCTGACCGACACGGAGGTCGCCGACCTTCGTGAGCGGCTGGTCAGCCACGACGGTCAGCGCGCCTGGGAGGTCAACCAGCTGGCGTTAGCGCCGGAACCGCGGAGCGTCGCCCCGACGATCGAACGACACTGAGGTGGGCGCCGCGGCGGCGCTTCTCCTCGTACATCGCCATATCCGCCCGGTGTAGCAGGGTTTCCTCGGTCTCGCTGCCGTCGTAGGCGACCACGCCGAAGCTTCCGCTGATATCGATCGGCGCACCCTCGATGACGAGGTCGAGCGTCGCGATCGAATCCCGCAAACGCGCCGCCTTGACGTGAGCGCTCGGGAGCGTCGCGCCAACCAGTAGGAAGGCGAACTCGTCGCCGCCCAGGCGCGCGACGGCGTCGGTGCGCCGCACCTGCCGGACAAGGCTGGCGGAGAGCTCGCGCAGCAGGCGGTTGCCGGCATTGTGTCCGTGGCGGTCGTTGACCGCCTTGAAGCCGTCGAGATCGCAAATCAGGATCGCGCCCGGCGCGCCGCCGGAGCGGGCAGTCTCGAGGGCGCGCGAGAGTTCGGCGAGAAAGCCGCGCCGGTTCAGCAATCGCGTGAGCTCATCGGTGACGGTGAGGCTCTCGAGGTAAGCCAGTCTCGCCTCGAGCTCGGCCACGCGCTGCTCGGCGGCCGCCTTGCCGCTGAGGGCCCAAGTGAGCAGTCCTTGATCGCCATCGGGCGCTTCGGTTCCAGGATTGGCGGGCATCGCCGTGCGCTCGATTGGCGCAGGCGAGCTGTGTGCACGTGCGTGCAGTCCCATGACAAAGTGCTCCTTTGACCCGAGGCGAGCCTCCGGGGCGCCTCTGCACGCCCTATGCCAGGAGCAACGTGTTGAAATTACGCATCGCGGGTGGGGTGGCCGGCAATTATTGCCGCGGAGATCGGCCGCATTTGATCGATTGTGCCGAGCCTCGGGGCGCGCGCCTTGGCAGGTCAGGCGATCCGGTCTCCCGGCGCGCGGCCCGCAAAATAGGCATCGAGGTTGTCGAGCGCGCGGAACCCCATGGCCTCGCGGGTCTCGCGCGTGGCGCTGCCGAGGTGCGGCAGCAGGAACGTGTTCGGGAGCGTCCGGTAGTCCGGATGCAGCCGAGGCTCGCCGTCGTAGACGTCGAGGCCGGCGGCGGCGACCCGCCTCGATCGTAGCGCCGCGATAAGATCCGCGTCCCTGATCACCGCGCCGCGGGCGGTGTTGACGACGATGGCGTTCTTCGGCAACAGCTCGATGCGCCGGGTATCGAGGAAGTAGCGCGTCTCCGGCATGAGCGGAAAGTGTATCGACAGAATGTCCGCCACGCGCAGGAGTTCCTCTGCGTCCGGGTAAAACGTGGCACCGGCCTCGTCGTGCGGCGAGAGGCGCTGGCGATTGTGATAGTGCACCGACATGCCGAAGCCGCGCGCTCGCGCGGCCACGGCGCGGCCGATCCGCCCCATGCCGAGAATCCCCAGCCGCTTGCCGCCGACGTGAATGCCGAGCAGATGGGTCGGCGCCCAGCCGGTCCAGGCGTCGTTGCGGATCAACTGCTCGCCCTCGCTCGCGCGCCGCGCGGCGCCCAGGATCAGCAGGATCGCGACATCGGCGGTGGCATCGGTCAACACGTCCGGCGTGTTGGTGACGACCATTCCGCGGGCGCGGGCGGCCGTGAGGTCGATGTGCTCGAAGCCCACTGAGAAGGTCGCGAGCATGCGCACGCTGTCGGGAAGCCGCTCGATCGTGGCGGCATCGAGTCGATCGGTGGTGGTGCACAGAATCGCCGCGGAGCCCTCGGCCGCGTGGACCAGCTCCTCGCGGCCATAGGGCTCGTCCGTCGCATTGAGTCGCGCGTGGTAGTCGCGCAGCGCGCGCGCCTCCACGGCCTGAGGCAACTTGCGGGTGATCAGCAGGTTCGTTTTTTCGGCCATGCGGGGATGAGACTTGCGGAGGCGTTCATAGTACCTTATCGGTTTCGGCGGCGACATACCGCAGTGCCGTCGCGACCGGCAGGCGACTCATTTTTTCGGTTTCCGGCCAATGACATATACAATCCCTCGCTCCGCTGCTCTGGTTGCCGGCCTGATGCTCGGCTGGGCGGCACTCGCGCATGCCACCGAGATTTCCCCGCACCGCGCGCTCTACAGCCTGTCGCTCGCGTCCTCCAAGGCCGGGAGCGGCGTGGTCGATGCCACCGGCGCCATGATCTACGAATGGGGCGAGACTTGCGATGCTTGGACCGTGCAGCAACGGTTCCGTCTGCGCTTGGTCTATGAGGATGCCGATCCCGTCGAGCTGAGCTCGACGCTGGTCTCGTGGGAATCCAAGGACGGGCTGCGTTATCGCTTCAACGAGCGTCGCTTGCGCAACGGCGAGCCCGACGAAGAGGTGAAGGGCGAGGCGCGCCTGGACGGTCCAGACAAGGGCGGGAAGGCGGATTTCTCCAAGCCTGACGCCGTGACGATGACGCTGGCGCCGAAGGTGCTGTTTCCGACCGCGCACACGCTCGTGCTGATCGAGCGGGCGATGGCCGGCGACAATTTTCTCTCCCGCGAGGTCTTCGACGGTGCGACCGAGGACAACGCCAGCCAGATCAGCGCCGTGATCGGTCCGCGTATCGATCCCACCGTCACCAGCGACAAGGCCGCTGCTGGAAGCGCCGGCAAGGACAAAGACAAGGTGCTGAAGAGCCCGCTGATCGAGCGGCCGTCCTGGCGCGTTCGCCTGGCATTTTTCCCGGCGGACAAGAAGGCGGACGAGCCCGACTACGAGCTCGGCATGCGGCTCTTCGACAACGGCGTCTCCGGCGACATGTCGCTCGACTACAGCGACTACATCATCCGCGCCAAGCTCGACGAGATCGAGCCGCTCTCCAAGCCCGCCTGCTGAGACTCTAGCGACGATCCGCGGACTCACCACCGCTCGCTGCGAATAGGTCGGGTGGATCGGCGCGCCCGGCATCGACCAGCCGGTCGCTGCCGATGCCGATCAGCCGGAAGACCGTGCCGTCGGCGGCCTCGCGCAGCATGATGATGGCGGTACGGTAGAGTACCTCGGCGCGCTGGGTGGGATCCGGCAGCACGCGGCTCCGCGTGATGATCTTGAACCGGTTGGTCTTGAGCTTGAGGGTGACGCCGCCCGCAGCGAGGCCGTGAGCGACGAGGCGCTTCGCGAGTTGGTGCGCGAGCGGCTCCAGTTCCTCGGCGAGCGCCTCGGGGGTCGCGAGGTCGCGATCGAAGGTGTTCTCGACCGAGACGCTCTTGGTGGGCGCGTCTGTCACCACGACGCGGTCGTCCTCGCCGCGTGAGAAGCGATAGAGCCGATGGCCGATGGCGCCGTAGCGCGTAACGAGCTCGCGCTCGCTGCGCTCGCGCACCTCGCCGATGGTGGTGATGCCATCGCGCGCCAAGCGCTGCGCCAGGGCCGCGCCAACGCCCCAGAGCACGCTCACGGGCTTCGGTGCCAGGAAGGCGAGGGCCTCGCCACGCCCGACCACGGCGAAGCCGCGGGGCTTGTCGAGGTCGGAGGCGAGTTTCGCCAGGAACTTGTTGTAGGAGAGCCCGATCGAGACCGTGATGCCGCACTCGCGCTCGATGCGGCCTGCCAGCAGCGCCAACGTCCGCGCCGCCGGGCCGCGATGCACCCGCTCGGTACCGGCGAGATCAAGGAAGGCCTCGTCGATCGAGAGCGGCTGCACCTGCGGGGTCACCGACTCCATGAGTGCGCGCACCTGCTCGCTCACCATCCGGTACTTTGCCATGTCCGGCCGGATTACCACCGCGTCGGGGCAGGCTTCCAGTGCCTTGAACATCGGCATCGCCGATCGGATGCCGTGGAGCCGCGCGACGTAGCAGCAGGCGAGCACGACCCCGCGATGCCCGCCGCCGACGATCACCGGCCGATCGAGTAACTCCGGCCGGTCGCGCTTCTCGACGGTTGCGTAGAAGGCGTCGCAATCGACATGCGCGAGGGTGAGCTCGGAAAGCTCGGCATGCTCGAGGAGGCGCGGCGAGCCGCACTCGCCGCAACGCCGCTCGGCGGGCGGATCGGCGGCGAGCATGCCGCACTCGCGGCAGAGCGTCGTCATGGCGGCTCGTCCGGCCGCCAGAGCCACGCCGCGCCGCGCACGCCGCTGGAATCGCCATAGCGCGGCGGCACCAGCCGGGTCGCGACCGCGTCTGAGAATATGTAGGCACCCCAGAGGGCAGGCACGGTCCGGTAGACCCGCGCGATCTGCCCGAGGCCGCCGCCGAGCACGATGACATGGGGATCGATCAGGTTGATCACCGTGGCGAGCGCGCGGGCAAGCCGGTCCTCGTAGCGCCGGAGCGTCGCCTCCGCCGGCGCGTAGCCGGCCTCGGCGCGCTCGGCGATCTCGAGGGCGCTCAGCGCCTCGCCGGTGGCGGTCGCGTGGTCGCGGGACATGCCGGGTCCCGAGACGAACGTCTCGACGCAGCCATGCTTGCCGCAATAGCACCGCGCGCCCGGCAGCTCCTCATCCCTGGGCCACGGCAGGGGCGAGTGACCCCATTCGCCCGCGATGGCATTGGGTCCATCGAGCAGGCGGCCGCGCACGACCACGCCGCCGCCGACGCCGGTCCCCAGGATCACGCCGAATACGGTCGGGGCGCCCGCGGCCGCGCCGTCGACCGCCTCGGAGAGCGCGAAGCAGTCGGCGTCGTTAGCGAGCCGCACCGGCCGGCCGAGCGCCGCCGCCAAGTCGCGATCGAAGGGCCGGCCGATGAGACAGGTGGAATTCGCGTTCTTGACCAGGCCGGTCGCGGGCGAGAGCGCACCGGGGATGCCAATCCCGACCGTGCCGCTCGCGCCCAGGTCGCGCTCGAGCGCCGCCACGAGCTCGCAGACCGCGCGGATCGTGCTGGGATAGTCTCCCGCAGGCGTCGCGACGCGCCGGCGGTAGCGGATCACTCCCTCGCTATCGAGCGCTGCCGCCTCGATTTTCGTGCCGCCGAGATCGATGCCGATACGAATTAGGGCGCTCACGTCGGGCCTCGATCTATGGTTTCGACACCGTAAAAGTTACGAAATCTTAAGATAAAACTTGGTAACCCTGCATCCGGGATCGGGCATAGTGCCGTCCGGGGGACGGTATGGCCGGTCCTGGTGGTGTAGAATGCACCGATGTGACGTGCCGCCGAAGGGGCGCCCGGGCACATCTGGCAAAGCTGGAGGCGCGAGCGTCCGATGAGCAAGCGGGTCCTCATTGTCGAAGACAATGATCTCAACATGAAGCTTTTCCATGATCTCCTGGAGGCGCACGGGTACGACACCCTCCAGACCAAGGATGGCATGGAGGCGCTGAAGCTGGCGCGCCAGCACCATCCCGATCTGATCCTCATGGACATTCAGCTGCCCGAGGTGTCCGGCCTCGAGGTGACGAAATGGATCAAGGAGGACGACGACCTCAAGGCCATTCCGATCATCGCCGTCACCGCCTTCGCGATGAAGGGTGACGAGGAGAAAATCCGGGAGGGCGGCTGCGAGGCCTACATCGCCAAGCCCATTTCGGTCGCCAATTTCCTCCAGACTGTCGAGCGGTTCCTGAGCTGAGGCACTAGGCCATGTCAGCGCGCGTCCTGGTGGTCGACGACGTCGAGATCAACGTCAAGCTGCTCGAGGCGAAGCTCGCGAGCGAGTACTTCCACGTGGTGACCGCGTCGGACGGCATGGCGGCGCTCGCGCAAGCGAAGCGCGAGCGGCCCGACATCGTGCTGCTCGACATCATGATGCCGCTGATGGATGGGTTCGAGGTCTGCCGGCGCCTCAAGGCCGATCCCGCGACCGCCGATGTCCCGGTGGTGATGATCACGGCGCTCTCCGACAGCGCGAACCGGGTGCGCGGCCTCGACGTGGGCGCCGATGACTTCCTGACCAAGCCCGTGAGCGACGTCGCGCTGTTCGCTCGGGTGCGCTCGCTGGTGCGCCTGAAGCGCATGACCGACGAGTGGCGGCTGCGCGAGGAGACCTACGGCCGCCTGGCGGCGCTTGCCGACGGCGAGTCAAAGACCACCGAGGATACTCGCCCCGCGCGGATCATCGTGTTCGAGGATCGCCCGCTGAGCGCCCAGCGCATCGTCGACACGCTCTCGGCCCATACGGTGGTGCACGCGACGAAGAGCGCCGAGGCGCAGATCGCCGCGGCGACCGGCGCCGATCTCCTGGTGCTCGCGCTCTCCGAGCAGGAGGACACGCTCCGCCTGGTCGCCGAGCTCAGGGCGACCGAGGCAACCCGCAGCGTGCCGATCCTGCTGATCGGCGAGGCGGAGGAGCTCGCGCGGCTCGCCAAGGGCCTCGACCTCGGCGCCACCGACTACCTCGTCCGGCCGATCGATCGCAACGAGCTGACGGCGCGGGTGCGCACGCAGATCCGGCGCAAGCGGCTGCAGGAGCGGCTCCGAGAGACCTATCAGCGCAGCCTCTCGATGGCGCTCACCGACAGCCTCACCGGCCTTTACAACCGACGCTACCTCACCGCGCATCTCGAGGGTTTGATGGCGCGCGCCGCCAAGGGGGCCGACGGCCCGGCGCTCCTCGCCATGGATATCGATCGGTTCAAGAACATCAACGACACCTACGGCCATCCCGGCGGCGATGCCGTGCTCTGCGAGATCTCGCAGCGCATCGCGCGAAACGTGCGGCCCTTCGACCTCGTCGCGCGCTATGGCGGCGAGGAGTTCGTGGTGGTGATGCCGGAGACACCGCTGGCGGTCGCGGCCGCGGTCGCCGAGCGCCTGCGCAAAGCCATTGCGGACGATCTCTTCGTCTCGCCGGATTTGCCGACCGGAGTTCCCGTCACCATCAGCATCGGGGTCGCGGCGACCCTGCCGGGGGGCGAAGATACCTCGGCGGCCCTCCTGAAGCGCGCCGATGACGCCCTCTATACGGCGAAGCGCACGGGCCGAAACCGCGTGTTGAGCTCGCCCGACGCGCCGGAAGCGGCGGCTCCCAAGAGCGCACTCAAGGCCATGGGCTGAAACGAAACAGGGCTCCGCGAGCGGAGCCCTGGGATGCCGGCAGCGACGGCCGCGGCGATCTACTTGATCTTGCCTTCCTTGAAGACCACGTGCTTGCGTGCGATGGGATCGTATTTCTTGAGCCCCATCTTCTCGGTCTTGGTGCGCGGGTTCTTGCGCGTGACGTAGTAGAAGCCGGTGTCTGCGGTGCTCACGAGCTTGATCAGGACGCTGCTGGTCTTGGCCATGGCTGAAATCCGGTAACAGAGGGCGGAGTTGGGCGGGACAATAGCGGCGGCCGGGCGCCTGTCAAGGTTGGCGGCTTGGGCCTGGATCTGCCAGGAAGTCGAAGGCCGTCATGGCGTGGACATAAAACACCGCCTCAAGGTCCTCGAGCGTCACGTGCTCGTCCGGTCCTCCGATGCCATGTGGAACCGGACCGTAGACCACCGACGGGACGCCCTTGTACCGATAGAACCGGGAGTCCGAGAAACCCAGGCGCATGTTGCAGGTGGGTGCGCGTCCCAGATGGGCGGCGGCATTCGCGGTCGTGCGGGCGAGGATCTCGTGGGCGGGATCCGTCCAGTTCGGCTCCGCGCTCGAGAGCGTCTTGACCGCGATGTTGCGGAGTCCGCCAAGCAACCGCTCGATCTCACCGAGCACATCCGCGACCGTCATGCCCGGCGGGAACCGGATGTCGGCCTTGGCAGCCGCGCGGTCGGGGATCAGGTTCACGCTGCTGCCGCCCTCGATGGTCCCGATGTTGACGGTGATCCCCTGCAGGGCATCGGTCTCGCCGGCGCCCGAGACCCGCTCGGAGCGTGGGCCCGCGGCGACGATCGCCTTTCGGATGTCGGCGGGGACAGGGCAGGGGAGCTTGCGGAGCTCGACGAGCCGCGCGAGCGCGTGCGTCAGCCTCTCGATCGCATTGTCGCCGAGATGCACATGGGCACCGTGATGGCTCTTGCCGCGCGCCTCGACCTCGATCCAGATCTGGCCCTTCTCGCCGAAGCGCAGCACGTCGGGCGAGCCGGCATCGCCGTTCATCATGGCATCGCCGACGGCATCGGGCTCGTTTGCGAGCAGATATTGCGTGCCCCAGCGACCGCCGGTCTCCTCGTCGCCGACGAGGGTCAGCACCAGCTCGCCCGCAAAGGCGGCGCGATGCTTGGCCATCAGAAGCGCGGTCATGACAGCCGCGGCGAGCCCAGCCTTCATGTCGGCGGCGCCGCGGCCGTAGAGGCGGCCGTCTCGGATGATTCCGCCCAGGGGATCGACGGTCCATCTTGCCCGGGCTCCGACCGGGAAGGTGTCGAGATGACCGTTGATCACGAGCCTGCGGCCGGGCCGCGCGCCCGCCAGCTTCGTGATCAGATTGACCGCGGGCTCCCGCGCGATCACGCGCCGGACGGCGATCGCGGGCGCGGTCGCGAGTTTCGTCTCGATGACGGCGGCGAGCGGACCGGTGTCGCCCGGCGGGTTCTCGCTGGGGACACGGATCAATTCCGCGCAGAGCTCAGCGACCGCGCCGAGGCTCGCCCGGACATCGGCCTCGAAGCGCTGCCGCTCGTCGGCACCCATCTCCGATCAGAGCAGGCCGAGAGTGGCGACGCGCTCGCCGGTGGAGACGGTCGAGAGCGTGGTGCTTCGCACGAACACGCCGGCCTCGGGTGCCAGCACCGTCTCGACCGTATCGCCGTAGATGTCGACGATGCGGGCGAGCGTGTCGCCGCGCCGGACCTCGCGGCCGAGCGGCGTCAGCGTGTGCAACAACCCGCCGCGCTGGGCACGAATGCCCAGGAATTCCCGCATCACGTGAGAGGTCGCCGGCAGGCGCCGCTCGCCCGCGATCATGCTGAGCCCCACGAGGGCGTTCCGGACGCAGCGCGCACCCTCGTCGATCATCGCACGCTCGAGCTGGCCACCTTCGCCGATCTCGAAGGTGAAGGCAGGCACCCCCGCTTTCGTGGCCTCGACGCAGAGGATGCCGGGGCTCACGTACATGCCGATATTGGTCTTCATGATGTAGCCGGTCGCGGTCTGCTCGGCGAGCCAGGCCGCCGTTTCCGCCGATGCGCCGAGCGAGAGGTTCGGCAGGATCGCGATCGGCACGTAGCGGCCCCCGCGCGTGGGTGTGTGAATATCGATCGCGCAGGAGCAGCGCCGGATCAGACCGAACAGCGTCGCCGCGACGATCTGCGCGAGATTGCCGCGGGGATCGCCGGGAAAGCAGGTCCAGGCGTCGATCGGCGCCTGGTCGAGCGGCGACTTCATGAATTGCGAGATCGGAATGCGATGGTCGGCGTAGAACGCCAGCGGATGCTGCACGGGGACACAGATGATGCTGCCGGCGAGCGTCGCGGGATCGAGCGCCGCCAAGGCCTCGGAGAGGATCGCGACGCCGTTCACCTCGTCGCCGTGAATGGCGGCCCCTAGATAGAGCCGCGGCCCCGGCCGCGCGCCGTTGATCGCGACCACCGGCAGCTTGACCTTCGCGCCGTCGGCGAGCTCGACGAGATCGAGCTGCAGGCGCGCGCGGCTCGCGGGTGCGACGGTGATATCGCCGATGATCAGCGGAGCGGGGTCGTGTCGTGCGACGGGAATGCTCACCGTGTCTCTCGCGGGTTCGGCAAATCGTACTGTGCCATCAATCCGTCCACCAGCGCGGTCGCACCCGCCCAATCGTAGGTCCGATAGGCATTGGCGATCGTGAAGTGCTTGGCGCCGCTGTAGAACATCTCGTACTGGGCGTGGCGCGAGGCGAACTCGGAGCCGATGCTGTCCCAAGCGAGCTTGAACAGCTTGACCCGGCCGTGAGCGTCGGTGTTGGCCGAAAGCTGAGTCTTGCCGATGAGCTCCGCCACTTCGGGATTGGCGAAGTCATGGGCCGACGACGGTAGCATGATGACACCGCCGCCGGCGAGCTCCCGGACGGCTCCCACGACCTCGAGATAGATCTGCTGCGCGAGCGCGCCCGCGGCATAGAGCGTCGCGCGATCCGGCACGAAATAGGGCCCATACCTCTTGCCGTTCACCTCCATGGCGTGGACCGTGGCGTCGATCATGCCCGCCTTGGCCGCGAGCAAGCCCAGGGTGTCGCGCACCTGCGGGAAGTCGATCGTGCCGATCGTCTCGCAAATCCGCCGCGCGAGCCCCGCGAGGTAGCGCAGCTTCACCGCAAGCCGGATCTGCGCCTGATAATTCTGATAGGAATGCGCGGGCGTCGAGTGGAACTGGGCCTGTGACATAGCGGGATTGCGGTGCACGAACACGCGCTCCCACGGGATCTTCACCTCGTCGAAATAGACGATGGCGTCGTTCTCGTCGAAGACCGAGGCGAGGGGATAATCGAAGCGCGATGGGGCCGCGGCCTCGTAGGATTTGCGCGACAGCAGCTTCACGCCCTTGGCGCCGATCGGGACCGCCGCGGTGAAGGCATACTTGGCGTCGCCCTCGCGCACCGGGCGGAGCGAGGCGACCAGCACCTCGTTCGCGAAGATCGCCGAGGTACCGAGCATCTTGGCGCCCTTGACGGTGATCCCCGCGCCGTCCTCGTCGCAGATCGCCGCGGTCAGGCACTCGTCCTGTTGCTCGCCCGTCGCCTTCGAGCGGTCCGCCTGCGGATCGATGATGACGTAGGCGAGGTAGAGATCGCGGTCGCGCGCGTATTCGTAATAATCCCAGATTGCCTTGCCGCGTCCCTTGCCTTGCTCCTCGAAGAGGTCGCGCCCCATCGCCATGGCAGCGATGCAGGACGCCACATGGTCGGGCGAGCGGCCCATGAACCCGCAGTGCAGCTCCGACCAGGCGGTCAGGGCCTTGCGGCGCCGGACCAGTTCCGCGTAGGAGCGCGGCAACTCCCAGGCGCGGTTGGCGCGCCGCCGGGTTCCCGGCACCTCGAAGGTCATGAGCTCCGGGTTCGCCGCCTGAAAGTCGTAGAGAGAGCCGACCGTTGCCGCGGCGTTGCGATAGGCGGGATGGGTCGTCACGTCCTCGACAGCACGGCCGTCCAGGAACACGGTGCGGCCGTCGCGGATGCTCTCGAGATGCTGTTGGCCGGTTTTGATCATCGGATCGCCTCGGGCCATGCGTGCCCGGCATGATGTCAGTTTCGTGGCCTCGGTACAAGGTGAACTAGGTTCACTAATTCGCCGGGATCGCACGCTATTTTCCTTTCAGAGCAAGCGCCGCCGCCTCGCTGCCCCTGAGGATGCGCTTGATCACGCCGTCGATCGTCCTGAGTTCGGCGCGCGTCAGGCTGGCGAAGAGTCGGTCGTTCACCCGCTGAATGCGGGTGGCCGCGCGGATGATCCGCGTGCGTCCGCCTCGGGTGAGGGCGGCGAGGACGCTCCGGCGGTCAGACGGATTGCGCCGGAGTTCGACCAAGCTCATGCGCTCGAGGGTCTGCGTCTGCGAGACTACGAAGGAGAGACTCACGCCCAGTCGGCGGGCGAGTGCCGACATGCTCACGCCCGCTGGGACCTCGGCGCGCGCGAGGATCATGAGAATGTTGTATTGCGGTGCCGTCATTCCCATGGCGCGTGCCAAGGCCTGACGCAGCGCCTGCAGGCGGCCGGAGAGCTGCACGAAGTCGTCGATGAATTCGCGGAATTGCCGGTCGGTGCCGTCGATCAGCAGCTGCTTTCGGGTCGTGCTGGGCGGCACCGACGCGAGCGCCCGTTTCGACCGGCTCGTATCTCGTTTCCGCGATCCCATGTTCTGCCTCGTTCGCGCTTGTCGGGGACGCCAAACCGACGCAAATTGTGCGGGAAACAGGGTGCTCGCGGAAAGGGAGGAGTAGGGATGCTCGGGATGGTCACGAGGGCAGCACTGGCCTGCCTGATGCTGGCTGGTGTGCTCATGGCGCCGGCGCGTGCGGACGACACGCTCGACAAGATCAAGCAGCGCGGCTCGATCGTGGTCGGCGTCAAGAACGACTACAAGCCCTGGGGCTTCGTCGATCCCTCCGGCAAGATCGTCGGCATGGAGATCGATCTGGCGCAGGACATCGCGACGAAGCTGGGCGTCAAGCTGGAGCTGATCCCGGTCACCGGCGCGAACCGGATGGAGTTCCTGACCCAGGGTCGGATCGACCTCATCCTCGCCACGATGGGCGACACGCCCGAGCGCCGGAAGGTGGTCGGCATGATCGAGCCCAATTATTACGCCGGCGCCACCAACGTGTTGGCGCCCAAATCGGCCGGACTCAAGCAATGGAGCGACCTCAAGGGGCGCAAGGTCTGCGCGGTGCAGGGCGCCTATTACAATCGGCGCGTGAGCCAGCTCTATGGGCCCGAGCTCGTTGTATTCCCCGCGGTACCCGAGGCCATGAGCGCGCTCCAGGGCGGCAACTGCGTGGGCTTCCTGTTCGACGACACGCTGATCGTGTCGACGCTCTCGGCGGGCGACCCCAAGTGGGCGGATTACGAGATGCCGCTGGCGAGCGAGGACCCGCAGGCCTGGGCCATGGGCGTCAAGCTCGACGACCTCAATGGGCCCTTGGGCGAGTTCCTGAAGAAGCTCAGCGTCGACTGGCACAAGACGGGGACGCTGGTCGAGCTCGAGAAGAAATGGGGCATCAAGTCGAGCCCGTTCCTGCAGGAGATGCACGACAAGTACAAAGGGAGCTGATGCGCCGGCGCGCGGCGCCGGTGACGGGAACCGGAGATGGAGGGGATCGCCGACTTCTTCCGCTGGCTCAATGACGCCCGCGGCATCAACCTGTCTATCTTCTACGACGCGCTCGATCGCAGCCGGTTCCTGGAGGGGCTCTGGACCACGGTCTGGCTGTCGCTGATCTGCACGGTCTTGAGCCTCGTGATCGGGATCGTCGGCGCGTGGCTCCAGGGCGCGCGCTTCGGCGCGGTGCGCGGGCTCGTGCAGGGCTATATCCAGTTCTTCCGGAATACGCCGCCGCTGGTGCAGCTGTTCTTCTTCTATTTTGCGATCGGCAATCAGCTCCCGCACGTTATCGACGAGCACGGCATGCTGGTGCCGCCCATCAGCAATATCGGCTGGGCGATCCTGTCGCTCTCGCTGTTCGCGGGTGCGTTCAACATCGAGATCTTCCGCTCGGGCATTGAGGCGGTGCCGCGCGCCATGGTCGAGGCCGCGGAGTCCCTGGGCTACAGCCGGCTCGGCGTGTTCTGGCACGTCCTCTTGCCGCTTGCCTTCCGCATCAGCCTGCCCGCGCTCAACAACAACCTCGTCAATCTCGTGAAGACCACGACGCTCGCCTATGCGATCGCGGTGCCCGAGCTGCTCTACGCCGCGGCGCAGATCTGGTCCGAGGTCCTCAACGTCCGCGAGATGATGAATGTGCTCCTGGTGACCTATGTTGCCTTGATTGCGGTGCTGGTCGCGGGCATGAGCCGATGGGAGCGGGCGTTGCGCATTCCCGGCTACAACCCATGACGGCGCTCCCGGTCCTGATCTCGCCCCGGCTAGCCGTGCAAACTCAAGGCGGTGACATCGCGCGCGGCTGGCTCAGCGGTGGCTTGCTCATCGCCGTGCTCACGGCCTTCGCGCTCTCGGTGCTGACCGCCGACGCGCGCGCGGCCATTGGCGGGGCGGGCTCGTTCGATGTGGTGGCGATCCTGCTCAAATGGTCGCCGCTCATCCTCGAGGGCTTCTTGTTCAATCTGCTGGTGAGCGTGTTGTCGATGGCCGCCGGCACTGGCTTGGGCCTGTGGCTCGGGCTCGGTCGGGTGTCGCAGCTTGCGTGGCTCCGGCACGCGGCAAGCGCGATGATTCAGTTCTTCCGCAATGCGCCCCGGCTGGTGCTGCTGTTCTATTGCATGTTCCTGCTGCCGTTCTCGATCACGCTCCCCTTCGCGACGGTGCCGTTGCCGGACGCGGCGAAGGCCGTGATCGGTCTCTCGCTGCCGGTGATGGCGAACGTCGCCGAAATCGTGCGCGGCGGCGTCCAGTCGATCCCGGTCGAGCAGTGGGAATCCGGCGAGGCGCTCGCCTTCTCGCGGTCCCAGATCCTCTGGATGGTGATCCTGCCGCAGTGCCTCCGGCGCATGATCCCACCCTGGATGAACCTCTATGCCATCCTCACGATGTCGACACCGCTGATCTCGATCGTGGGCATCCAGGATTCGATGACGCTTGCGCGCGCTGCGCTGGTCGCTGAGGGACGCACCGAGCTCTTCATCCCGATGTACCTGATGCTGCTCTCGTGGTTCTTCCTCTATTGCTATCCGATCGCCCGTTGGACCGCCGCGCTGGAGCGGCGCTTCCGGGTCCGCATCTGACGCGATGGCACAAAACGCCGACGCACTCGTCGTCCTGAGCCGAGTCGAGAAACGGTTCGGCGATGTCGTCGTGCTCCGCGACATCTCCTTCTCGATCGCGCGTGGCATGAGCGTCTGCATCATCGGACCCTCCGGTTCCGGCAAATCGACGCTGCTCCGCTGCACCAATGCGCTGGTGCCGGTCACCAGCGGCTCGATCGCGATCGACGGCATCGAGGTGAACGATCCCGCGCTCGACAAGATCGCGCTCCGGCGCAAGGTCGGCATGGTGTTCCAGCAGTACAACCTTTTTCCCCATCGCACGGCACTGCAGAATGTGATGATGGCGCCGATTCACGTGCTGAAGCAGGACCGGCGCGAGGTCGAGGAGCGGGCACGGCGACTGCTCGCCAAGGTTGGGCTCGCGGACAAGGAGGGTGCCTATCCCGGCGAGCTCTCGGGCGGCCAGCAGCAGCGCGTCGCGATCGCGCGCTCGCTTGCCATGAGCCCGCTGGTGATGCTGTTCGACGAGGTCACCGCGGCGCTCGACCCCGAGACGAAGAAAGAGGTGCTCTTCACGATCCGCGAGCTCGCGGAGGACGGGATGACCTGCATGATCGTGACCCATGAGATGGGCTTCGCTCGCGAGGTCGCGGATCACGTGTACTTCACGGAGAAAGGCGTCATCGTCGAGCACGGTCCGCCGGGGGAGCTGCTGGTCGCTCCACGCGAGGAGCGGACGCGGGCTTTTCTCGATCAGGTGTTGTAAGGGTAGGCGATGAGTGAAGCCGCTCCTCCGT